>JBEVNG010000193.1:0-8730 GCA_040508235.1 Polyangiales bacterium | reverse complement strand
TATCGTGAAGTGCTGATGCTGCGAGACTTCGGTGGTCTGACCATCGCGGAGATCGCGCTCCAGCTCGGCCAGAGCGTGGCGGCGACCAAGAGTCGCCTGCACCGCGCGCGTGAGCTCACCCGCGAGTACCTGCTCGCATGAGTCGACGCGCGCGGTCCTCCGCGCGCGAGCTGAAGGAAGCGCGCGGTGCTCCGCGCGCGAGCTGAAAGGAACCTCCATGATGGAACGACTCGCTTGGGTATTGGCGCTCGTCCTGCTCGCCGCTTGCGGTGGAGCCCAGGTGCGCCCGGATGGTGGCAAGGGCCTCTTGCCCGAAGGCAGCCAGGTCCCCGATCTGTCGCAGAACGATCAAGAAGGCCGCGCGGTGAAGCTGCGCGAGGACGTGCCCACGCTCGTGTACTTCTATCCGCGCGCCGGCACGCCGGGGTGCACCAAGGAAGCGTGCGCGTTCCGCGACGCCTGGCAGCGCTACGAGTCCGCCGGCCTGCGCGTGATTGGCGTGTCGAGCGACGACGAGGAGGACCAGGCCAAGTTCGCCAAGGAGCACCAGCTGCCGTTCTCGCTGATCGCGGATCCGGAGCACGTGTGGTCCAGCGCATTCGGCGTCGGCAGCTTCATCGGCATGGACTCGCGCGTCAGCTTCCTGGTCGACGCGCAGGGCAACATCAAGCACGTGTACCACGACGTCGATCCCGGTGTGCACGCCCAGGAAGTGCTCGACGACGCCAAGCAGCGCGGCTTGCTGTGATCAGAGGTCGACCTGCAGCGTGGTGCCGATGTAGCGCGGGTCGCCGAGCGAGGCGCTGTACGTGTAGGTCGTGGCGGTGTCGACGGACGCGTTGAGGTAGTACGTCTTGTCCATCAGGTTGCGACCCCAGAACTTGAGGTCCCAGCGACCGTCCGGATCGCGCAGGCCGACGAAGGCGCTGAGCAGACCGTACGCGGGCACGCGTCCGTACGGATCCGTGTTGAGCGTGCCGTAGTAGGCGCTGCGCCAGTTCCAGTTGCCGCCGAAGTAGGCGAGCGCGCCGAAGCCGACCACCTTGCTGATGTCGACGTCGTACTGCGCAGCGAGGTTGTAGACCCACTTCGAGACGCCGGTGAGCTGACGACCGGACAGGTCGCAGATGCCGCGGTTCTCCGCGGTGGTGCCCAGGTACGAGCACTGACCGTTCTCGTAGTTGCGGAAGGTGGCGTCGTTGAAGGTCAGGCCGCCGGTCAGCGACAGACCATCGACGGGGCGCGCGCGCAGATCGACCTCGACACCCTGCGTGCGCACGTCGCCGGCGTTGGTGAGGTACTGACGCATGACCGGGCCGGTGGCGGTGTCGACCAGGATGCTCTGGTTGGCCTGGTAGCCGCGATCATCCGAGAGGAACAGCGCCAGGTTGGTGGTCAGCTTGCGGCCGAACAGCTGCGACTTGAAGCCGAGCTCGTAGGCATCGACGATCTCCGGCTTGAACGTGAGCGGCGCGGGCCCGTTGGCGAGCTGTGCCGGCTGCGCCATGTTGACGCCGGCCGACTTGAAGCCGCGCGAGTAGCCCGCGTAGGCGTTGATGTCGCGCGTGATGTGTACCAGCGCGTTCAGGGTGCCGGAGACCTGACCTCCCTTGGCCTCGGTCTCGAACTCCGAGTTGGGCGCATACGCGTTTCGGCGCGCGGTGATCTGGTCGAGCTGCGCCTGCGACAGGCCGGAGAACACAGGATCGCTCAGCGGCGTGCCGGCGCCTGGCAGCGGGAAGGAGCGGTACTCGCCCGTGCGCGTCTCGTACGTGTAGCGAAGGCCGCCGTTGACATCGAGCTGGTCGAGCGCGTGCCAGGTGCCGTTGGCGAACGCCGAGTAGCTGTTCATCACCGCGAGCTGACGACCGCTGGCCGTGAAGTTCTCGAGCGACTGGTTGGGGAAGGCGGAGCCGAGGAACCACTTGCCGGCGTCGCGGCCGTAGGTGTTGAACGGCACTTCCTTGGTGCGCTGCCAGAAGTAGTAGAGGCCGCCCGTGTACTCGAACTTCTTGCCGCTGGCCGACGCGATGCGCAGCTCCTGGCTCCACTGCCGCTGGTTGGTGGGCAGGTTGCTCGCGATCGCGATCGCCGCGCCGGTACGGTCGCCGTCGAGCGAGGGATCCCAGTCCCAGAAGCGCCACGCGGTGACCGACGTCGCGGTGAGTCCGTAGGGCAGCTTCTGATCGAGCTGCAGCGACGAGCCGCCCGTCTGCATGTTGACGGTGAACGGCGTGTTGAGGTCGGTCTGCCGCTTGCTGGGGTTGAAGCCGATCGGCGTGTAGCCGACGTCGCGCGCGCGGTCGTAGAAGTCGCGCGTGGTGGCGACGCTGCCGTCCGCGCGGTTCTTGGGCAGCGCACCGCGGCCGACTTGGAAGCCGGAGTAGTGGTACTGGTCGTTGTAGTCCGCGATCAGGCGCGCCTTGAAGCGCTGGCTGGGGCTGCGGTAGGCGAGCTCGCCGCGTACGCCGCGGTTGTGGTAGTCCTGCCAGTGTTCCTTGGCGAGCGTGTTGTAGATGGTGCCGTCGCGGTCCGTCTTGATGCCGGCGATGCGCACCGCGAAGCCGCTCTTGCCCAGCGGCGCCGACGCCGCGAGCTTCATCTGGCTGTACTGGTAGTTGCCGTAGCTGAGCTCGGCCGCCAGCTCGGGGGTGTACGAGGCCTCGTTGGTGCGGATGTCGATCGCGCCGGCCACCGTGTTCTTGCCAAACAGCGTGCCCTGCGGACCGCGCAGCACGTCGATGTTCTCGACGTCGTAGAGGTCGAACACCGCGATCGACGGGCGCGCGTAGTAGACGCCGTTGACGTACACACCGACGCCGGGCTCGATGCCGCTGTTGACGGTGCCGGCGGTGGTGCCGAGGCCGCGAATCTGGATCGTGACGTTGCGCGGGTTGAAGCCCAGGATCTGCAAGCTCGGCACCTGGTTTTGCACCTGGCGCAGCGTGAAGTTTCCGGAGGCCTCCAGGTCGCGCGCGGTGACGGCGGTGACGGCGATCGGCACGTCCTGGATGTTCTCGACGCGGTGGCGCGCGGTGATCGTGATCGCGTCGAGCTGGTTGCCCTCTTCCTCGGCGGCGATCGCGACCTCCTCCGGGGCGGGCACCGACGCATCGAATGACAGCAGTGGTTCGGAGGGCGCGCCTGCGTCCGAGAGCGCGGGCTCGGGCTGCGCGGGCTCGACCGGGAGCCCAGCATCGAGCGTGATCGGCGCGGGCTCCTGCGCCTCCGCGCTCGCCCACCACAACGAGAACAACGCGAAGCTTGTGCCCCACGCCAGGCGTGCCGACTTCCCTCTCAACACCATGATTGCAGCCCCTTTTGGCCAAAGATCGCCGTGCTCCGGGCGCAGCCGTGGAGCGCGATGCGCCGCACTGTGCGTTGCACCAGAAACAGCGTCAAGGACATGTGTCTACTTCGCGGGACATGCTCCCGGGGCGTGGCCGCTACGGGTGCCAACTCCCAGTTGGCGGTGCCAACCGTGGGTTGTCAGCGCGCGCTGCTGATCTGCGCGTTTTCTTCCGCCAAAGCCGGGCTTGCGCGCGTGGCACGCATCCTGATAAGGCGGACCCGTGCCATCCGCCATGACCCCACCGCCCGAAGTCGGCGACCTGATCGGGGCAAGGTATCGTGTGCTGCGCCTGCTGGGCGAGGGCGGCAACGGCACGGTGTTCGAGGCGCAGAACGTGCTCACCGAGAAGCGCGTCGCGATCAAGTGGCTGCGCGCGAGCCAGGCCAACTACGAGGGCGCACGCGAGCGCATGCTGCGCGAGGCTCAGTCGGCGGCGCGCGTGCGCCACAAGAATGTCGTCGACATCTACGACGTCGGCTTCGAAGACGGCGTCGTGTACCTGGTGATGGAGTTGCTGGAGGGCGAGACGCTGGCGGACCTGCTCACCTCGCGCGAGCTGCCGATCGCGAGCTTGATCAGCCTGCTGATCCCGGCGCTGCGC
Organism: Polyangiales bacterium; assembly: GCA_040508235.1. Lineage (GTDB taxonomy): Bacteria > Myxococcota_A > Polyangia > Polyangiales > DASUME01 > DASUME01. Next base: position 4,777 of record JBEVNG010000193.1, on the reverse strand, counting down.
GGGGTGTCGGCGGCGCATCGCGGCGGCGTCGTGCATCGCGACCTCAAGCCCGAGAACCTGTTCCTGGCCAGCGACCCCGAGCATCCCGAGCCGCGCTGCGTGGTGCTCGACTTCGGGGTCGCCAAGCTCAGCGGCTCGCGCGCGCTGACCTCGCCGGGCTTCGCGGTGGGCACGCCGATCTTCATGCCGGTCGAGCAGCTGGTCGGGGGTCCCGACGTCGACGCGCGCTCGGACGTGCATGCGATCGCGGTGATCCTGTACGTCGCGCTGACGGGCCGCTCCCCATACGAGGGCGACACGCTGCGTGACATGGCGATGCAGATGCTGACGGTGGAGCCGGTGCCGGTGCACGAGCTGCGCCCGGACTTGCCGCTGGAGCTGTGCCTCGCGATCCGGCGCTCGATGTCCAAGGAGCCCAGCGAGCGCCACGCCAGCGTGGACGCGCTGATCGCGGATCTGACTCCGTATGCGAGCGCGGAGGGCGAGGCGTGGGGCAAGGCGCGCAACCTACGTACGCGCATCGTACCGATGGATCTCGGCACGCCAGGTTCGCAGCAGGCGCCGCGTGCGCCGCGCAGCTCGGTAGTGGCACGGGGTTTCACCGCGCGGGAGCAAGACACGGAACAGGCCGCGCCGGAGCTGCCGCGCACGCGGATCGATGCGCGCTGGTGGCTCGGGCTCGGCATGGCCGCGGTGCTGGCGGGCGTGGCGCTGTGGCCTCGACCCGACCGCGCGCCACGTGTGGTCGCGGCGCCACCTCCTCCTCCGGCCGCGCCGCGGATCGAGGATGCGGGTGTGCCTGAGCCCGTCGCGCCCGCCGCCATTGCGCCCATCGAGCCCACGGCTCCTGCGCCGGCGCGTGCTCGCCCCAAGAAGCGCGCCCAGCTGAGCGCTCCGACGCCCAGACCTGGAGCGATGTCCGTCGATGAGTTCGCGATCGAGGAATGACCGCCATGAGACTACCCATCCTGACGCTCTGGCTGGCGCTCTGCGCCGCGCATGCGAGCGCGCAGACGAGCCCGTACGCGCACGCGATCGAGCAGGCCGTGGCGGCCTACAACGCGAGCGACTTCGCGACCGCGCGAGGGCACTTCGCGCAGGCGCATGCGCTGCGTCCGAACGCGCGCACCTGGCGCGGCCTGGGCACGTGCGACTTCGAGCTCGCGCGCTGGCCCGAGGCGGTGGAGGAGCTGACAGAGGCGCTGCAGGATGCGCGTAGCCCGCTCAACACCGAGCTGCGCGTGCGCACCGAGGCGCAGCTGGAGACGGCCAAGCTGAAGCTGCCGCCGCCGGTCGTGGAGCCGGTGACTCCGGCACCGCTGCCCGAGGTGCCAGAGGTGGTGCTCGAGCCCGAGCCTGCACCCGCGCCGATCGCGCCGCCGCGCGAACGCCACTTGCTGCGCGGGTTCGCGGTGGCGAGCCTGGTGGTGAGCGTGGCCGGCTTCGCGCTCGCGACGGGCTACGGCATGCGCTCCATGCACGAAGGCGACACACGCGACCGCCACTGCGATCCGAATGGTGATTGTCGCGATGCGCGCGGCGTGGACGCGGGCAACGAGGCGCGCCGCACCGGCAACCTCGCGACCGCGGGCTGGGTGCTCGGCGGCGTCGGGCTCGCCAGCTCGATCGCGTTGTTCTGGACCGACCGCGCCAAGCGTCGCTCGGACCAGGCGAGCGCCTCGCTGCGGCTCGGCCCAAGCTCGATCGCGATCGTGGGTGCGTTGTGAAGCGCGTACTCCTGTTCCTGATGCTGTGCGGCTGCAACGCCGTGCTCGACAACGATCCGGTGCGGCTTGCGGAGACAGAGCAGCAGCCCGATCCGGCGGGCGCGGTCGACGCGACCATGCCGGTGCCGATGCAGCCGGACAGCGGACCGCCGGTCTGCACCGATCCGCGCGTCTGTCCGTGCAAGGCCGGCGACCCGCCGCTGGCCGAGCCGTGCGGAGACTGCGGACAACAGAGCTATAGCTGCGTCGACGGCAAGTGGCAGAGCGTGGAGGGCTGTCGCTGCAGCACCATCACCGAGACTGGCGGCACGTGCGGTGCCGCCGGCATGCTGGTGCGCAGCTGTGGCGCCGACTGCAAGTGGAGCGAGCTGCACTGCGACGAAGCCGCCGACGCGGGCGCGTGCGCGGGCAAGGACCCCGAGCTGGAGACGCGCGCATGCGAAGCCTGCGGCAAGGGCACGCAGACGCGTGTACGTACCTGGTCGACGGCCAGCTGCACCTTGGGCGCATGGAGCGACTGGGGGGCCTGCACGGGCGCCGCCGGCGCGTGTGTGCCGGGGCAGGTCGAGAGCGAGGACCAGTCGTGCGGCAGCTGCGGCGCGGGCAGCCAGCAGCGCTCGCGCAGCTGCGCCACCGACTGCACGTGGGCGGCATGGAGCGAGTGGGGCGCGTGCTCCGGCGCCGCGCAGTGCGCCCCGGGACAGCAGAGCGCGGAGAGCCGCGGCTGCGGCGTGTGCGGAGCCGGGGCGCAGACGCGCACGCGCACCTGCGGCGAGAGCTGCGCCTGGAGTGACTGGGCCGCATGGAGCGAGTGCACGGGTGGCGCCACCGAGTGCACGCCTGGACAAGTGGAGACGGATAGTCAGAACTGCGGAGCCTGCGCGGGCGGCATTCAGATGCGCACGCGCACCTGCGGCGACGGCTGCACGTGGGGCGCCTGGACGTCGTTCGGCAACTGCACCGGCGTCAGCGGACAGTGTCTGCCCAGTCAACTGGAGACGCGCACGCAAGCGTGCGGCTCGTGCGGCACCGGTCTGCAGACCAGCACGCGCACCTGCACCGATGGCTGCGCGTGGGGCGCGTGGTCACCTTGGGGCGCATGCGGCAACGTGACCGCGACCTGCGCACCCGGGCAGACGCAGTCCGAGAAGCAGGCTTGCGGCGCGTGCGGCAGTGGCTCCCAGTCGCGGACGCGCAGCTGCACGGATGCGTGCGGCTGGTCGGCATGGTCGTCGTGGGGAACGTGCGGAGGCGTCACCGCCGCGTGCACGCCGGGCGCGAAGAAGACCAGCCGCCGCACGTGCGCTGCGTGCGGCATCGGCGCCGCTACCGACACGCAGACATGCAGCGCCAGCTGCACCTGGGGCGCGGTGGTGGCCGGCAGCTGCGTCACGCCGAGCAACTACTGCAACCCCGCCACGAACAACGGCTACGTCTGCCGCGGCAACGGTCGACGCGAGTGGTGCTTCTCGTCCGGCACCTCGCAGGAGTGCACGTACGGCGATCCGGACAGCGAGTCCTGCTCCAAGGCCAACTGCCCCGACTGCTACTAGTCTTGGTTTAGGGCCAGCTGACCAGGCGCGGTGCTGGCTTGCGCGGCGCGGCGGCGCGTGCGCGCAGGGCGGCCCACTCGCGCTCTTCCTGCGCGGCGGTGAGCGCCTTGGCGCGCGCGATTGCCTGCTGCCACGCGCGCTCTTCGTCTTCTTGCTCGGCGCGCTTCTTCGCGGCGGCGAGTGCCTCCGCCCAGAGCGCCTCGTCGTTGTCGACCTTGGGGGCGAGCTTGAGCGAAGGCGCGGGCAGCGACGGCGTGGGCAGGGACACCTTGCCGCGGAACGCCGGCATCACACCCGAAGGACGCACCGGCTCCGCGGACGGACGTCGTGGTGTGACAGGGCGCGGACTCGCAGCGGCGGGAGGCATCGTCTCTCCTTAGGGGAAGAACTCGATCGTAGATCGCGCGCGGCGCGCGTGGCGCGCGATCAACGCGAGCTCTCTTACGGGTCCGTCACTTCTCGTGGACGCGCGGCTTTGTCCGACAGCAGTCCACGTCGCCCGAACAGGAAGTACGCGAGGGTCAGCCCAAACAGCGTGATGCCCAGGACCCACTCCCAGCCCCAGCCCGCTTGCGTCAGCGCGAAGGAAGCTCGGTCACCGGCCACGAAGTCCGTCACGCGCGCGGCCAGCTCGTCGTGCCGTGCTTGCGCGTAGTTGTACGAGCTGGTGAGGGGGCGCTCGCCAGCGACCGTCAGCAGCTCGGCGCGATACGTCGCGCCGTTGTTCTTGCGCGAGCGAGACACGCCGACGCGCGCGCCGAGCACACCGTCCAGCACCAGGCGCTCACGCTCGACGCCGAGCAGCGCCTCTGTATACACGCAGCTCACGCTCGCCGTACGTGTGCAACGCAGCACGCTGGTGTCGAGCGCGCCGAGCAGGATCAACAGCGCCACGAAGGCGAACACGAAGCCCGTCAGCGTGAGACCCACGGAGCGAGGCGGAGCCGAAGCCATCCCACGAATTACACCGCAGGCGCGTCGGCGATGCCAGGCTCATCGCGTGTGGGCTCCTCCTGCGCGATCGCGCGCTGCACGGCGTCGTCGTCGTGCATGCGTTCCCCGAAGCGCCTCAAGTTCGACAGGTCGTGCACGTCGACCTTGGTGCCCGCGGTCCAGCGCAGCAGCACGAACAGGTACGGGTCCGCGACCGAGCGTTGCCCGATCAGCCAGCTGCGCTCGGCGAGCTGCGCGTCGAGGCGCTCGAACAGCGCGCGCACGTGACCGCGCGCGGTCGTCGCCAGCGCGGGGGCCAGCGCGCGGTCGGCCAGGAAGCGAGCCGGCGTGAAGATCGGCTTGAACGCCTTGTGCACGTCGGAGTTCAGGAACGCGAGCCAGCGTGTGACGTCCGCGCGGCCGCGCGCGCTGCCGTCGCCCAGCAGGCGCGCCACCGGGTGCAGGTCGGCCAGGTAACCCAGGATCGCCACCGTCTCGGTCAGCAAGAAGTCTCCGTGATGCAGCAGCGGCACCGTGCCCGCGGGGTTGAGCGCCAGGTAGGCG
>JBEVNG010000123.1:0-7393 GCA_040508235.1 Polyangiales bacterium | reverse complement strand
GCCCGAACTGCGGGCTGACCACCGAGGCCTCGCTGCCGCGTGCGCCCAACAAGAAGCCGGTGGACCCGCTGATCGGCGAGGTGGTCGCGGGCCGCTATCGCATCCTGAGCGTGCTCGGCAGCGGCGGCATGGGTGTGGTCTACAAGGTCGAGCACACCCAGATCGGCAAGCTGATGGCGATGAAGGTGCTGAGCGGCCGGCTCGCGCGCAACGACATGCTGCGCAAGCGCTTCCAGCGCGAGGCGCAGGCCGCCAGCAAGCTCAGCCACCCGAACACGGTGCAGATCTTCGACTTCGGTGAGAGTGATCAGCTCGCGTACCTGGTGATGGAATTCTTGCCGGGTCACGATCTGGCCAGCGCCATCGCGCACGGGCCGATCGGCTTCTCGCGCGTGGCGGCGATCGCGGCGCAGGTCGCGGCGAGCGTGGGCGAGGCGCACGACGCGGGCATCGTGCACCGCGACATCAAGCCCGAGAACGTCATGATCCTCGACGCCGGCGAGGAGCGCGAGTTCGTCAAGGTGCTCGACTTCGGCATCGCCAAGGTGCGCGGCGCGGAGGAGCGACTCACCGGCATGGGCGAGCTGATCGGCACGCCGTACTACATGGCGCCCGAGCAGATCCGCGGTGAAGCGGTCGATCAGCGCGCCGACCTCTATGCGCTCGGCGGCCTGATGTACAAGTGCCTCACTGGCGAGCCGCCCTTCGAGGGGCAAAACCCGCAGGCGCTGGTGACCGCCCACCTGCACGATCCCCACGTGCCCATGCGCAAGCGCGCGCCGCGGCTCGGCATCCCGGACGAGGCCGAGCGCATCGTCGGCAAGCTGCTGCAGAAAGATCCGGCGCACCGCTACCAGAGCATGGGCGCGCTGCGCGACGACCTGATGCGGTACCTGCGCTCGCAGGGGGTCGCGTCGGGCATGTTCGACGTCGAGAGCGAGCGCCACCCCCCGAGTGGCGAGATGTTCGCGACGCGTGACGACGTCGATCACTACGAGCGCAAGACACGAACGGGCGGCTTCCTGGGCAAGGTGGTGGCGCTGTTGCTCGTGCTCGGCCTGGCGGTCGCGGCGTTCGTGCTGCGCGAGCAGCTGTTCGCGGGCGATGGACCCAAGGACAAGGAGAGCGAGCCCAACGACGACCCGGCCAACGCCAACAAGCTGTGGCCCGGCGTCGCGCTCACCGGCAAGATCGGGCGGCGCAACAGCGCGGACGAGGGCGACCCGGATGTGTTCCGCATCGAGCTGCCGGGCGGCGGCGTCCCGCAGGTCGCGCGGCTGGCGCTGAGCGGCTTGCCGAACATGAACCTCGCGCTCGACGTCGTCGCCAAGGGCTCGTCGCAGCCGATCTTGAGCGTGAACAGTGGCGGCGTTGGGGAGGGCGAGCTGATCCCGAACCTGACGCTGACCGCGCCGGTCTACTACGTGCGCGTGCGCGAGGTCCTGCAGCCGGGCCACCCGCCCACGGAGAACATCTCGGACCAGTACACGCTGGAGCTGACGCTGACGCCGGGGGCGCCCGGCTTCGAGCGCGAGATCAACGACGCGTTCGAGCTCGCGACGCCGCTCACGCCGGGCGACACGCTGCGCGGCTACCTGGGCTGGAACAAGGACAAGGACGTCTACTGCGCGGCGTCCGGACGCGCGGCGCAGACCGTGACGCTGGGCGGGCTGGAGGGCGTGGACCTGGTGTTGTCGTACCTCGATCGCATCAGCGAGACCGGGCAGCGTGTGGATCACCACGGCCCGGGCGAGGGCGAGAGCCTGGACCTGCCGGCCAGCAGCGCCGACCGCGCGTCCTGCTTCACCGTCAGCGCCAAGGAGCGCAAGGACGGCCGGCTGTTCAACGCCAAGCAGAGCTACACGATCGAGCTGTCGCGCTGATCGTCGCTGTCTCGGTGCTCGCACCAGTACGCGAGCCCGAGCCAGAGCACGGCCAGGAAGCTCCACTTCCACTTGCGGCGACGGCGTCGCGGGCTGCGCTGGCTGCTCAGATCGCCGTACAGGTTCCAGCCCGCGGCCAGCGCGCAGGCGGAGGACACCGCCAGCAGGGCGCGGGTGCCCGCCAGCAGCTGACGGCGTGTGGTGACTTGCTCGAGCGTGGCTTCGCCCATGGAGCGCAGTGTCGCACGAGCCGGGGGGTTGCGGGCGAGGCAGGTGTGCGCTCTCTTTGGCCGCCCCATGCGTGCCGACGAGCTCGACTACGACCTGCCACCCGCGCTGATCGCGCAGGAACCCGCGCCCCGACGCGAGGCCGCGCGCCTGTTGGTGATGGACCGTGGGCGCGAGGGGGTCGAGCACGCGGCGGTCACGGATCTGCCGCGCCTGCTGCCGCCCTCGCTGTTCGTGTTCAATGACACCAGGGTGATCCCGGCGCGGCTGTTGGGCACGCGGCCGAGTGGTGGCCGCTTCGAGCTGCTGCTGGTCGAGCGGATCTCGGAGGGGCTCGCGGAGCAGCGCTGGCTCTGCATGGGGCGACCGCTGAAGAGCCTGCGCGGCACGCTGCAGGTGGGTGCGCTCTCTCTCGAGGTGGGCGCGCGCCAGGGTGAGACGCTGATCGAGGTCACGCTGCGCGCGCCGAACGTGGAGGCCGCGCTCGAGGAAGTCGGGCAGATGCCGCTGCCGCCGTACATCGCGCGCCAGCCGGAGCTGTCGGACCGCGAGCGCTACCAGACCGTGTTCGCGCGCGCGCCGGGGGCGGTGGCGGCGCCGACGGCGGGTCTGCACTTTGGCGAGTCGTTGCTCGCGTCGCTCACGGCCGCCGGTCACCAGCGCACGTTCGTGACGCTGCACGTGGGGCCCGGCACGTTCGCGCCGCTGAGCGTCGACGACCTGCGCCAGCACCCGATGCACCACGAGCACTACGAGATCAGCGTCGAGACGGCGGATGCGATCGCGCTGGCGCGCCGGGAAGGGCGCCCGATCGTCGCGGTGGGCACCACCGTGGTGCGCACGCTGGAGGCGTCGCTGCGCAAGCACGGCGTGGTGACCGCGGGCCGCGCCGCGACCAACCTGTTCCTGTATCCGCCCACGGAGATCCGCGCCATCGACGTGCTGGTCACCAACTTCCACCTGCCGCGCTCGACGTTGCTCGCGCTGGTGATGGCGTTCGCGGGCATCGAGCCCACGCGCCACGCGTACCGCGCCGCGGTGGACGGCGCATACCGCTTCTTCAGCTACGGCGACGCGATGTTGATTCGAGGCAAGACGTGAGCACCCCAGGCTTTTCGTTCCAGGAGACGGCGCGCGACGGCGACGCGCGCTGCGGCACGGTCGTGACCACGCGCGCGACGATCGAGACGCCGGTGTTCATGCCCGTGGGAACGCAGGCGAGCGTGAAGTCGCAGACGCCGGCCGAGGTGGCGGCGAACGGCGCGCGCATCATCCTCGCCAACACCTACCACCTGTGGCTCCGACCCGGCGCCGAGCGCGTCGACACCATGGGCGGTGTGCAGAAGTTCATGTCCTGGCCGCACGCCATGCTCACCGACAGCGGCGGCTACCAGGTCTTCTCGCTGACCAAGCTGCGCAAGATGGACGACCACGGCGTCACGTTTCGCTCGCACCTCACCGGCGAGCAGAAGCTGCTGACGCCGGAGGAGTCGATGCGCGTGCAGGCGCTGCTGCGCTCGGACATCGCGATGGTGCTCGACGAGTGTCCGCCTGGCGCCGCGCCGCGCCCGGTGATCGAGGCCGCGATGACGCGCACCAGTGCCTGGGCGCGGCGAAGCCTGGCGACGCCGGCCGCCGAAGGGCAGGCTCGGTTCGGGATCGTGCAAGGCGGTACGCACCTCGACCTGCGACTGCGGCACCTGGACGACATCGCGTCGCTCGGCGTCGATGGCGTGGCGCTCGGCGGGTTCTCGGTGGGCGAGCCGATCGCGGAGATGTACCGCGTGCTGGCGGAGCTGGCGCCGGCGATGCCGCGCGAGCGACCGCGCTACCTGATGGGCGTGGGCACGCCGTACGACCTGCTGGCCGCGATCGGCAACGGCATCGACATGTTCGACTGCGTGCTGCCCACGCGCAACGCGCGCAACGGGCAGGCGCTGACCTGGCACGGCCGCGTGAACCTGCGCCAGGCGCGCCACACGCTCGACAGCGCCCCGCTCGACGCGCGCTGCGGCTGCCCGGTCTGCGCGACGTTCACGCGCTCGTACCTGCGCCACCTGTTCAACGCCAAGGAGATGCTTGGACCGCGCCTGGTGACCGAGCACAACCTGTGGTTCTACGGCGAGCTCACGCGGGCGGCGCGCGTTGCCATCCGCGAGGGCAGGTACCAAAGTTTCGCACGCGAAGCAGTGCAGGCGATGCGCGACGGGGACGAAGTCAAGACGCAGGGCACGGAGGCATCATGAGCGCGGGCCAGGTGGTGAGAGACTTGCTCGGTCCGCGCTGGTTCAAGCCGCTCGGCGACGCCTACCGCGCGTTCTTCGTCGATCTGACGGCGGTGGCGGAGAGCTTCCCGCAGCTGCCGCGCTCGGGCTCGATCCTGGAGGTCGGCGGGGGCGACGGGCAGCTGCTCAACGCGCTGCTGGCGCGCTTCCCCAGCGCGCACGCGACCATGATCGACATCAGCCCGCGCCTCGGCGCCGCGCTCGACACCACGCTGCTCGCGCGCGTGCAGCTACTGCCCAACACCAGCATCCGCCAGTACATCGAGCGCGGTCACCCACCGCCCGCGCTGATCTCGGTCTGCGACGTCGTGCACCACGTGCCCCCCGAGCAACGCGTGCGCTTCTTCTCCGACCTGCGCCCGCTGATCGGCCCCGACACGCTCCTGGTGGTCAAGGACATCCGCCCCGGCACCACGCGCGGCTATCTCTCCTACCTCGCCGACCGCTACATCAGCGGCGACCGCAGCGTCAGCCTCCTGGACGAGAGCGCGCTGGAGACCCTGGTAAAGAGCGCGATCCCCGGGGTACGCGCCGAACGCACCCCGCTCTTCGACCGCGACGCTCCCAACTACGCGATCGTGTTCAGGCGCTAGCGCGTGGGCGCTGGGAAGGAACGGCGCGCGCGGCCGTACGCTTGCGCGTGCAGGAACTCTCGCATGAACGTCGGTACGAGCTCTTTCGCGATTACCTCAAGCACGAGGATGAGCTGATCAACCATCGCCTCGTCTGGGGTCTCTCGATTCAGGCCTTCGTGGTGGCTGCGTTCGCCGTCAGTCTGGATCGCTGGTGGCAGCTGGAGCAGCAGCCGGCGTCGCACTGGAAGCTCCTGTACGAGCTGCTGGTCCGCTCGGTGATCCCGGGGTTCGGTTTCGTGATCAGCGTCGCCTCCACCGCGGGCATCTACGCCGCGCACCGCGCCGTCCGGCACGTGGTGAAGCGCTGGCATGCCCGACCGGACGCGACCGCGTACGTCGTGCAGCAGTTCATGCCGGGCCTCACCGACGGCGGCGCCGAGCCGAGGTTGCCGTGGGGCATGCTCGCGTCGCTGTTGCCGTCGCTGGCCATCGGGGTGTTCTGGCTGATCGTGATCGCCGTGCAGCGCGCACCCGAGAACGGTCCCTGGATCATCGGCCCCCTGGTGGTGGCGCTCGTGAGCGTGCTCGCGTTGCTCCTCGGCAAACTGTCGAACATCACCAAGTCATCCAGCGCCCCCGTCCAACGCCAAGTTGAGTGAGCGGAGCGAGTCACTCTTGCCCCGGAGGGGATAGCGATCACCTCGGGGGCGTGGAGAGCGCGCAGCCTACGGTTTTGGTGATCGATGATGACCGGGACGGGTGCGCACTGCTCGCTGAGTGGTTGCAGACGCGTGGCTATGCGGTGATCGAGGCGTGGGATGGCCTGGATGGCCTCGAGCTGCTTCACCTGAAGCGCAGGCGCATCGCGGCGGTGATCCTCGACCTGGAGATGCCCAATATCGATGGCGTCTCGTTCCGCCAACAGCAACTGCACTACCCGGCGCTGCGCGGCGTTCCGGTCATCGTCTCCAGCGGCCATGCGCGCGCGGAGGAGATCGGGCGTGGTCTCAACGCGTTCGCGGTGGTGCCCAAGCCGATCTCGCACGCGCTGCTCGAAGACGCGCTCACCCGCGCGCTGGCGCAAGGAGCTCCATGACGAAGCCGCAGCCCACCGCCGAGCCGACGTCGATCGCGACCGCGCGCGACGTCGACTTTCCTGGACACATTCAGCTCGAGGTGGACGCGAGCGACGTGCAGCGCGGCATCTTCCGCGTGCGGCAGCGCATCCCGGTGCCCGCGTCGGGTCCGCTGACGCTGCTGTATCCCAAGTGGCTGCCGGGCTACCACGCGCCGCAGGCGGAGATCGCGCTGTTCGCGGGCCTGGAGGTGAGCGCGGGCGACGCGGACCTGCCGTGGACGCGCGACCTGGTCGAGGTGTTCGCGTTCCATGTCGACGTGCCGGCGGGGGTCGAGAACCTCGACGTGCGCTTCCAGTTCGTCTCGCCGACGGCACCCGAGCACGGTCGTGTGGTCGCGACGCCCGACATGCTGAACCTGCAGTGGAACAGCGTCGTGCTCTATCCGGCGGGATACTTCTCGCGCCGCATCCAGGTCGAGGCCGCGCTCACGTTGCCGGAGGGCTGGAGCTTTGGTTGCGCGCTGCGTGCCAGCAGTGAAGGCGACGTGCACAAGTTCGAGCCGGTGGCGCTCGACGTGCTGATCGACTCGCCCATCTTCGCGGGCCGCAACTTCCGCCGCCTCCAGCTCGACGACGAGCGCGGCGAGGTGCACATGAACATCGTCGCCGACACGCCGGAGCAGCTGGCGGCGACCGCCGAGCAGATCGAGCCACACCGCGCGTTGGTCGCGCAGGCCGACAAGCTGTTCGGCGCGCGCCACTTCGATCACTTCGACTTCCTGGTCGCGCTCAGCGACGAGCTGGGCAAGATCGGCGTCGAGCACCACCGCTCGTGCGAGAGCGGCACCACCGGCGATTACTTCACCGCCTGGGAGAAGAACGTACCCAACCGCGACGTGATGTCGCACGAGTACGTGCACTCCTGGAACGGCAAGTACCGCCGCGGGGCGGACTCGTGGACGCCCACCTTCGAGCGCCCGATCCGCAACAGTCTGATGTGGGTCTACGAGGGGCAGACGCAGTACTGGGGCAACGTGCTCTCGGCGCGCTCGGGGCTGTGGAGCAAGCAGCACACGCTCGACGCCATCGCGCGCACCGCCGCCATCTACGACAACCGCGCCGGCCGGCGCTGGCGCTCGATGAGCGACACCACGCGCGACCCGATCATCGCCAGCCGCAGGCCGCTGCCTTGGGTCAGCTGGCAGCGCAGCGAGGACTACTACTCCGAGGGCCAGCTGGTTTGGCTCGACGTCGACACGCGCATTCGCGAGCTCTCGGGCGACACGCGCTCGCTGGACGACTTCGCGCGCGCGTTCTTCGGCGCCAAGGGCCCGCCCGGCAGCT
>JBEVNG010000539.1:0-5267 GCA_040508235.1 Polyangiales bacterium | reverse complement strand
CGCGGCCAGCGCTTCCGTCACGCTGCCGGCGTCGGTGACGTTCACCTTGAAGAACTTGCCGCCGATCTTCTCGGCCTGCGCGCGCCCGGCTTCCTCGTTCAGATCGAAGATCGCGACGCGCGCGCCCTCGCTGGCGAGTCGCGCCGCCGAAGCCGCGCCCAGACCCGAACCACCACCCGTGACGACTGCAGAGAGACCCTTGGGATCCATGACTCGTTACTCCAGTTAGAAGATCGAGCTAGATCAGCTCGACCGCGATCGCGGTGGCTTCGCCCCCGCCGAGGCATACGCCGGCCACGCCGCGCTTACCACCGCGACGCTTGAGGGCGGAGAGCAAGGTGGCGATGATGCGCGCGCCCGAGGCGCCGATCGGGTGACCCAGCGCGCAGGCGCCGCCGTTCACGTTCATCTTCGCGTGCGGCACGTTGAGCTCGCGCATCGCGATCATCGCTACCACGGCGAACGCCTCGTTGACCTCGAAGAGATCGACGTCGGACGCCGACCACTGCGCTTTTTCCATCGCGCGCTTCATGGCCGGCCCGGGTGCGGTCGCGAACCAGCCCAGGTCGTGGGCGTGACCACCGGTGCCGCGGATGCGCGCGACCACGTTCAAGCCGAGCTTGTCCGCGATGCTGCGGCGCGTCAGCACCAGCGCCGCGGCGCCGTCCGAGATGGACGACGAGCTGGCGGCGGTGATGGTGCCGTCCTTGCCGAACGCTGGCTTCAGGGTGGGGATCTTGTCGATGCGCGCGTTGCCCGGCTGCTCGTCGACGGTGACCACCGCGTTGCCGCTGCGGGTGGTGACCTCGACGGGCGTGACCTCCTCGTCGAACGCGCCGCTGCTGATCGCGGCCTGCGCACGACGCACGCTCTCCACGGCGTAGGCGTCTTGCTCCTTGCGTGCGAACTCGAAGCGACGGGCCGCGGCCTCCGCGTGCACACCCATCAGCACGCCAGGCTCGTACGCATCCTCGAGCCCGTCGAGGAACATCGCGTCCTTGATGCTGTCGTGGCCCATGCGCGCGCCCGAGCGATGCTTGGCGAGCAAGTAAGGTGCGTTGCTCATCGACTCCATGCCGCCGGCGATCACCACGTCCGCCGCGCCGGAGGCGATGGCCTCGTACGCCATGATGGTGGCCTGCATGCCGGAGCCGCACATCTTGTTGACGGTGGTCGCCTGCACGCCGTGCGAGAGGCCGGCGCCGATGGCGGCCTGGCGCGCGGGCGCCTGGCCGAGGCCCGCGGAGACCACGCAGCCCATGTAGATGCGGTCGATGGTCGGTGCGCCGACCTCGGCGAAGCCCGCGCGCTGGACCGCGGCCTTTACCGCGGTGGCGCCCAGGTCGGTGGCCTTGACCGAGGACAGCGTGCCTTGAAAGCCGCCGATCGGCGTGCGCGCATACGAAGCAATCACGATCGGATCGGATGACATGGTCTGGTCCTTACAATGATCGAGCGATGACCATTCGTTGGATGTCCGATGTGCCCTCGTAGATCTGACACACCCTCACGTCGCGATAGATCTTCGCGAGCCCAAACTCTTCCAGGTAGCCGTAGCCGCCCAGCGTCTGGATCGCGCCCGAGCACACGGCCTCGGCCGTCTCGGACGCGACCAGCTTCGCCATCGACGCTTCCTTGAGGCACGGTAGCCCGGCGTCCTTGACGCTCGCGGCGTGCAGCACCAACTGGCGCGACGCTTCCAGGCGCGAGGCGAGATCCGCGAGCCGAAAGCCCACCGCCTGGTGCTCGATGATCAGCTTGCCCATCGAGCTGCGCTCGCGTGCGTAGCGCACCGCCAGCTCCAGCGCGGCCTGCGCCATGCCCACCGCCTGCGCGGCGATGCCGATCCGGCCCGCCTCCAGGTTGGACAGCGCGATGCGGTAGCCTTGACCCTCCGCGCCGAGGCGCAGCTCGGTCTCGATGTTCAACTCGTTGAACACCAGACTGCAGGTGTCCGACGCGGACTGTCCGAGCTTGTGCTCGACCTTCTCGACGACGTAGCCCGGCTTGTCCGTGGGCACCAGGAACGCGCTGATGCCCTTCTTGCCGGCGGCCGGGTCGGTCACCGCGAACACGATCGCGAGCCCGCCGATCTTGCCCGAGGTGATGAACTGCTTGCTGCCGTTGAGCACGTAGCCGCCGGGCACCTTGCTGGCGCGCGTGCGGATGGCGGAGGCGTCGGAGCCCGCTTCCGCCTCGGTGAGCGCGAACGCGCCGATCGAGCGGCCCGACGTGAGCTCGGGCAGAAAGCGCGCTTGCTGCTCCGGGCTGCCGTCCTTGAGCAACGCGGACACGATCAGGCTGTTCTGGATGGACAGGATGGTGGAGAGCGCACCATCCGCGGCGGCGACCTCGATCAGCGCGGCCGCGTACGACACGTAGTCCGCGCCGGCGCCGCCCTTGTCCTCGGGCGCGGTCATCGCCATCAGGCCGAGCTGCGCGAGCTCGAGGAACAGCTCGTCCGGGTAGCTACCTTGCGCTTCGAAGCGCTGCGCCGCGGGGCGGATGCGCTCCTGCGCGAACTTACGGACTGCGTCCGCGATGGCTTGTTGCGTCGACGAGAGGAGCATCGCGTTGTCTTTCCGAACCTATAGTCCAACGCCCACACGATGCGGTTGGCCCCCTACGGCCAATGAGTTGCGCCAAGGGGCCAGCGCGTGTTGGGCACTTTCAAGCCACGTGTCTCGAGCGCTAGTTTGGGCGCCAATCCCCCCATGGCGAAACAGCTTTCCTCCCGTGTCGAACCGTTGCTGCCGCCCGATTGGGACGACGCGACGCACGACGCCATCGGCGCGTTCCCGCATGCGCGCAACTTCGTGTTGTCTTCGTTCGACAAGGACGGCGCGCGCGGCATGCACGGCGTCGGCGTGATCCTGCACTACCCGGAGCTCGCCAAGGCGTTCTTCACGTTCAACAACCACGTCGCCACCCACAGCACGCTGTCGCGGCGTGTGCGTGAGCTGCTGATCCTGCGCGTCAGCTGGCTGCGGCGCTCGGAATACGAGTTCGTGCAGCACCTGGTGCTGGCGCGTAACGCCGGCCTCAGCGAGGCGGACATCGAGCGGGTGCAGAGCGGACCGGACGCGTCCGGCTGGGATCCCATCGAGGCCGACCTGGTGCGTGCGGTCGACGAGCTGCACGCGGATGCGCACATTCACGACGAGACCTGGGGCCGCCTGTCGCAGCACTTCGATCTGCGCCAGCGCATGGACCTGATCTTCGCGGTCGGTTGTTACGACTTGCTGGCCAACGTGTTCAAGACCCTGGGCGTGCAGCTGGAGCGCGGCGTGGAGCCGCTGGAGCCCAGCACCGCCGCGCGCATGCACGCGCAACAGTCGAGGTGATCATGGATTCGACGACTCGAGGTATTCCGCTCGCCGACGAGCAGCTCGGTGCGCTCACGCTGGGAGGCTTCCTGCGGGAGGTCTGCACCAAGTATGCAGACAAGGAGGCACTGGTCTTCCACGGGCCGGACGGCGTGGTGCGCAAGACCTACGAGCAGGTCTTCGACGAAGCGCACGTCGCGGCGCGGGCGCTGGTCGCGCGCGGAGTGACCAAGGACACGCGGGTCGGCGTGCTCGCGACCAACCGGCCCGAGTGGATCACGGCGGTGTTCGGCGTCGCGCTCGCGGGCGGCACTTGCGTCGCGCTGAGCACGTTCGCGAAGGCCTCCGAGCTGGAGTACATGCTGCGCGTCGGCGACGTCTCGCTGCTGATCGTCGAGCGCGAGGTGCTCGACCGCGACTTCGTCGCCGAGATCACCGAGCTGTGTCCCGAGCTGGCCAAGAAGGAAGTGGTCTACTCGCAGCGGCTGCCGTTCCTCCGTCGTGCGGTCAGCATCGGCGCCGCGAGCGGTGCGTTCGAGTCCTGGGCGGACTTCTTGAAGGGCCCGCTCGCGCCGGCAGCGCTGGTCGACGCGATCGCGAACGAGGTCGCGCCGACGGACCGCGGCATGATCTTCTTCTCGTCGGGCTCCACCAGCAAGCCCAAGGCGATCGTGCACGCGCACCGCGCGGCCGCGATCCAGTGCTGGCGTTGGCGCAAGATCTACAACGTCGACGACAACGTGCGCACCTGGGCCGCGAACGGCTTCTTCTGGTCCGGCAACTTCGCGTCCGCGCTCGGTACCACCTTCGCCGCCGGCGGCTGCCTGGTCCTGCAGCGTGCGTTCGTGGGCGGCGAAGCGCTGCAGCTGATCGAGAAGGAGCGCGTGACCTTGCCGATCGCGTGGCCGCATCAGTGGGCACGCCTGGTCGACGACCCCGGCTACGCGTCTGCGGACCTGAGCACGCTCAAGTACGTCGGCGAGACGTCGCCGTTGCGCAATCATCCCAAGGTGAAGACCGACTGGCAGGAGCCCATGTTCTGCTACGGCAACACCGAGACCCTGACGCTCAACACCGCGTATCCGAGCGGCACCGATCCCGAGGTCGTGAAGGGCACGCACGGCTTGCCGCTCGGCGGCAACATCGTGCGCATCGTCGAGCCCGTCAGCGGCCGCGTGCTCAACCGCAACGAGCCCGGCGAGATCGCGGTCAAGGGGCCCACCACGATGTTCGGCTACCTGCGCGTCGCGCTGGAGGACACCTTCGACGAGGAGGGCTTCTTCCGCACCGGCGACGGCGGCTTCGTCGACGACAAGGGCCGCCTGCACTGGCAGGGCCGCCTCAACGACATCATCAAGACCGGCGGCGCCAACGTGTCTCCGCTGGAGATCGACGCCGTGCTGGCCGAGTGCCCGGGCGTGAAGATCGCCGCCACCGTCGGCGTGCCGCACGACACGCTCGGCGAGATCGTGGTGGCGTGCGTGGTCCCGCAGGCCGGCGCGTCGATCGACGAGGCCCTCGTGCGCGGCTTCGTCTCCAAGCGGCTGTCGAGCTTCAAGGTCCCGCGCCGCGTGCTGTTCGTGGCGGAGTCCGACCTGGAGCTGACAGCCTCCAACAAGGTCAAGGCCGCCCCCCTCAAGGCGCTCGCCGCGCAGCGTCTCGCGTAATCGCGCGTTCACGGATACGCTTGCGCCGTGCTCCCCGACGATCGCAGCGGTCCGTCTCCGCAATCCGTGACTCGCGTGCTCCACATCCTGGAGGCGCTGTGCGCGGGGCCGATGAGCTTGGCCGAGCTGAGTCGTGCGCTGGAGACGCCAATTAGCAGCTGGGCTGGGTTGTGGGGGGGCCGGGCGCGGGCGGGATTCTTCGGCGCCAGCGACGGTAGCTTTCGGCTGGGTGCGGGGGCGTTTGGGCTCGGCAGCGCGCTATTGCAGGCGCGTC
>JBEVNG010000012.1:0-11413 GCA_040508235.1 Polyangiales bacterium | reverse complement strand
CGCATGGTCGACATCACGCGCCTCGCCGCGAAGAAGGGCTGAAGCATCATGGCCGGCATCCGCACCCTCAACGACGTCGACGTCGCTGGCCGCACGGTGTTCGTGCGTGTCGACTTCAACGTGCCGCTCGACGGCACCAAGGTGACCGACGACACGCGCATCCAGGCGGCGCTCCCCACCATCAAGTGGATCCAGGAGCGTGGTGGGCGCGTGGTGCTGGCCTCGCACCTGGGCCGTCCCAAGGGCAAGAAGAAGCCCGAATTCAGCCTGGAGCCGGCGGCCGCTCGCCTGGCCGAGCTGCTCAAGCAGGACGTGCTGCTGGCCGATGACTGCATCGGCGACGGCGCCCGCAAGGTCGTGACCGACCTGCGCGAGGGCCAGGTCGCGATGCTGGAGAACCTGCGCTTCCACCCGGAAGAAGAGGCCGACGACGAGCTGTTCGCGCGCGAGCTGCTCAAGTTCGCCGAGGTCTACGTCAACGACGCGTTCGGCAGCTCGCACCGCGCGCATGCCTCCGTGCATGCGCTGCCCAAGCTGGTGCCGCAGCGCGCGGCCGGCCTGCTCGTGCACAAGGAAGTCGCCGCGCTGGAGAAGCTGCGCAGCAACCCCGAGAAGCCGTTCGTGGCGGTGCTTGGCGGCGCCAAGGTCAGCGACAAGATCGAGGTCATCGAGGCGCTGATGGAGCGCGTCGACGAGCTGCTGATCGGCGGCGCGATGGCGAACACGTTCCTGGCGGCGCAGGGCCTCAACGTCGGCAAGAGCCGCATCGAAGAGGACAAGCTGCCGCTGGCGCGCACGCTGTTGCTCAAGGCGCGCGAGCGAAACATCCAGCTGCTGCTGCCCACCGACGTGGTGGTGGCGGACTCGATCAAGGCCACCAGTGGCAAGCCCACGGACGTGGCGGCGATCGGCGCCGAGGAGATGGCGCTCGACATCGGACCGCGCACCGTCAAGGCGTACGGCGAGCGCCTGCGTCGCGCCAAGAGCGTGCTCTGGAACGGCCCGATGGGTCTGTTCGAGAACCCGCCCTTCGCGGAGGGTAGCTTCGGCGTCGCGCGTGCGATGGCGGACTGCCAGGGCTTCACGGTGGTCGGTGGTGGTGACAGCGTCGCGGCCGTGCAGGCGGCGGGCCTGACCGATCGCTACACGCACGTGTCGACCGGCGGCGGCGCGTCGCTCGAGCTGCTCGAGGGCAAGAAGCTGCCGGGCGTCGAGGTACGTCGGTCATGAGCCGCAAGCAGCTGATCGCCGGCAACTGGAAGCTCCAGAACTCGCTGGAGGCCTCGGTGGCGCTGGCCAAGGCCGTCGCCGCGGGCTCCGCGAACGCCAAGGCCGACGTCGTGGTGGCGCCCGTGTTCACCGCGATCGCCAGCGTGGCCGCCGCGCTGAAGGGCACGCACGTCGGCGTCTCGGCGCAGGACGTGTACTGGCAGGAGAAGGGCGCGTTCACCGGCGAGGTGAGCGCCTCGCTGCTCAAGGACGCCGGTGCCACCTACGGCATCGTCGGCCACTCGGAGCGCCGCCAGTTCTTCGCCGAGACCGACGAGACCGTGCGCAAGAAGACGGTCGCCCTCTACGCCAACGGCATCACGCCGATCGTGTGCGTCGGCGAGTCGCTGGAGCAGCGCGAGCAGGGCGCGACCGTCGGCGTGTCCGTCGGGCAGGTGGCGGCGGCGCTGGCCGGGCTCGACCAGGCCAAGCTCGCCTCGCTCGTGATCGCGTACGAGCCGGTGTGGGCGATCGGCACCGGCAAGACGGCCACCCCGGCCGACGCGCAGAGCGTGCATGCCGCCATCCGCGCCTACCTCACGCACGCCTACGGCGACGCCACCGCCCAGAAGGTGCGCATCCTGTACGGCGGCAGCATGAAGGCCGACAACGCCCAGGAACTGCTGGGTCAGCCGGACATCGACGGCGGCCTGGTGGGGGGTGCCTCCCTGGTGGCCGAGCAGTTCGTGGCCATCATCGCGGCGGCGCGCTAAAAGGTCGGTCCCGCGAGCTCGGCTCGCGCCCCGCGAAAGACCCATGTACACGTTCCTCTCGATCCTCTACGTCCTGGTCTGCCTGTTCCTGATCCTCGTGGTGCTGCTGCAGCCCGGTCGTGGCGGCGTGGGCGGGGCGTTCGGAGGTGGCACGAGCCAGACCGTGTTCGGTGGCTCCGGCGCCGGCAACTTCCTCACGCGGCTGACCTCCATCAGCGCGGCGCTGTTCATGATCCTGTCGGCCACGCTGGCGTACATGAGCTCGTCGAGCGACAAGTCGCTGGAGGCCGCGACCCAGGCCGCCAAGGCAAAGGCCGCGCAGAAGGCCGCCAAGGTGGTGGATGCCGGCGTGGCGCCCGCCCCCAGCAACGAGCCCGAGCAGCTGGAGATGGCGCCGTCCGAAGAAGCGCCCGAGGGCGAGGCTCCCGCGCAGACGCCCGAGGCGCCGACGCTGGAGCGCATCGTCCCCCCCGCCCCGGCCGAGCAGCCGGCGACTCCCGCGCCCAAGTGACGTCCAAAGCGGCCGATTCCAACGTGAATCGGTCGCGGACGCACCTCGCCAGCGGCTGAGAGTTTCGTCTCTTGCGCGTCGTCACGTGCGCCTAGAGACGTTGCGCACGACGGGGGATTGGCTGTCCTTTGCGCGCGTAGCATCCTCGGTCCCCGAGATGAACGACCCGATTCGCTGGGCGCTGCTGGCGTCCGACTGCACCACGCTCCCCGACCTACGCCTGGTGCTCGCGCTGCGCGGCTACCAGGTCCAGAACGTGTACTCGGTGGAGGCCGCCAGCGAGGCGATCTCCGAGCGCATCCCCGACCTGATGGTGGTCGGCCCGTTCCGCAACACCGGCGGCGTCTACACGCTGCTGCGCACGCTGCACCAGCTCGACGCCGAGCTGGTGGTCGTGAGCGCGGACATCGACACGATCGCGTTCGCCGAGCGCTTCCAGATGCGCGTGCGCAGCCCCGCCCAAAAGAACTACTTCGAGACTCCCTGGCTCCGCACCCTCTCCCTCAACTGACCCCCGCATCGCGACTCAGTCGTCCACGATGCGGTCTAGCGCGGGAGGGCGATCGGGGTGCCGGCGTCGAGGGCCCGCAGCGCGCTCTCGGCGTCTTCGCAGCGACGCACGTGGCCGTGCGGATCGGCTAGCTCGATGACCGCGTGCAGCAGCTGCCGTGCGCGGTCCAGCTCGTTGCGCTTTTGGGCGATGATCGCGAGCAGGTACTTGCCGATGATCAGGTCGAGCACGTAGCCGCGCTCCTCGGCGTATTGCACCGCTTGCGCCATGCGTGAGTAGCCCTGCTCCGAGTCGAAGCGCAGCGCGTCGAGGAAGCCCAGCAGGCACACGTTTCGCCACTGCAGGCGCGCGAAGCCGTGCTCGGTGGCGGCGTCGTAGCTGAGCCGCAGCGCGGCAAAGGCGCGCTTCTCCTCGTCGGCGCGCAGCAGCAGGCTGCCGAGGTGGTGCGCGTACACCGCCGTCTCGTGCGGGAAGCTGTGTTCGCGCGCGAGATCGAGCGCCTCGCGTGCCGACTCCGCCGCCGCGTTCAGGTCGCCGTTGGCCTCCTGCACCAGCGCGCGCGAGCGCAGCAGCTCCATCTGGAACAGGCGCGACGGATGACCCGCCGCCAGGCTCTCCAGCCGCGTCAGCGAGTCGCGTGCACCCTCCAGCTCGCCGAGCGCGGCGTAGGCGGGCGCGAGCAACAGCAGCGCACGCAGCTCGCTGGGCACGTCGCCACTCTGGCGCGCGGCGTCGAGCGCATCGGTCGCGAACGGCACCACCGACTTGTACTCGCCGTTGCGCGCGTGCGCGTCCGCCGCCGCCAGCGCGATGTCGCGCTGTAGCTTGCGGTCCTCCAGCCGACGCGCGACCGCCTGCGCACGCTCCAGCCACAGCCGTCCCTCGCGGAAGCGTGATGCCTTGTTGAGCAGCCGCCCGCGCAGCATCGCCAGCCGCGCCAGCCACTCGTCGGCGCCCCACTGATCGGCCAGCTCGATCGCCTGCCCGAGCACGTCGGACAGCCACTCGCCGGTGCGCGTGTGGTACGCGAGCTCGCCGATGCGCGCGTACAGCGAGAGCACGCGCATGCGGTCGGGCTGGTCCGCGCGCGACAGCAGATCGATCACCTGCGTGTGCGCCTCGATGGCCGCCTCCAGCGCGTGCTCGCCCTCGTAGCGCGTGGCGGCCCGCGACAGGAACCCGATCGCCTTCTCCCACTGGCCCGCTTCGCGGTAGTGGAACGCCAGGCGCTCGGCCGCCGCATCCGCCGGGGACAGCGCCTCGATCGCCTGCGCCACGGCCGCGTGCAGCGCGGGGCGCTCCTCCAGCGGCAGGGCGCCGTACAGCACCTCGCGCACCAGGTCGTGCGCCGACGTGTACTCGTCCGGCGCTTCCTCGCGCACGATGCCGCGCTCGCTCAGCTGGGCGAGCGCCAGCCGCACGGTCGCCTCGTCGAGGCCCGCGGCGTGCGCGATCAGCTCCGGCGAGAAGCGCGGTCCCGCCGTCACCGCCAGCTGCAAGATCGAGCGGTGCGCTGCCTCCAAGCTGCCCACGCGCGAGGCGACCAGGCCCCGCAGCGTGCGCGGGAGCTCCATCTGCGCGCCGCCCGCGAGCAAGCGTGCGACGCCATGCTCGACCGCCAGCGTGCCGTGCTCGCGCATCGCCACCAGCAGCTCCTCGACGAACAGCGGGTTGCCGCCGGTCTTGAGGTTCACCTCACGCACCAGCTCGCCGTGTACCTCGCTGGCGCCGAGCCGGTGGCGCACCAGGCGCGCGACCTCTTCATCGGCCAGCGGCCCGAGCGAGACCTGCTCGAAGTTGGGCAGCTCCAGGAAGTCCGCCGGCTCGTTGCGGTACGACAGCAGCACGATCACGCGCGCCGCGACCGGACGCTGCGCCAGCAGCCGCATCAGCAGCTGGCGACTCTGCGCGTCCATGAACTCCGCGCCGTCCCACACGAACACGCTCAGCTTGTCCTGCGCCAGCCGGTAGCCGATGCGCAGCAGCGCGCGCTCCAGCGGGCTGCCCTCCTCGAAGCCGGTGTCGCTCTTGGTGGGCGCACCGAGCAGGCGCGTGATCGCATCGCGCTGCTCCGGCGACAGGCCGAGCAAGCGCAGCCTGTCGATCTGCTCGGCGACGTGCGAGCTCGACTCGAAGTCTTCCAGGCCGAGCACCGCGCGCACCAGCTCCTGCAGCGCGAAGAACGGGATGCCCGTGGTCTGCGGCGAGCACGGCGCGGTGTAGATGCCGACGTCGTGGCCGGCGTGGCGCAGGCGCCGCTCGATCTCGACGATCAGCCGCGACTTGCCGGTGCCCGCATCGCCGTGCACGCCGAGCACGCGCAGCTGGTTGCGGTTGGCGCTGGCGAACACCTCGCCGATCGCGCGCAGTGCCTCGCGGCGTCCGATGAACTTGCTGACGCCCTCGGTGGCGCGACGCTCGCGCTCGATCGCACGCGCACCGTGGGTGAGCTCGGGCGAGAGCTCGAAGCGGTCGCTCAGCAGCGCGCAGGCGGCGGGCGTCGCGAGCAGGTCGCTGCTCTTGGCCATCGCCAGCCAGCGCACCGCCTCGGCACGCAACAGCCGCGCCTGGTCGGGGCTGGTCTTGCCCTCTCCGTCGAGCAGGATGCGGCCGCCGTGCAGCACCGCGGCGAGCGC
This sequence comes from Polyangiales bacterium, assembly GCA_040508235.1. GTDB lineage: Bacteria > Myxococcota_A > Polyangia > Polyangiales > DASUME01 > DASUME01. The sequence goes on along the minus strand of JBEVNG010000012.1, from coordinate 5,773 downwards.
ATCGCGGCCGCGCGCGCGGGCAAAGCGCAGCAGGCAGCGCGCGGCGGCGTGGGCGTCGCGGCCATCGACCGCCGCCAGCCCGAACACCAGCAGCACGCCCTCGTCCTGCGCGCCGAATGGCTCGCCGCCGAAGCGTGCCGCGAACGACGAGGCCTCCTCGGCGGGCACGCCGCGCAGCGCCAGCACGGTGACGTCGCGCCACTCGGGACGCGGCGGCAGCAGGTGGGTGGTGACCGCGACCGCCGCGGGCGCCACGGGCGCCACGGGCTCGACAGCTGCCGGTGCGACGGGTCGACCGCGCGGCGGCGTGATCGGGCTCGGCCCGACCGGCTCCACGAAGATCTCCTTGAGCCCGGTGGTGGGCAGAAGCTCGCTCGGCGGTCCCTCCAGCGGCGCCGACGCGGCCTGCACACCCAGGTCCTCCAGCCAGCGCGTGAGGTCGAGCGCGCTGACCCGGCGCCCACTCTCGTAGAGCTGCTCGATCAGCGCCTCGTACAGCTCGCCGGCGTTGGCGTGGCGATCCTCCGGGTACTGCGAGGTCGCGCGCTCGATCAGCTGCTTGAGCGCGTCGCCGACCTCCAGCGTGTCCGTGGGAAGCACCAGGCTGGGCTCGCGACGGCGGTGGCCCGCCAGCGCCTCGAACAGGATCACGCCGAGCGCGAACACGTCCGCGCGCGGGCCCACGTCGCCGCCGCCGAGCCGCTGCTCGGGCGCCAGGTACGCGAGCTTGCCCGAGGGCAGGTCCTCGTAGGGGCGCACCGCCTCGTTGGCGCGCGCCATGCCGAAGTCGGTGACCTTCACCTCGCCCTCGAAGCTGAGCAGCACGTTCTCGGGCGAGACGTCGCGGTGCACGATGCCGAGCGGCGCCAGCTCCGCGTTGCGGCGGCGGTGGGCGTAGTCGAGGCCCTTGGCCAGCTCGCTGACGATGTAGATGGCCAGCTCCGCCGGCACGCGGCGGCCGAGCTGCTCGCAGCGCGCCAGCACGCGGCCGAGGTCGGGGCCACGCACGTACTCGGCGGCGATGAAGTAGCTGCCATCGGTGAGGCCGAGGTCGAACACCTGCGCGATGTTCGCGTGCGTGAGCATGACCGCGATCTTGGCTTCCTCGATGAACAGCTCGACGAAGCGCGTGTTGTCGCTCAGGGCCGCGCGGATGCGCTTGATGACCAGGACCTTCTCGAAGCCCTCGACGCCGTGCGAGCGCGCCTTCCACACCTCGGCAAGCGCCCCCTGCGCGAGGCGCTCGAGGAGCTGGTACTTGCCATAGACGAGGGGAGTGCTTTCCACGGGACAGCGGCTCGGAAGCGGAGGTCGGCCCAAGGATACACCGTGGGCGCGTGCGGGACCTAACAGCTGCTCCACCGCTTGTCACGCGGGGGGCCCGGAACTTGGGCTAGGAGGCGGCCGCTTCCAGCGCGAACTGTAACTGGTACAACCGAGCGTAGACCCCCTGAGCCGCCAGCAGCTCGGCGTGGCTGCCCTGCTCCACGATCTGGCCGTGATGGAACACCAGGATGCGGCCGACCCGGCGGATCGTGGACAGCCGGTGTGCGATCACGATGGCGGTCCGGCCCGCCAGCAGCTCGTCGACGGCGTGCTGGAGGCGGGCCTCGGTCTCGCTGTCGATGTTGGCGGTGGCCTCGTCGAGGATCAGCAGCTCGGGGTCGCGGTAGAGCGCGCGCGCGAACGACACCAGCTGGCGCTCACCGGCGCTCAGGTTCTGGCCGCGCTCCGCGATCCGCATGTCGAGCCCGCCGCGGGCCTCGAACAGGTGCGTCGCGGAGGCACGCTGCAGCGCCGTCTCGGCGCGCACGCGGTCGGGCTTGGTGTCGCCGAGCGCCACGTTGGCGAGCAGGTCCCCCGCGAACAGGAAGACGTCCTGCTGCACCACCGCGAAGCGCGCGCGCAGCTCGTCGCGCGGGTAGCTGCGCACGTCGCGGCCCGCCACCTGCACGCTGCCGCCCTCGACGTCGTAGAAGCGCTGCACCAGCGCGGTGACCGTGCTCTTGCCGGCGCCGGTCGCGCCGACGATCGCGACCGTCTCGCCGCGGGCGATCGAGAAGGAGACGTCGTCGAGGATGGGGGGGCCCACCGGCTTGTAGCGGAAGACCACGTGGGAGAAGGAGACCTCGGGCGCGAGCGCGAGCGCGAGCCCGGGCGCGGGCGCGGGCACTTCGGAGAGCAGCGGGGCGTCGTAGTCCGTGACGTTCAGCAGGCCGAAGACGCGCTCTGCGGAGGCGAACGCGGACTGGATCATGGTGTACTTGGTGCTCAGGTCGCGGACGGGCACGAAGAACTGCTGGATGTAGGCGTAGAACGCGATGAACGTGCCCTTGGTGCGCTCGGCCGAGACGGCGTCGCCGAGCAGCTCCAGGCGGCTGGCGGCGTACCAGAGCACCAGGCCGACCGCGATCGTCGAGATGGCGTCGACGGCCGAGAACAGCAGCGCGTCGTTGCGGATGGCGAGCCGGTTGGCGTCGCGGTAGTCGCGGTTGATGTCGGCGTAGGCCTCGGCGCACTCGCGCTCGCGCGAGAACGCCTGCACCACCTGGATGCCCTGCACCTGCTCGTTGAGGAACGCGTTCAGCGACGCGATGCGCCCGCGGATCTTGCGCTGCGCGGTGCGCAGCTGGCGGCGGAAGAACTCGACCGCGAACAACAGCGGCGGCACCGCCATAAACGCCACCAGCGAGAGCTTGACGTCGAGCAACAGCATCGACACCACCACGCCCGTGAGCAGCAACAGATCGCCCACCGCGGTGACCGCGCCGCTCGCGAACAGCTCGCCCATCGAGTCGATGTCGTTGGTGACGCGCGTGACGATGCGCCCGACCGGCGTGCGATCGAAGTGCCGGATCGATAGCTTCTGGATGTGCGCGAACACGTTGCCGCGCAGGTCCGCCATCGTGCGCTGCCCCGCCAGCTGCATCGCATAGGTCTCGCAGAAGCTGGCCGCGAAGCGGATCACCACGATGCACGCGTAGGTGATCGCCACCTGCGCCAGCACGCCCGGGTCGCCGCCGAGCCCGGTGGCATCGACCGCTTTCTGGAGCATACGCGGCTGCAGCACCGCCATCAGCGCGCCGACCGGCATCAGCAGGAACGCGGTCAGGTAGAGGCGCCCATGCTTCTTGGCGAACGGGAGCAGGTCGCGCAGCATCTTCCAGTCGACGCCCTGCGACGGCACTTCCTCGTGAAACTGCGCGAGCAGCCGCTCGGCGCGCGAGTACCCCTTCACGGGCTGCGACGGACGTCCGCTCATAGCTGCGACAGCTCCTGCTCCAGGCTCTGGCGCTTGTGCTGCTCGGCGTAGAAGCCCTTGTTGCGCACCAGCTCCGCGTGCGTGCCGCGCTCGATGACCTTGCCGGCGTCGAGCACCAGGATCTGGTCGCAGCGCGCCGCCGCCGCCGTGCGCGAGGTGATCAGGATCAGCGTGCGCCCGGCCGCCGCGCGATCGAGCGCATCGAGGATCGCACGCTCGGTCTTGGCGTCGACCGCGCTCAGCGGATCGTCCAGCACCAGCACCGACGGCGAGTTCAACAACGCCCGCGCCAGCGCCACGCGCTGCTTCTGGCCACCACTGAGCTGCACGCCGCGCTCGCCGACGATGGTGTCGAGCCCGTCCGGCAGCGCCTCCAGCTCGTCCAGGATGGACGCCTCGCGCGCGGCGGCGCGCACCCGCTCCGCGCCCTCCGGACCATCGGCGTCATCGAGCGAGAAGCCGATGTTGCGGGCCACCGTGGTCGAGAACAGAAACGGCTCCTGCTGCGCGTAGCCGACCGCGCGTCGAAGCTCGTGCAGCTTGAGCGTGGTGATGTCCTGCCCGTCGAGGAACACCCTGCCCTCCGGCGTCGGCAGCAGGCGCGCGAGCAAGCCGGCCAGCGTGGTCTTGCCGCTGCCGGTGCGGCCCAGGATCGCGAGCGTGCCGTCCTCGGGCAGCTCGAACGAGACATCGTCGAGCACCTTGCGATCGCCGTACGCGAACGTCAGGTGCGACACGCGCAGCGCACCTCGCCCCAGCCTGCCGTCGACGCGCTCGACCGCGCGCGGCGAGGCGACCTCGACGATGTCCGGCGGCGCGTCGAGCACCTCGCGCACGCGCGCATACGCAGCGCGCCCACGCTGCACGACCGAGAAGATGTAGCCGGCCGCCATGGTCGGCCAGATCAGCTGCGCGAAGTAGGCGTAGAACGCCAGCAGCGAGCCCTTGGACAGCTCCCCGCGATCGATCATCAAGCCGCCACGGTACAGCACCAGCACCGTGCCCAAGCTGCTGATGCCCACCAGCACCGGCGTCATCAGCGCGCGCAGCGACACCACCGACATGGTGCGCTTCAGCGCGTCCTGGTTGGCCGCATCGAAGCGCGCGGCCTCGAACGCGTCCGCCGTGTACGCGCGCACCACGCGCACGCCGCTCAGGTACTCCTGCGCGCGCTCCGCCAGCTTGCCGAGCACCTTCTGCTGCTCCTGGCTGACCACATACAGCTTGCGCACGAACATGCGCATCGCGAGCAGGAACAGCGGGTACGGCGCCAGCGCCCACAACGTCAGCGCGGGCGAGATGGTCAGCATCAGCGCCAGCGCGCTCACGTACGCGATCACCGCGTTGACCAGGTTCATGCTGCCGAAGCCGAGCAGCAGCCGCACCTGGCCGAGGTCGTTGGTGGCGCGGCTCATGATGTCGCCGGCGCTGCTCTTGCCGAAGAACGTGCTGCCGAGCCTGTGCAGCTTCGCGAGCAGCTCCTCGCGCAGCTCGAACTCGACGTCGCGCGCGACGTTGAAGATCAGCACGCGCGACAGCGTGCGCACCAGCAGCACGGCGGCGGCCAGCGCGAACACCATCCAGGCGGCGCGCCGCGCCGCGCCGAGGTCGCTGGCGCTGAACGCGTCGACGCCGTTCTTGAGCAGCCAGGGGATGCTGCGCTCCAGGCCGTTGGTGACCAGCAGAAAGCCGGTGCCCACGCCCAGGACCTTCAGGTGCGACCCGAGGTAGCTCAGTACACCCCTGCCCGAGCTCATGGTGCTGCGTGTCGCTGCGATCGCGTCCAACGTTACCGCTTGTCTCGCGCCGGCAAGAGGCCTTGCTTCTCCGCGGATCGCTCGATGCCGCCCCAGGCCTGGTGCGCCTTGCCAGCCTGCGGCGTGTCGCCGAGCAACTCGTAGAGCTGCGGCACGGCCAGCGTCAGACCCGCCTTGGTGCGCAGCCCCGTCTCGAGAGCGCGCCGCACCTCCTTGAGGTCGCGCGATCCAGGGACGATCAGCTTGCCGTAGAACAGGTGGGCATCGCCAGCAGCTGACGAACGACGGTCGTACACCACCAGCTCGACGTCCTCGCCGAGCTCGAGCTTCTCGATCGCGCCCGCTTCCTTCTCCATGCCCACGAAGCGAAGTCGCCGCTCGTCGCCGGGGCGCAAGATCCACAGCAGCGGAAACACCGGCACGTCGCGCGTGCCCTCGGGGCTGGTGATGCGGTTCAGGCGCACGGGCGCACCGTCCCAGAGCACCACGTCGCCGTAGTCCACGCTGGCGCGGCGGGCCGTGGGCGACTGGATCACGCCGTGGCACGGCGAGAGCGGCTGCACCCAGAGCACCTCCAGCGTGACCGTCTTGGCCGGCAGCGGGTCGTTCTGCCCCGTCTCTTCGCCCACGGTGGCGACGCGGATCTGCATCGGCGGCATGTTCGGCACGTACGGCATGCCGCCGGGCGAGAGCTCGCCCTGGATGCCGATCTTCTCCCACGCCTCCAGCGCGAGCTTGCCCTCGCCGAGCGCGG
>JBEVNG010000529.1:0-11999 GCA_040508235.1 Polyangiales bacterium | reverse complement strand
GACCAGCTCGATCAGGCGATCGAGCAGTACCAGGCCGTGCCGCGCACCTCGAAGTACTTCGACACCGCGCTGTTCGAGGTCGCCTGGGTGTACATCCGCATGGGCGACTCCACGCGCGCCGAGCGTGCGCTCGAGGTGCTCGCGATCGCCTCGCCCGACAGCAAGTACCTGGCGGACGGCTCGATCCTGCGCGGCAACCTGTTGCTCCGCAACGGCCAGCTCGACGACGCCGCCAAGGTGTTCGCGGACGCGTCGGCCAAGTTCGGACCCACGCGCGACAAGCTCGACAAGGTGATCGTCGAGCACCAGGACACGCAGGCCTACTTCAAGGAAGTGGTGCGCACGAACATCGAGACGTTCGACGCCACCTCGATCTTCCCGGCGGAGGCCGTGCCGTTCGCGAGCGAAGAGGCGGACATGGAGCGCGCGCTGAGCACGCTCTCGGACCTGGCCCAGGCGCGCGATCTCGTGCGCGAGACCAGCGAGCTGATGCGTCGCCTCGACGACGGCATCTCGGGCAGCAACGTGGTCAACGTGTTCGCCGACACGCGGCGCATGCGCCAGCGCACCACGGCGGCGCACAATCGCGCGGCCAGCCTGCGCAGCGACCTGGCGGACATCGAAGACCGCAACGCCCCGGCGGGCGGCGAGCTCGCCAACGTGCGCGAGCAGCGCAAGCAACTCGAAGGCTCGATCCGCGACATGCCCGAGCGCGAGGAAGACTTCTCCAAGCGCGATGACGAGCTGCTCGGCGGCTACAAGGGCCTGAACAAGGACATCAGTCAGCTCGATGTCGAGCTGATGGGCATGGAAGCTCGCATCACGGCCACCGAGCGCTTCCTCGCGGACACGCAGGACGCGCGCATGAACCCGCAGGGTGTGCTCGCGATGCAGACCGAGCTCACCGGCCAGCGCGGCGCAGTCGGCGACTACCAGACGCAGATCAAGGAGCTGAAGTTCCAGCTCGAGGCCGCGCGCCTGCAGGTCGGCGTCGGCGACGCTCGCTACCAGCACGATGACGAGGTCCGCGCCCGCTACAACGCGCTGATCGAGCGCGAGCACCAGCTGTCTGGCGCCAACAACCCACAGCTCGACGGGCTGATGCGCCGCATCGCGGTCGTCGATAGCTCGGTCGCCGCGCGCGACCAGCAGATCGACGTCGTGGTTGGCGAGCGCGTCACCAGCATGCGCCAGGTGCTCGCCTCGGAAGGCACCAACGTCGACGGCTACCGTGCTCGCCTGGCCGAGCTGGAGGCGCAGGCCGAGGACGTAATCGGCGGCGTGACGGCAGCGAACTTCAACGCCGTGCGCTCGCGCTTCTACGACCTCGTGCTGCGCGCGGACGTCGGCAACATCGACGTCTCGTGGGCGGACCGCGAGGAGCACCGCCAGCGCGTCGAGCTGCTGACGCGCCAGCGCGCCACCGAGATCAAGGCGCTCGACGACGAGTTCCAGGAGATCATGGACGAGCCCAAGGGAGTCGCACAGTGAGCCTGAAACTAGCGCCGATCACGCTCGCGGGCTGCTTGCTCGCGAGCACGGCCTTCGCGCAGGACGCAGGCGTTGCAGGCGACTCGGGGGCCCGCGATGGCGCCACCGTGGACGCCGCCGCCGTCGTAGACGCCGCCGTCGTTCGGGACGGCGCCGTCACGGATGCGTACCTCCCCGGTGCGGCGTCGACCGCGGGTGGCGAGCCCGAGGCCTGGCAGCCCGCCGCCGACGGAGAGCTGCCCTCATTCCTGCAGACCGCCGACAAGCGCCTGAAGGACGAGCGTCCGCCGCCCAGCGCCGCCCAGATCCAGGCGCTCGCGGAGATGGAGAAGGAGATCGCTCGCTTCAAGCAGAACGGCGACTCCTACAAGGACACCGTCGTCTCGATCGTGAAGCGCGAGTACGTGCGCCAGCGCCGCCTGCGCAGCGAGGGCTACGCGCGCCAGATCGCCAACGAAGAGAAGCTGCAGGACGAGTCGACGGCCGAGGCGATCGCGCTGTTCGAGAAGTTCGTCACGCAGTATCCGGACGACCCCACCTACACGCCGGACGCGATGTTCCGGCTCGGCGAGCTGTACTTCGAGCGCAGCAGCATCGAGTTCCAGAACGGCATGCTGGCCGTGATGGCGGCGCGTGAGCGCGGCCAGGATCCGCTCGAGCCCAGCAAGAACTTCCAGCCGACCATCGACCTGTACAAGCAGCTGATCCAGCGCTTCCCGGACTACCCGCGCATCGACGGCGTCTACTACCTGATCGGCTACTGCCTCGGGGAAATGAACCAGCCCGAGAAGGCGCGCATCGCCTGGCTGAACCTGGTCTGCGCCAACAAGTACGACGCCGCCAAGGAGCTGGACGCGCCCGCGCCCAACGAGGAGCTGGCGGCCAAGGCGGAGCGCGAGAAGAAGAACCCGTCGCTCACCATCGGTGGCGTCAGCACGGCCAAGCCCAAGGGCGCGCCGGTCGCGGATCTGTACGCGGACTGCAAGCCCGCGGTGCAGAGCTCACGCTTCTCCAGCGAGACCTGGCTGCGCATCGGCGAGTACCACTTCGACTACGACGTGAGCCAGGAGGGCATGGACAACGCGATCAGCGCCTACAAGCGCGTGCTCGTGGATCCGCTCGACCGCAACTACAACCTCGCGCTCTACAAGCTCGCCTGGTCGTACTACCGCGCGTTCCGCTACCCGGAAGCCATCCGGAACTTCGGCATGCTCGTGCAGTGGTCCGACGACGAGGAGAAGCGCACGGGCAGGGCGGGCTCCGAGCTCCGTGCCGAGGCCATCCAGTACCTTGCGATCGCGTTCGCGTACGACGACTGGAACGAGAACCAGGTGCCCGATCCGTCCGAGGGGCTGCCCACCGGCCTGCAGCGTGTGCAGGATCCGGCGCTGCTGCCGCAGGACAAGCCGTGGACGGCCGAGGTCTACCAGGCGCTCGGCAGCGTCTGGTTCGACGAGGCCAAGTACCCGCAGGCGGTCGACATCTGGAGCCTCGCGCTCAAGCGCTGGCCCAACCACCCCAAGGCGCCCGAGACGCAGAACAACATCGCGCGCGCCTACACCCGCGCCAATATGCAGGAAGAAGCCATCCAGGCACGCGCGCTGCTCGGCAACTACGTCGAGGGCAGCGCCTGGTGGAACGCCAACGTCGACCACCCGCTGGAGCAGCGGCAGGCCGAGCAGCTGGCGGAAGAAGCGGTCGTCAGCGCGGCCGTCTATCACCACCAGGAAGCGCAGCGCCTGCGCCGGCTGGGCGTGCAGGACCAGGACCCCGAGCTGATCCAGCGCGCGCAGACCGAGTACTCGCTCGCCGCCAAGGGCTACCGCGCGTACATCCAGACCTACCCAAACCGCCCCGAGGCGTACGAGCTCCAGTACAACCTGGCCGACGCACTCTTCTGGTCGGAGAACTACGACGAAGCCGCACGCGAGTACGCCGTGGTGCGCGACTCCAACCTCGACGACAAGTACCTCTCCGAGTCGGCCCGCCGGGTGGTCGAGTCGCTGAAGCGCCTGGTCGACGTGGCGGTCGAGCAGAAGCAGGTCGAGGTGCGCACGGAGCCGCCGGCGCCCGCGGGCGAGCCGCCCAAGGTCAGCCCGGTGGGCATGCCCGCCCTGGTGCAGCGCCTGGCGCAGGCGCGCGAGATCTACATCGCGCGCGTCGACGAGGCGCACGACAGCGAGAAGGTTCGCGCCTCGTACGCCTACAACAACACCGTGCTGCTCTATCAGTACGGTTACTGGACCCACGCCAAGGATCGCTTCCGGCAGATCTTCGAGGCGCGCTGCAACGGCGCGCTCGCGGACGAGACCGGCCGCGTGGCGTGGCTGAGCCTGCGCAACATGGCGGTCACGCTGGGTGACAACGCGGAGGTCGAGCGCCTCGGCGCCGAGCTGCGCGACAAGGCGTGCACGTTCTCGCCCGCGGGTGGACCCGCGAGCAACGTCGATTGTAAGGACCCGGCCAACGCCGACGAGCCGCAGTGCTTGGCGGGCGCCGACCTCACGAACATCCAATACAAGAAGGCCGTCGACGTCTTCAGCGAGGCCGAGAAGTCCTCGGGCGAGCAGCAGATCAAGCTCTACGAGCAGTCGGCCACCTTGCTGCTGCAGGCGGTCGAGGACGAGCCCAACCACCCGCAGGCGCCGCTCGCCCTCGAGAAGGCGGCCATCGCCCTCGAGCGCAGCAACCGCTTCGAGTCGGCGGGGCGCCTCTACCAGCGCATCCTCGACGAGGTCGGTCCGCTGTCGGCCAAGGACCCGGCCCAGCAGCAGAACTACGACGCCATCGTGTCGAACGCGTACTTCCGGCTCGCGTTCAACGCCAACCGCTTCTTCGACTACGACCGCGCGATCGAGAACTACCGCATCCTGGCGGACTCGCAGCGCTTCCAGAAGTCGGCGGATCCGGAGATGCCGGAGCGGCGCGAGGGCGCGTTGATCAACGCCGCCAAGATCCTCGAGTACCAGCAGCAGTACGCCAAGGCGGCCGACTACTACGGGCGCGCGGCGGAGCTGATCAAGGACCCGACGGAGAAGCAGGCCGCCGCGTACCGCGTCGCCGAGATGTCGTTCAAGCAGAACAACTGGAACGGCACCATCAAGGCGATGCAGACGTTCATCGGCAAGTACCAGAGCGACCCCGCCGCGGGCGAGCTGGTGGTGCAGGCCTACTGGCGCATCGCGCAGTCGCGCAAGAACCTCGGCAAGCAGAAGGACTACGAGAACGCACTCGGTGACGTCGTCGCCGCGTACACGCGCTCGGGTCAGCAGAAGGGCTCGATGGCGGCCGAGTACGCAGCGCAAGCCGCGTTCATCCGCGCCGACAAGGGCAACGACGACTTCGAGAAGTTCGAGATCAAGCCCGGCTCGCCGGCGACGCTCAAGGACTACGTCGACGTGCTCAAGAAGCAGATCGACGCCGGCGGCGCGCAGGCGACCCAGCGCAACGGCGCCTACGACGCGGTCGCCAGCTACGGCCGCCCAAACTGGACCATCGCGTCGTACGTGCGGCAGGGCCGCATCTACGAGGTGCTGTCCAAGGGCATCCTGAACGCACCGTTCATCGTCCCGACCGACCTCAAGAAGCAGATGGCCAAGCTTCCTGACGACGCGAAGGAGAACATCAAGATCCAGGTCGAAGACACCGTGCGCCAGCAGCTCGACACGCAGACGCGTCCCATCGAGTGCCTGGCCGTGGTGCGCTACGCCCTGGCCGCTCGCGCGGCGAAGATCGCCGCCATCGACAACGAGTACACGCAGCAGGCGGTCTCTCGCCTGGGCGCGTACGGCGACGAGCGCATCGGGCAGTGCATCGCCGAGCGGCAGGCGCAGGACGCCTCGCTGCAGGCGTACTCACCCGGTGAGTTCACGCGCGCACCGCGCGGCGCCACCTTGCCGATGCCGTCTGGAATGCAGCCGCCGAGCCTGCGGGGAGGACAGTGATGCGGATCCGTAGCGAAGCGCTGGCGTGGCTCGCGGCCGCGAGCCTGGTCACCGGCGCGTGCGGCAAGAAGGACCCAGCAGAGGAGGGCGCGCTGGCGCCGGCGGCGGGTGGGGAAGCCCCCGCGCCGGGACAGCCGGCGGTCACGCCTGGCACCACGGCACCGGGAGCGCAGGCGCCCGCTGCCGCCGCACCCAATCCGTTCGGCTCGCCCGACGCGGAGAAGGGCACGCCGCTGCCCGCGCGCAAGGCCATCAGCGGCTCGGCCAAGTCGGACTACGACGAGGGCGTTCGCAAGGCTCGCCAGGGCGACCTGACCGGTGCGCGCTCGTCGTTCGACTCGGCGGTGAAGTCCGATGCCAACGCGTTCCAGGCGCTACACGCCCTCGGCGTGATCAGCGACCGCGAGGGCAAGGAGTCGCAGGCTATCGACGCCTACCGTCGCGCGCTGCGCGTGCAGGCGGACTACGAGGAGTCCGCGCAGGGCATCGTGGCGATCTACCTACGCCAGGGCCAGAGCGACAAGGCGCTGCAGTTCATGCAGCCGCTCGCGCAGCAGTGGGAGCGCAACCTCTACCTGCAGGCGTACTACGCCGATCTGCTCACGCAGCTCAACCGCCCGGCCGACGCGATCACCACCGCGCGCGCCGCGCTGCGCCGCGACGAGCGCTTCGTGCCGGCGATGATCTCGCTGATCCGCGCCAACCTCAAGTCGGGCAAGGTCGAGCTGGCCGACTCGATCATCGAGCAGGCGCTCGCGGTCGACGACAACAACCCGACGCTGCACTTCATCAAGGGGCAGCGCCTGGTCGCCGACCAGCGGCTCGGTGACGCGCTCAATGAGTTCCGCAAGGCCGTCGAGCTCGACCCCGACTACGCCGAGGCGCGCATGGAGCTCGCGCTCCGCTTGCTCGCCGGCGCCAACTACGACGAGGCGCTCGCGCAGCTGCAGGCGGTCGACAAGCTGACGCCCAAGCTGGTCGAGGTGCAGCTCGCGCTCGGAGACGCCTACCGCAGCAAGGGCCAGTGGGAGAACGCCAAGGCCGCGTTCGACAAGGCGCTTCGCATGCGTAGCGACCTGCCGCAGGCGCACTTCAACCTGGCGCTGATGTACATGACCGTCGCCAACAACGCCTCGGCCGCCGGCCCCACCGGCCCCGGCGCGGGCTACCCGGGCATGGACATCCAGACCACGTACAATAAGGCGAAGGAAGAGTTCGCCCAGTACCGCACGCAGCTGGCGTCCAAGATCACCCGCGACGACCCATCGACCGGCTACCTGGACGACATCGACAAGAGCATCGCGCGCGAGCAGAAGCGCATAGAGCGCGAGAAGAAGGCCGCTGAGCGCGCGGCGCGTAGCGGAGGCGCAGCACAATGAAGACGCACTTCTGGTTCGCCGCGGCGGCCGCCGCCGTCGTGTTCTTCTCGGCCGACGGCGCTTCGGCGCAGACCAAGCCCGCCGCCCGCAAGCCCAAGGTGATCCAGCTCGAGGAGATCACCATCGAAGGCCGCGTGCAGAAGCCCAACGCCTTCTACATCTTGAACCGCTCGAACCTCGGCTACGAGGTGCTCGATCTGCGCACGAGCTTCCTGCGCGACGTCGTCAAGAGCGTGCAGCACGAGCCGTTCTGACCTTCTGGTGGTTCCAGGCCCTGCAGCTCGGCTTCGCGCTCGTCGTCCTCGCGCTGGTGGCAGAGCGCTTCCACGCCCTGAGCTGGCGCCACGCCATCTCTGACGAAGCCTTCAAGCAGATGCTCGCTGACCGCGAGCTCGCGCGGGTGCGCCCCGAGAGCGTGCTCGCGCAAGGCTTGCTCGCGCACGGCGAAGACATCCCCGAGGCGATCGCCGACGCCCGCGAGATCGCGACCACGCGCATGCGCCTCCTACGCGTGTGCGCCACGCTCGCCTCCACCTTGGGCCTGCTCGGCGGCATCCTGATGCTCGCCGGCGCCGAGCTCCCGTCGCAAGGCTTGCTCGCGCTAGAGGCTGGCGCCATCGAGCGCGCCCGCATGGGCACCGCCATCGCCACGATGGCCATCGGCGTAGGCAGCTCCGCGTTCTGCTTCCAAGCCGTCACCATCCTCCGCACCGCCGGCCAACGCCTCCTAACGCAAGCCGACCGCGTCGCGCGCGCACGGGGCGTGTAGGGCGTCGCAAACGCAGGCAGCTGCGGGCGAAACCACAACCGGAAGGCGTTGACGACGCAAGTCGCACCTTTGGGGTAAAACGATAGGCAGCCATGGCGCACGAGGACTACCGAAAGCGCATCCACAGCGAATCCCAACATCCTTGGCGGTAGTACGAGTTCGCTGAACGCGAAGCCCTCGCCGCTATCCGAGCTCTGCATCAGGTCCGACGCAAACACGGTCGGCAGGCTGATTGCGCAGGCGATAGCCGTTCGACTCCAAGCGGTAGGCGTCCAGGACACCGCGCGTGGGATCGATGATCCAGTACTCGCGCACGCCGAAGCGCGCGTAGAGCTCGAACTTGACCCGGCGATCTCGGTCGCCCGAGCTCGGGGACAGGATCTCCACCAGCACATCGGGAGCATCCTCGACGGCGCGCACCTTCACGATTGCGCGCCGCGCGTTGGCGACGATGACCAGATCGGGAACGACGACGTTGTGTCGTTAGCCGACGTCCGGCCCAACCGCTGATCCAGAGCGCTCACCGCGAGGCGTAACGCGCTTCACGGGTTGGGTTGCCGGCGCTTGTTCCCGCCTTGGGAACGCGCTACCCTGTAGGCGCGATGCGGATCATCGCTCGGAAGACCCTGCGCGATTTCTGGGATCAGCATCCCAGGGCAGAGGGGCCTCTGCGGGAGTGGTACGCATACGTGGCTCGGGCGAGCTGGAAGACGTCGCCGGAGATCAAGCGTGACTTCGCTTCGGCCAGTTTCGGGAGTCCAAATCGAGTCGTATTCAACATCGGCGGCAACAACTACAGGGTGGTCGTGGTCGCTCTCCTGAGCAGCGGCACGATCTACATCCGCTTCGTTGGGACGCACGCGCAGTACGACAGGATCAACGTGTCGAAGGTGTGAAGATGGCTGACACACTCAAGCCCATTCGGACCAACGCGCAACACGCGGCCGCGATGCGCGAGGTCGATACGCTGGTTGGCGAGAATCCGCGCCCGAAGACGGCCCTTCATGATCGCCTGGAAGCGCTCACAATTTTGATCGAAGCATTCGAGCGCAGCCATCCGGACCACCGCATCGAGCCGGCAACCGATCCTATCGCCGCGATCGAGTTTCATCTCGAGCGGCTAGGGAAGGAACCCAAGGACCTCGAGGCCATCCTCGACTGCACGCGCTCGCGCGTCTGGGAGATCCTCCACCGCCGCCGCGCGTTGACGCTGCCGCAGATCCGCGCGCTGACCACGCAGCTCGGCATTCCCGCCGAACGCCTGATCGCCGACTATCCGCTAAGACGGGCGCCCGCGGGGGCTAGCGCCCCGCGAGGCAGGACTACACGAGCACGAACCTCAGGCTGACCGCGGCTCTGCAGTCGACGAGGTCAAGCCTCGACGTCGGGCTCACCCGAGATGCTCGGCGGCTCGGTGGGCACCTCCTCTTCAGGCGCATCCTTGGTCGCACGGCGCTCCACCAGGCCGAGCCGGATCTGGTGGTCGCGTCGCGTGATCAACACCCGCGCGGACGTGCGCCAGTCGCGCAGCCAACCGTCGAGCTTCTGTGCCGTCTGTTGGCGTGCCGACGGGTCGACCTCGGTCTGCAGCGGCATGTCGGCGAGGCTGATCGCGAGCTCGATCAGCTCGCGCAGGCGCGCCTCTTCGTCCGCATCGATGATGCGCCGGGTCGCGAGCAGCTCGGCCGCTGCCTTGTCCTGCTTGCGTGAGCCCTTGCGCGCCGGGTCGCTGCCATCGCGCAGCGCGACGTAGCGCTCCACGAACGTGCGCACCGCGGCGATCGAGTCGATGCCGGCCTTCGCGCTGAGGTTGTCGAAGATATAGGCCGACTGCTCGGGGAAGCTGCGATCGAGCGCCGCACGCGCGCGCTCGAAGTTGGGGCCGTCCCAGGCATCGAGCTGCGCGGCCGCCTCGCGCTGGCGCAGCACGCTCGCGTTGCCGCTCGCGCTGCCGAGCGACGCGCGATAGCCGAGCAGATCCAGCACCAGGTCCCACCCCGCGCGGTGCTCCTGCTCGCTGTAGCCGCCGGACTGCAGGGCGGTTCGAATGGTGGGAACCTGACTCGCCGCCGCGAGGAACTTGAGAGCTCGCTCGCCCAGCACGTCGAGCTGCTGCTGCTTGAATTCGATCACCGTCATCCTCTCTCTCCCTGCGGGCCCCAAAAATCCCGCCCGCTGCTGCCGACCAACGGGCGAGCTCGCGGCGGCGTTCAATGCGTTCGGGGTGGCAAGCAGCGGTCTCATGAAGCGGAGATCGCGGTCCGCGAAGCTTCCCCGGCGCCATGGAGATCGTCTCGGCCGCGTCCCGAAGCTTCCTTGCCGGTACAGGGAGCTTCATGCCTGGGCCTCGGAGCTCCATGCAGCCACCACGAAGCTTCATGCGTGGGTGGCGGAGCTTCATCGGCCCGCCACGAAGCTTCATGTGCACGCGGCGGAGCTTCATGTGCGGCCGCCGAAGCGTCTCGCGCGGCGCCTCGAGGCCCATCCGCCGCGCAGCAACGTCCGCGCGCCCCCGAGCGGGCCATCGCCACGGTGCGAGAAGCCATGGGCGCCGAGAAAGGCGTGGAGTTGGGCGAGCCCTACGCTGCTGCTCTTGGGCGTGACCGCCGAACAACTCACGATCCAAGCGACCCCCATCGCGTGCTTGCCCGGGATCGGCTACAGCGCACCGGATGTCCCATTCTTTTCTGGGCCTCGGTGGGTCGGATCAGCCTCGTAAGTGCCTCTTGACGCTCGTCGTCTTGGCAGGTTGTCTGGACGACCTGGGACCCTTGCCGACCGCGAGTCTCGACGCCGGGGGCATCGACGCGGCCACCCTCGCGCCCCCGCCGGATCTGCGCTTCAAGTGGGTTGGCGTGCAGCCCCGCGTGGAGTTTGGCCCAACGTGGATCCGGAATGGGGATGGCGTCGGAGAGCTCTTCCAGAGCGAAGGCTTAACTGGGGTCGTACCCTTGGGGTTGTTCCTCCAGCGCGCGGACGTGGTCGCGATGCAAATCACCGACGGGGGAACGCTTGATGCGTTCGATGGGGGCATGGCGGCAGATGCGTCGCTCGGGCCCGGGCGTGACACGGCGCATGCGTGGTTCACCCCGCTCGCTCTGATCGAGCCGATGCG
This sequence comes from Polyangiales bacterium, assembly GCA_040508235.1. Classification (GTDB taxonomy): domain Bacteria; phylum Myxococcota_A; class Polyangia; order Polyangiales; family DASUME01; genus DASUME01. The sequence continues at coordinate 1,301 of JBEVNG010000529.1, read as the reverse complement.
CACCCGAAAGACCACCCATCTCCGTGACAACCTCGAAAGTGAGCTGGCGTTCCTCAACCAGGAGGGGATGGTCGTCAGTGCCATCGACCTAACGGCCAGCTACTTCCAGATGACCGCGGCAGGGGAGGTGCGGGCTAGGAGTCGTTACCTGGCGTCCGCTCAGTTCGTGACGCGCGATGTGCTCTCTCAGTGGGTAGCCCGCGCGAGCGAGAGCGGACGCGTCGTGACGGCCATCGGCGGAGACGGCCGAATGGTTTACGTGGCGGCTTACGCACGTGAACGCGATGAGCGCCGTTACGAGGCCAGGGTGCTCGAAGCCGGCTTCGTAACCTTGGTCGAGGCTGCACGGTCTTTGGCCGACGACGGGTACATCATCACCGCCTTCGGACAGGACCGCGCGACGTTGTTGCTCGTCGGGACGCGTCCCGTCGGCGAGCGAACCAAACGCGAGATCCGGGCCCTGAGCAGGCCAAGCGCATTTCGCTTGCTCAGTGACGGTACCGGTTTTGCGGTGGTCGCCTGGGTGGAGTACTCGCCCTTCCAGGAAGAATCGCTGGTCATCCTGCAGCGCTGATGCGCCGACCGCCGGCGATGTCGTCCGTGGGCTTCAGCCTCGGCAAGTACGACGGCGGCGCAAAGCAGCTGGCAGGAGTCGCCCGCGCGCTCGGGGTGTTCGCCTGACTTGAACGCGTCTATTCTGAATGGAGGTTTAGCCGTCGAGCTGGCCTTGGTGTGGCACGGGGCCAGGCGGGAGTGCGATCGAATGGTGACTCGCGAAGCTTTGTCATCGCTGGTGCTCGCGGTTACGGCACTCGCAGCGTGCTCGCCGAGCGCGATGGACCCATTCGGTGGTTTCGCCGCCAGCGACGAGCCTTCGCACGAGTCCGCTGACGCGGCGGTCACTCCCGAACTTGACGGCGGTACCGAGAGCGGTCGCGACGCAGGAGGCGGCATCACGACTTTCCCCGCACCCGAGACGATGAAGTCAGCGTGCGCTATCCCGGCTGTCGGGGAAGCGCCGATGCGCCGGCTGACACATCGCGAGTACGCCAACGCGGTGCGCGATCTGCTCGGCGCCGATTTGGCGCGCGCGTTCACGCCCGACACGCAGGACGATCTCTACGACACCACGTCGGCGCCTACCGTGCCGAGCCTGTTAGCGGACGAGTACCTCGCCGCATCGGGCGAGATCGCCCAACACATCGAGGATGTAACGAGGCTACTCGGTTGCGTACCGGCCGCTTTCAGCGAGGCGTGCGTGCGCGACTTCGTCGACCACTTTGGCCGCCGCGCGTTCCGCC
>JBEVNG010000428.1:0-13257 GCA_040508235.1 Polyangiales bacterium | reverse complement strand
ATGAGTTCCCGCTGCACATCGAGCGGCTGGCGCCGCGCGTCACCGAGCTGCTGACCAGCCTCTTCGTGGAGAACGTCTACCGCGATGCACCGATCCTGCGCGGCGTGTACCTCACCAGCGGCACGCAACAGGGCACCGATGGCAAGAGCTACTTCCTGAGCGCGCTGTTCCGCTCGGTGATGTTCCCCGACCGGGGCCTGGTGATGCCCGGGGCCCGCGCCCAGCGCCGGGGCACGCGCTTCCGGGTCGCCTCCGCGGTGGGCGTGCTGCTGGTGGCGCTGATGGTCGCGTTCGCGAGCGCCCGCGCCTATGCCGCCAACCGTCGCCTGCTGCGCGAGGCGCGACACGAGCTGACGCTCGCGAGCGCGGGCGCCACGCACGGTGACGCACTCACGGCGCTGGCGCCTCTGCGCGCGCGTCTGCAGGCGCTGCAGGCGGCGGAGCGCGATGGCACGGCTGCCGAGCTGGGGCTCGATCAGCGCCCGGCGCTGCTGCCGCCACTGCGCACGGCCTACACGCTCGCGCTGCGCGAGGTGCTGTTGCAGCCGCTGGTGTCCGAGCTCGCGCGGCAGCTCGCGGCGCGCGAGGAGCCGGCGCTGTTCGACCGCACCAAGGCCTACTTGTTGCTCACGCAGCCCAAGGCGACCGACGAGCCCAGGCTCGACGCACCGCTGCAGAGCTGGCTTCGGACGCAGCTGGTCGCGGCATGGACGACAGCCCGAAAGGAGCCCGTCTCCAGCGCGCAGCGCGACGAGCTGTCGGCGCACCTCGGCTTCTACCTGGGCTTGCTCGCCGAGGACCGCTCGCTCGCTTTCGCGCGCGCGGAGCAACCCGTGCGCGATGCGCGGGCCACGCTCGGTCGCGTGCCTCCGGTCAACCTGGCGGTCGAGCGCATCGTCGAGGCGGTCGAGCCGCTCGGGCTCGACCTGCAGCTCGCACAGATGGTCGGCAGCACGGCATCTCCCTGGCGCGCACGAGCTCGCGTGCGAGGAGCCTTCACGCGGCGCGGCTGGGAGGGCTACGTGCGCGCGCTCCTGCAAGATGACGCCAACGATCTCGTCGGCGAGACCTGGGTCGTCGAGGTGCAGCGCGAGTCACGCGACGTGGCGCGGACGTGCGCCCTGCGCGGCGCCTACTTCGCGCGCTACGTCGAGGAGTGGCGCGGCTTCCTCGACAGCGTGCGCATGGAGGAGCCGCCCGATGCGGCGCGCGCGCTCGCCGTGCTGCAGGATCTGACACGTGGCCAGCCCGCGCCGGTCGAGCGGCTGATGCGCTCCGTCGCGGACAACGCCCGCCTGGAGGCGAACACGACGGCCTTGCCCGAGCAGGCGGAAGGCATGCTGGAGCAACTGCGCAAGAAGGTGAGCGAGGGGCCCGCCAAGGCCTTGCTCAAGAAGGACCCGTGCGGGAACGCGGAGACCGTGCGCGCGGCGCTGGAAGGGTTCTACGGCTTCGGCGCCAGCAGCGAGCCACGCGAGCCGGGCACTCCCCCGCCGGTCACGTCGGCGCAGATCTACCAAGAGCAGCTCGCGTACCTGCGCGATGCGATGCAAGCGGCGCGCGACGACCCCGCGCAAGGAGAGGCGCTGCTGGCGCGCGCGAGCAACGTGCGGACCCGCGTGCGCAGCCTGATCGAGGCGCAGCCGATCGGATGGCGCCCACGCTTCGAGCACCTGCTGTGGCCGGCGGTGCAGGGCACCTCCGCCAGCGCGACCACGGAGATGGCGGGGGAGCAAGCGCGCGGCTGGTGCAGCGCCGTGGTCGCTCCGCATGGGCGCTCGCTGCGCGGCCGCTACCCGTTCGCCCCGCGTGGGCAGGACGTCGCACTGACCGACCTCGCGGACTTCTATCGTCCGGTCAACGGGATCCTGTGGTCGTACTACGCGAGCGTGCTGCAGCGCGACCTGCCGCAGGCGGGCGCGAGCTTCGAGCCTCGCGTGGGCTCCGGGGTGGCCGCCCACTACACGCCGGAGCTGGTCCGCTTCCTTCATCGCGCGCACGCACTCTCGCAGGCGTTGTTCCCGCCGCGTGCGGAGGCGCCGCGTGTGGACCTGGAGGTGCGCGTGCGTCCGGCCCCCGGCATCGCGCAGGTGCTGCTCACCGTCGACGGTCAGACGGTCGACTTTCACAACGGACCCGAGCGATGGGTGCAGGTCACGTGGCCGGGCGCCAGCGAGCGACGCGGTGCCTCGCTGCGTGTACGCGGAGATGGCATCGACGAGCTGGTCGCGCAGGACGGAGAGTGGGGACTGGTTCGCTTGCTGGAGCAGGGCGAGGTGACCGCACCCGTGGGCGAGCGCTTCTTCAGCGCGCGCTGGCGCCTGCACACGCAGCACGATGTGCTGATCGACGTGCGGCCGTCGCGCAGTGAGAACCCGCTGGTCGGCGCGCGAGGATTCCTCGACTTGTTTCGGGGGCCCGGTGTGGAGGTGCCGCGCGCGCTGACGCGCGAAGCGAAAGGTTGCCGCGAATGACCTCATTGTTCGGAAAGGCGCCGGACTCGCCCGAGTTCGTGCGCGAGGGAAGGTTCGGCGAGCCCGAGGCCGCGATCGAGCGCGCCTTGCTCGCGATGGTCGAGCGTGGACACGCGCTCGCACCGGCGCGTTACCTGGCGGCTGGTCCCGGGTACGTACGGGCAGGCGCATGGATCGCGAGTCGAGACGCGCTCGGACGCGCGTTCCCGCTGGCGATCGCACTTCCGCTGCCCGAGCAGACGCTGCTCTCGATCGTGCCGCTGCACTACCTGGAGTTGCTCGACACGGCGACCGAGGCCCTGCACACGCGACGCGAGGGGGTGCGCGCCAAGCCGTACCTCACGCCGCCGCATCCCAGCATGCTGCTGCCGCGTGTGCACCTCGTGCGCAGCGCCTGGTTGCAGGAGCCGGCCCGGCGCTTTCAGCTGCGCACGCTGGGCACGCTCGACGAGCATGCGCTCGGCTACGCGCTGGCGACGCTGTGCTGTGCGGCGGAGCTCGATGATGCCGTGGCGCTCGCCTTTCCGGATGCGGGCGAGGATGCGTTGTTCGCCTGGCTGGAGTTGCTGGGTGTGCTGTCGCCCACGCACGCGCTGTCGCTGATCTGGCGCACGGATGCGCAGCGCGCGTGGCTCGGCTGGTCGATGGAGCTGACGGAGCTGTCGTCACGACTGTCCGAGGCGTGGCCGCTCACCACGGACGACGCAGCGGCCCGCCGCGAGGCGAGCTCGCTCCTGAGCGACGAGGTGCGCCGCTCGCTCGAGCGCGACGCCTCCATGGCCGAGATCCTGGCGGGGCTCGCGCGGCACCTGGAGCGCGCGCGTGCCGTCTGAGCTGGCGCAGCCGCTCGACGGACCCTCCGTGAGCGGCATCGACGTGCGGCACGAGCCGGAGCACGAGCTCATTCGCGCGCAGATCGCGAAGCTGGACGGCGTGTCGGGCGAGCCGCCGGACTGGCCGTTGATCGAGCAGCACGGCGCGACCCTGCTGGCGACTCGCTCCAAGGACCTCACCATCGCGGCCTACGTCGCAGCGGCCGGCTTCGAGCGCAGCCAGTGGGAGGGCCTGTCCGCGGGCTGCGCGCTGCTCGCGGACCTGGTGAGCGGCTTTGGCGAGGCGCTGTATCCACGACGCTCGCGAGCGCGCGCCAACGCGTTGCGCTGGTGGACCGAGCACGTCACGGCTCGGATCTCGTCGCTGCCCAAGCTCGATGCGGCGCACCTGGAGCGAACGAGCAGCCTGGTAAGCAGACTGCGTCAGAGCGCACAGGACTGGCTGGGTGACGAGGCACCGCCGTTCGGAGAGCTCCTGCGCGCACTCGAGGGCGCGCTCGCCCACGCACCGGTCTCACCACCCACACCTTCGCTGCCGCCGGCCGAGCCGGAGCTGCCGAGCGACGAAGCGGGCATCGCGCGCTACCTGCGCGTGCAGGGCGGGCGGCTGATCCAACTCGCACGCGCCCGCAGGCAACTCGACGCACGCGATGCGCGCGCCTATCGCTGGTTACGCAACGGTCTCTGGTTGAGCTGGGACAGCGCACCGCCCGACACGCGCAGCGGGCGCACTGCGGTTCCCGCGCCCCTGCCTACGCCGCGTGCCGAGCTGGAGCACGCGCGCGAGCAGGGCCGCTGGCTCGACGTGGTGAACGCTTGCGAGGCGCTGCTTGAGCTGGTGCCGCACTGGCTCGACCTCGGCTTCGTGTGCGCGCATGCGCTGCGCGAGCTGGGACCGGAGTACGTGGCCGCGCATGACGCGGTGGAGCGGGAGACACGCGCGCTCCATGCACGGCTTCCGGAGCTGGTCATGCGCTCGTTTCGTGACGGGACCGCGTTCGCGTCTCCGGCCACGTCGCAGTGGCTCCTCGGCACGCAGGCGGCCAGAGAGCCCGCCAGGCCTGTCGTCGTGCCCGTCGAGGACTCGCTGGAAGGAGTGATGCATACGCTGCGCGAAGCGCCTTCACCGCGTGCGCTGTTCGTGCAGCGCTGTCGACTGGCGCAGGGCTTCCTCGCCGGCGGCGACGCGGAGCGCGCGCGCTTCGTCTACCTCGGCTTGCTCGCCGACGTCGACGCGCTGGCGCTGGAGCGCTGGGAGCCCGCCCTCGTGGTCGAGGTCGTGCAGGCGCTTTCGACGCTCAACGAGGGCAGAACACCCGGTGGGGTGAAGGACGCCGAGCGCGCAGACCTCTATGTTCGTCTTGCGCGCTTGGCACCGTGGAGCCCGTCGAAGCGCGGCAGGTCTTGAGCGAGCGGAGAAAGAACGATGGCGAAAGAAGGCACGGTCGCGCCCAGAGAGCGCGTGAACATCACCTACCGGCCGGCGACGGCGAGTGCGCAGGAGCAAGTCGAGCTCCCGCTCAAGTTCCTGGTGCTGTCGGACTTCACCGGCCAGCCGGACGCACGCCCCGTGGAGGAGCGCGCGCCCATCTCGGTCGACAAGGACAACTTCGCGCGCGTGATGGCGGAGCAGAAGCTGCGTGTGGAGACCACCGTACGCAATCGACTGACGGACGAGCCGGATGCGGAGCTGCGCGTCGGCCTCGACGTGCAGGCGCTGTCGGACTTCGGTCCCGACGGCATCGCGGCGCAGGTGCCCGCGCTCCAGCAGCTGCTGGAGCTGCGCAACGCGCTGATCGCGCTCAAGGGGCCGCTCGGCAACGCGCCGGCCTTCCGGCGAAAGATCCAGCAGCTGTTGGGGGATGAGCAGGCGCGCAAGCAACTCGCGAGCGAGCTCGGCCGAGATCAGGACTGAGGGGAGGCACCGATGGAAGCAAGTATGCAGGCGGAGGTCGACGTCACGGTGCCGGACGCGTCGCTGTTCGGACAGATCCTGGCCGAGGCGAAGCTCGCGCGGGGCGACGAGACGTATGCGGTGGCGCGTCAGGGAGTGGAGGCATTTGTCGGCGCCATGCTCGCACCGGAGCGTCGCGGCGAGCGTGTCGACCGGGCGGTGGTCGACGCGATGATCGCGGAGATCGACCGACGCATCGGGGCGCAGGTCAACGAGATCATGCACGCACCGGAGTTCCAGAGCCTGGAGTCGACCTGGCGCGAGCTCAAGCTGCTGGTCGATCGCGTCGACTTTCGCGAGAACGTGCGGGTCGAGATCGTGAACCTGCCCAAGCAGGATCTCGCGGCGGACTTCGAGGACAGCCCGGAGCTGGTCAAGAGCGGCCTGTACCGCACCGTGTACTCCTCCGAGTACGGAACCTTCGGCGGCCATCCGTATGGTGCGCTGATCGCCAACTACGAGTTCGACCAGGGACCGCAGGACATGGCGCTGCTCCGCCAATGCGCCGCGGTCGCCGCGGTCGCGCACGCGCCCTTGATCGCGAACGCGTCGCCGCGCTTCTTCGGCAGCGACTCGTTCCTGGACTTGCCGCGACTCAAGGACCTGCGCGCGCAGTTCGAGGGGCCGCAGTACGCGCGCTGGAGCTCGTTTCGCGACAGCGAAGACGCGCGCAACGTCGCGCTCTGCTTGCCGCGCTTCTTGCTGCGACTTCCGTACGGGCAGGACGCACAGGTGAGCAAGACGTTCAACTTCGAGGAAGACGTCACCGGGCACCACGAGCGCTATCTGTGGGGGCACGCGTCGATCGCGCTGGCCACCTGCATCGCCAGCTCGTTCGCCAAGTACCGCTGGTGCCCGAACATCATCGGGCCGACGGCGGGTGGGGCGGTGGAGCAGCTGCCTCTGCACAACTACGAGGCGATGGGGGATCTGCAGACCAAGATCCCGACCGAGATCCAGCTCACGGAGCGACGCGAGTTCGAGCTCTCGGAGGAGGGCTTCGTCGGGCTGGTCTACCGCAAGGGCGCCGACAACGCGGCCTTCTTCTCTGCGAACTCGCCGCAGCGTCCCAAGTCGTTCGGCGGCTCGGAGGAGGGGCGCAGCGCCGAGACGAACTACCGGCTCGGCACGCAGCTGCCTTACATGTTCATCGTCAACCGGCTCGCGCACTACATCAAGGTCATCGAGCGCGAGCGCGTGGGCTCGGCGCGTGAGCGTGCGGACCTGGAGCGCGAGCTCAACCAGTGGGTGGGGCAGTACGTGATCACCATGGACAACCCGTCGCCCAGCTTGCGCGCGCAGCGCCCGCTGCGTGACGCGCGCGTGGAGGTGGTCGACCTGCCGGGGCAGCCTGGCTGGTATCGCTGCAACCTCAAGGTGCGTCCGCACTTCAAGTACATGGGGGCCGAGTTCACGCTCTCGCTGGTCGGGAAGCTGGACAAGTAGGGCGTGGAAGCGAGCGCGAACATGGCGGAGTCCCCGCGGCTCCTGCGTCGCGACGGCTTGCAGCGTTGGCTGCTCTCGTCGAACGGGGCGTCCGTGCGAAAGGAGCTGGAGCCGTCGCTCGCGCTCGATGGACGCCGTGCGCGGGCGTGGCTTGCGATCGTCGAACGCAATCGCGCCGTGCACGCGGAGAGCTGCGCCGAGGTCATGGAGGTCGACGCGGCGCAGTGTTCGTTCACCACGCGCTACCACCAGGGCGTCGCGCTGACGCAGCTCGGCGTTCTGGCCGCACCCGTCGCCTGTGCGTTGGCGATCACCATCCTGACCGCGCTCGAGGCGGCGGCTGCCCACGAGCTCGTGCATCTCGACCTCGACGCCGCGGGCATCCTGGTCCGGCGTGATGGCTCGCTGCTGCTGCCGGAGTTCGGGCTGTGGGGAGCGCTCTCGCCCGCGGAGATCGCGCGCGTGCGCTTCGACGCGGGGCGTGTCGCGTACATGTCGCCCGAGCTGGTGCAGGCGTCCCAGGTGGACACGCGCAGCGATCTGTTCGTGCTCGGGTGGTTGCTCTACGACTTGCTGGCGGGGCGTGCGCCGTTTTCGGGAGAGACGCCGCTGGCGCTGGCGATGGCGATCGACACGGGGGCGCGCGAGCCGCTTTCGAAGCGCGCGCCGGGTCTCGACGCCGGCCTGTGTGATGTGGTGGAGACACTCTTGCAAACGCGTGCGGACGCGCGCTTCGAGACGCCGCGCGCCGCGCGCCGTGCGCTGGAGTCGGCCGCCAGCGTGGACTTGGTGGAGGCGCGCAGAGTGCTAGCGCGCCGCGTGGCCATGCAGCTGGAGGGCACCGGGGAACCGCGCACACGTCAGGGCCTTGGACTCGCGAACCTGTTTCGGCCAGCACCTGCTGCGTCGATCGCTGCCGCGGCACCGCCGCCCGTCGTGGAGCGGCGTGCCCCGCTGCTGGAGAATCCATTCCTGGGCGGGCCCAAGCGGGAGCCGCGTAGCGAGCTCGTGGCGCCGCCGCCGTTGTTCTTGAACGCGACCGCACCCGCCAAGCCGCCGCCGTCCGTGGCGCGTGCGCCGACCTCGTCGGTGCGTGCGCCGCGTGGAAAGCCGGCGGAGGGGGTGCCGGTGCACGATGGTCGGACGGCGTTCCTCAAGCTGGAGACGGCGCTGCGCACGGTGCTGCCGCGCAGCTGGCAGCGGACTTCCGCGCACGAGCGCTCCGCGGAGGGCAAGTGGCAGGAGCCGAGCAGTACGGTGTTTCGCGTCCGTCCCGTCGCCATGACCATCGCGGTGGTGCGGAGCCACGCCTGGCCGCGCTCGTGGCGTCTCGCGTTCGCGTTGTGGTTTGGTGGGGCGCTGCTGACGGCGTCGTACCTGTTGTGCCAGTTGTGGTTCTGAGCGGAGGAACAGCATGGCGACGGCGGCGGTGACTTGGATGGAGGCGGCTGAATCGCCGCACGTGCGCTACGCGTTCCACGGCCATGGCGACACCAGCGCGAGCTGGGAGGTCGCGCGCGTGAGCATGCAGTCGCGGGTCTCCGAGCCGTACAGGGTGGAGTTGTCGCTGACCAGCAGCGAGCACGATGATCCCGCCAAATTGATCGGGCAGGCCTGCACGCTGGTGATTCGGCGTGAGGAACACGCCCGCTGCGTGCACGGCATCGTGACGCAGATCGCGCACGACGGAGCCGACCGCGGCAACGATCGACTGCGGGTGGTGGTGATGCCGGCGCTCGAGGCGCTGAGGCATCGCGTCGACAGCCGGATCTTCCAGGACAAGACCGTTCCGGAGGTGGTCGAGAGCGTGCTTGCGTCCGGGCTCGCGCCATACCTTCGCAAGCACGAGAGCAGGCTGCGGCGCACCGACTATCCGCGCCACGAGTACATCGTGCAGTACCGAGAGAGCGACCTGGCGTTCGTGGAGCGCCTGCTGGCGGAGGAAGGGATCTGGTACCGCTTCGAGCACAGCGGGGGCGTGAGCGAGGGCGATTGCGAGTTGCTGACGTTGCTCGACCAGAACGATGCCGCGCCCGAGGCGGCGCTGGGCCCCACCGGCAAGGAGCTGCCTCTGGCGCTGGAGCACGAGCGCGATCAGCACACGCGTCTGGCGCACGGGCTGATCGTCGACCGGCGGCTTGGCAGCGAGCGCGTCGAGGTGGAGGCTCCCAACTGGACGCACCCGGAGGTGCGCGAGCGGGGGCAGGCGGGGCGCGGCGATGGACCGTCACGCTACGAGCCGTACGACGTCACGCTGTGGGAGTACCAGGGAGAGAGCTACGCGCGCTCGGACGCCAGCGACCAGGCGCGCCTGCGCTGGGAGCAACTGCACGCGCGCGCCGAGCAGCTGCGCGGACACAGCAACCTCGACGAGCTGGCCGTCGGCATGCGCGTGGTGGTGGCGAGCAAGTCGTCGGACCTCGACGGCGAGTGGGTGATCACGTCGCTGGCGGAGAGCGGCAGCGACACGCAGCAGGGCACGCAGGGCAACCGCATCGACTACACCAACCAGTTCGCCGCGCAGCGCTACGAGAGCGCGCTGCGTCCAACCCGACGCACCCGGTCGCGCGTGTCGGGCGTGGCGCTGGCGCATGTGGTGGGGGCCGACGGGAAACCGTCGCACGAGCCGGGTGCGGACGACATTCACACGGACCTTCACGGTCGGGTGCGCGTGAAGATGACCTGGGACCGCAGCGAGCCCGGGAGCCCGGACGCCACCACCACGTGCTGGCTGCGCGTCGCGCAGAGCTGGAGCGGTGCGGGCTGGGGCAGCTCGTTCGTGCCGCGCATCGGCATGGAGGTGGTGGTCGCGTTCGTCGACGGCGACCCGGATCGACCGCTGGTCACGGGCTGCGTGTACAACGGACTGGCCAAGGCGCCGCATCGCGACCACAAGACGCGCAGCTACATCCGCACGCAGTCGAGTCCAGGCGGGCAGGGCTACAACGAGCTGCTGTTCGACGACGCGCGCGACCAGGAGCTGGTGTCGCTGCGCGCGCAGCGTGACCATCGCGAGCACGTGTTGCGCAACCAGACGCTGGAGATCGGCGGCGTGCGCGCCGAGTGCGTGCGTGGGGACGAGCAGGCGGAGGTCCATGGCGAGCGTTGCCACACCGTGCATGGCGCCGAGACCCTGCGCGTCGTCGATGGCAGCACTCGCATGCTCGAGCTGAGCGGCGACCAGGCGACCTCCATCGGCAGGGACCGCGAGATCGTCGTGATGCGAGAGAACCGCGAGCTGTTCCTCGGGGGACGCAAGTCGGTGGTGAAGACGCGCGACTCCCTGGAGGTCGCCGACGGCGCGCACAAGCTCGACCACGTAAGCGGTCAGTACGACGTGATCGCCGACGAGCACTTCAGCGTGCGCCAGGGCGAGGGCCAGCTGTACATGAAGGACGCCTTCTACGTCACCGCCCAGGGCAGCGTGCAGCTGAAGAACGCGGGCTTTCACCTGCGCGCGGACGCGGATGGAAACACCACGCTGGAGGTGGGCAAGAAGCTCTCGATCCGGGTCGGCAACGCGCAGATCGTGCTCAGCGCCGATGGGGTTGTGACGGTGTCGGGAGAGCGGGAGGCCAAGGTCGTCGCGGGAAAGAGCGCGCTGGCGCTCAAGCCCGCGAGCGCGGAGCTCAAGGCGACCAAGCTCGACGTCGGAGGAGGCACCGAGGTGACGGTGAAGGCTGCAAGGATTGCGCTGAACTGAGGCGTGTGAGGCAGCAAACGGCCTGCCGACGCGCCGCCACGATCGGATCGCGAAGGCTCACTCGGTCGCAGACGCTGGCTGCAGCGAGTCGGTGCGAGGCTCGACGCCAGGAGGTGACGAGCGAATTCGCGACGTGTCCAGTGCGGACAGGAACAGACCGCGCTGACGCCGCGATCGTGCCCGATGCCCGAGAAAACAGCATTCGTCGCGGTATGCATAGGTTCTGGTCAGGGACGCATTCTGAGTGTCAGGTGCTCGCGTGCGGACTGGTCTGCTCGCTGACCATGCGTCCGCGATCGCGGGGCGCACGCGCCGGCAAACTGCATTGACCGGGCAGGGTGAAGCGACGGAACATCTCTGGAAGGTCCGCCGTACCATGGGCTGTAGGAAGAGCTCGCTGGGGCGAGACCGTAGCTTGCAGTTCGACCGTGACGCGCTGCCGTCGTTCGCCGCGCGGAGGTCGAGGAAGTCTCCACGCGACGGTTCCGGCTCGGGACGTCGCGCGCGGCGCACAGGACGAGGACGGAGCGGTAGGCCATGAACGCGAGCACGGACCCGAAGAGCAAACGTCGCCAGCGCTTCCACATCGTGCTGAGTCGCTCGTTCGATCTGGAAGCCATGGAACGAGGTGCGCTCGCGGACGACAACCCGCGCCATGCGATGCGTACGCTCGCCAGGGATCTGGATGCGACCGTGTACGACCCGTCGCGCGAGAAGCCCACCTGGCTCGACCGCGCGCTGGGCGCGCTGGTGGCGACGCCGGAGCACTGGGCGATGGCGCGCCGTGTGGTCAAGACGCTCGGCGACGACGACGTGGTCTTCGCGCTCGGTGCGGAGGGGATGGCGTTCCCGCTGGTCAGCATGCTGCGTCGCGAGCGGCCCGCCTTCGGCCTGAGCCTGATGTCGCCCGACAACAAGCGCATGCGCGCGCTCTTGCGCATGCCCATGATCGCGCGCTGCGTCGACCTGGTGGTGGTCAGCAACGAGCACAAGCGCGGCCTGGTGCACGCGCTCACCAGCGTGCCGGTCGAGCGCGTGTTCGTGCTGCCGGAGCAGACGGATACGCGCTTCTTCCGCCCGGGTGCAGGCGTCGCCAAGCAGCGTCCGCTGATCTTCTCCCCCGGCCTGGAGCAGCGCGACTACCGCACGCTGGCGGAGGCCGTGCGCGGGCTCGACGTCGACGTGCTGGTCTGCGCGATGTCCCCCAACGCCGTGCAGAAGAGCGCCGCGTTCCCCGAACAGCTGCCGCCGAACATGACGGTCAAGCCGCTTCCGTGGCGCGAGTTTCGCCAGGCCTACCGCGACGCCGACCTGGTGGTGGTGCCGCTGCGCGAGAACCTCTACTCCGCCGGCTCGACCGTGGTGATGGAGGCGATGGCGTGCCGCAAGCCGGTGCTCATCACGGCCATCCCCGGCATCGCCGCGGACTTCGCGGCACGCGACCTCTTGCGTACCGCCCCCGCCGGGGATGCCGCCGCGATGCGCGCCGAGATCGAGGGCATGCTGGCCGCTCCCACCGTCCGCGAGAGCTACGCCCAGCGTGGCCACGACGCCGTGATGCGCGAGCACACGCTCGAGTTCGTGATGTTGCAGCTCGCCAAGCGACTGGCCGAGCTACGCACCGGCGCGATGACCGCTCTGCTCGACGGCCTGCTGCAGACGCTGACGCTCGTGCCCACGGAGGCCGCGCCCCCGGTGCGCAAATCGACGGCCGCTTGAACGGAAGCCTCGGGGTGCTGATCGACGCGCGATCCCTCGCCATGCCCGAGCTCGGCGTGCGCAACGCATCGCTCGACACACCTTCGGGCGTCACGCACGACATTGGCTCCACGCGCATGCAGATCGATCCAAGGCACGGCTACGCGAACCCCAAGCTTCCTATCGTCGGTCTCGCCGCGCGCACGCACACGGTGGCCTGAGTCCCGCACACACCTCTGCTCGCGCCCTGTCCGCGCGCTTGCACTTGCCAGCACGGGTTGGTCAGGCGTCCAATTTGAAGCAGCAGCGAGGTTGAGACGTGAGCGCGGAGACCAAGGCAAACACGGGCAGCGGGCAGGACGAACCGGCGAGCGGCACGATCGCGAAGGACAAGCGCGCCGCCACGTACACCATCAACGCGCGCGAAGGCTTCAACGCCGCGGAGGTGGTGAACGCCGCGTTTGGCAAGCGCGCCATCGGCGGCACCACGCCGCGAAGGCTCGAGGTCATCGAGCCCGACGGCCCCAGCACCGCCGGCGGCAAGCGCGCGCGCCAGACCATCCGCCTGGTCGCGCTGCAAGGCCAGGCCGCCCCGTTGATGGTCGGCTCGCTCGACGCCAGCCAGCGCGCGGTCGAGCTGCGCAGCTACGCCGCCGTGCGCGCGCAGTACGAAGAGCGCTTCAACCAGCCGCTCGACATCAGCGCCGAAGACTACGCGCGCCTCTGCAAGGACCTGCAGGCCACGCTCACCGTCTTCAAGTACGCCTTCAGCGTCGAGAGCGCCGAAGCCACCGAGACCCGCGCCCAGCTAACACGCGACCCAGGCGCGAGCGTGCAACCCCCCGCTCGCGCCCCGCTGCTCACCGTGATCCTGCTAGGCGCCGTGTCCCTGATCATCGCCGCCGTCGCGTTCGCGATGATCCTGCGCTGATCACATGCCCGCGTCGCCGGCTCCCGCATCGGGGTCCGGCATCATGCCGGCATCGATCATCACCGGTGTGCACGCGCCCATGCCGGCCTGATTGTCCGCCGACGTCTCGCTGCCCATTGGGCAGGTCCCGCAGACGCGATCGCTGGTGCTGCTGCGCGGCGTCGCCACGTACTGCGTGGGCGCGGTGCAGGTGACGGTCCAGGCCGTGCACGCCGGCG
>JBEVNG010000422.1:0-4013 GCA_040508235.1 Polyangiales bacterium | reverse complement strand
AGCCTCCAGGCCTCGTTCGGCCATGCCGTCGACGGCGCCGTCGTCCAAGCGACCCACGACTTACTCAACCAGCAGATCGCACTCGGCTGGAACGCGAGCCGCGCTCAGCCCAGCTCGTAGAAGAACTCTTCCTTCGCACGCGAAGCGATCCTCGCCGTGCGGGTAGGGCCCTTCCGTGACGGCGCTGTGGATCTCATGGGCCTCCAGCCACTTGATGTTGGCGTCCAGCACGGCCGCCTTGCTGCGCGTGTGCCCTCTACAGCTCCCGAGTTCAGACGTGGTAGCTGGTCCGCGCCCGCGCCTGTCCGGCAAGTGTTACGGCGCAGGCATCAGCCGGTCGGGGACCTCCTCGGCGGGGACCTCCGCGCTGGTGGAGGCTGACTTCTCGCGCATGGTCACGAACTCCTCGGCGGAGCTCGGGTGGATGCCGACGGTGCGGTCGAACTGCTTCTTGGTGGCTCCGCACTCCAGCGCGATGGCCATGCCCTGCATGATCTCGGCGGCGTCCGCGCCCACCATGTGACAACCGAGCACCACGTCGCTGGCGCGGTCGACCACGAGCTTCATCATCACGCGTCGGCTGCTGCCGCTCAGCGTGTGCTTCAGCGGGCGGAAGCGGCTGTGGTAGACGTCGACCGTGTGGCCCTGCTGCCGCGCCTGCAGCTCGCTCAAGCCAACCGTCGCCACCGGCGGCATGCTGAACACCGCGGTCGGCGCGCGCGCGCCGTCGAACTGCGTGGGGTTGTCGTTGAACTCGGTCTCCGCGAAGGCACGCGCCTCCGCGATGGCGACCGGCGTCAGCATCTGACGGTTGGTCACGTCTCCCACGGCGTAGATGCCGTCGACGTTGGTCTTTGACCAGGCGTCGACCTCGATCGCGTTCAAGGTGCCGAGCTGCACTCCCAGCTCTCGCAGCCCGAGCCCATCCGTGTTGGGTGCGCGGCCCACCGCGTAGAGGATGTGGTCTGCTTCGAGCACGGTGGAGCTGTTGCGGACATGCGCGCGGATTCCGTCCTGCACCTTCTCGATCCTGTCGATCAACGATCCCGCGAGGATGGTCATGCCGGAGCGCACGAGCTCCTCGGTGAGGTGCGAGCGGATGTCCGCGTCGAAGCCCTTCAGCACCGTGTCGCCGCGGATGACGAGCGTCACCTCGGCGCCGAGCGCGTGGAAGATGCCGGCGAACTCGACCGCGATGTAGCCACCTCCGACGATCACGATTCGCTTGGGAAGCTGCGGCAGCTCGAGCGCTTCGTTGGAGGTGATGGCGTGCTCGATGCCCGGGGTCGGCGGCAGCACGGGTCGGCTCCCGGTGGCGACCAGGATGCGCTTGGCGGTGATGGTGCGCGCACCGACCTGCACGGTGTTGCGGTCGATCAGCCGGCCGCGGCCCTCCAGGATCTCCACGCCGGCTTTGCGGAGCAGCCCCAGATAGATGCCGTTGAGGCGGTCGAGCTCCTGGTTCTTGGCCGCGATCAGGTCCGGCCACGAGAAGCTGGGCGTCGGGATCGTCCAGCCAAAGCCCCTGGCTTCTTCGAGCTCCTCCGCGACATGCGCTCCGTAGACCAGGAGCTTCTTGGGCACGCATCCACGCAGCACGCAGGTCCCGCCGACGCGGTCATCCTCGCAGATGCCTACGCGCGCGCCGTAGCCCGCCGCACGCCTGGAACCCGCGACGCCGCCAGACCCGGCGCCGATCGTGAAGAGGTCGAACTCGAATTGTTGGGACATCGGGAGCTCCTCACATGCCTGGGGAACTATAGCTTCTTCGCGAGCGCGCGGTGCAGCAGACAGCTCTCGGCAGCGATCGACTCCCCGCGTCGATAGCGCGCGAGCAGCAGGCGTGAGCGCTCGGCCAGCATCCGGCGTACCTCGCGACGCATGCCCTTCACGCGCGGGATCTCCATGTTGTCGTAGCCGGTGGTGGCGTGGCGCAGCCAGGCGATGGTCGCCGCCTCGGCGCGCTGCTCGATGGGGATACGCTTGGTGCGCGCCACGGTGCCGCTGCCCACCGGCGTGGCGTGCGCCGTGATGGCCTGCGCCACGCGCTGGGCGAGCTGTTCGTGCGCGCGGGCGAAGGCGAGGAACTTGCGAACACTGTCGTGGAAGTCCTCCTGGTAGCTGGCCTGCTCCACGTTGCGCTTGTCGGCGGCGCGCTCGAGCTTGCGTGCGTACGCGGGGTCGGCGCGCTCGACCTCCAGCTCTGCGCGGATCGCGTCGATGCGCTCGGCCGGTGCGTAGAGGCCGAGCGAGAAAAGCTTGCGCCCCTTCTTCTCGTGCATCGTCCAGACGGGGCCGGCCTTCTTCACGCGGCGCGTGAGCCCCGGATCGCCGGGCGGCAGCAGCACCCAGCCCGCGGGGATCGCCAGCAGGCTCTCGCCACAACGCACGAAGCCAGCCTTCGGCCCCGGCGCCACTTCTCTGTTCTGCTTGGGCATCGCCCCCTCGTTAGCACGAGCCGGACGGGAGCTCGGACGAACGGCTAGCCTCGCGGGCGCAGCACCGTGACACCCCTGCGGCTCTCGACGCAGATGCGGAGGCCGGGGAACTTGGGCAGATAGGACAGCGGCGGAGGTTCGCTGCGGCTGCCCTTCAGGAACCGTAAGGTCACCTGGTTCTGCGCGAGCTCGTACTCCGCGCGATAGGTAACATCCCCCAGGCTGACGCGCAGTGGGTAGTCCGCATCCACGGCGCTGGCCGTCTCGTACGGTAGGTCGGGCGCGAGGAAGTCCTCGGCCGAGAGCAGCGCGAGCTCGTCTCCGCTGCCGAGCCCCAGGCGCTCGACCTTGCGCTCCAACCACTGGGCCAACGGCACGTCCATGCCCTCGATGCGCACACCGGCCGGGTGCCCACGCGTGAGCAGCCACGCGGCCAGCTCCGCACGCACCAAGCGCTCGCGCGTCGCCTCGACGGCGGTGCGAAACAGGCTGCCTCGCTCCAGCAGCTCGCAAAAGGCGGCGCGCGCGAGCTCGCCCTGCGGCACCTCCTCGCGCTCGGCGATCACGCGGTTGGCGAACACGCGCTCGATGCGCGCCGACACGCGCTTCTTCTCCACGTGCACCGAGGCCAGGCGATCTTGTCCGAGCCCGGCGCGCGCCAGCACGGAGAGCGGCACCGCCATCGCGCAGGTGACCAGCACACGCGCGTCGCGGCCCGCACCGAGCGCACGCGAGTCCAGCACCACCACGGCCTCCACGCCGCGCACGTTCTGCACGGCACTCTCGCGCGCCAGCTCCAGCTCCGTGCCGCCGTTGCTGAAGAACAGCTCGCGCCCGCGTGGACGCGCCACGTGGACCATGCGCGGGTCGGCGGCGATCGCCGCACGCACCAGCGCATCACGGTCGAACGGTGCCGCGCTAGGAGCGCTGTCGGGCAGCCCCTCCGCCTTGCGCAGACGCTTGCGCGCCGAGCGCGCCTCGCGCAGCACGAAGCTCGACACGCCATGCTCCGTCGCGTCCTCCGCGCGCAGCGCACCAATCGCGGCGCTCGCATCGCAGCCGGCAAGGCGTAGCTCTTCGCCCCCGCTCGCGTCGAACAGGGGGCGGCCCACCGACAACACGGCCACCAGATCGATCATCGCGTCGAGGCAGCCTTCCGTACGCGCCGCCAACAGCAGGCGCGCGTGCTGCGGCGCGATGGGCAGCGCGAACAGACCCCGGCCGCTGTCGCTGAGCGTGTCGTCGCTCGCGAGCGCGTGCCACGCCCGCAAGTCCTGGCGTGCCGCGTCGAGAGCGTACGGCTTGGGTGGATCCAGCAAGCGCAGCGTC
The DNA here is from genome assembly GCA_040508235.1 of Polyangiales bacterium. Taxonomy (GTDB): domain Bacteria; phylum Myxococcota_A; class Polyangia; order Polyangiales; family DASUME01; genus DASUME01. The sequence goes on along the minus strand of JBEVNG010000422.1, from coordinate 246 downwards.
TCGACGCGCTCGCCCCAGGCGGCCGCCGTCAACACGAGCGGGACCAGGGACTCGCGGTGGATCTCCGGCAGCGTCGTGGCCGCGAGCTGCGCGGACGGACTCCACAGCCGATAGCAGACCCCCGGCGCCGTACGACCCGCGCGACCCGTACGCTGCGCCGCGCTGTCCTCGGCGATTGGACCCAGCGCCAGGAAGCCGCGCCCCGCGTGATAACGCGTCTGACGGACCAGACCTGCGTCGATGACC
>JBEVNG010000401.1:0-6823 GCA_040508235.1 Polyangiales bacterium | reverse complement strand
GCAAGCGGAGCGCATCCATCGCGAGAGCGGCGGCAATCCCCTGTTTGCGCTGGAGCTCGCGCGCGCGGACGGAGCGGCGGGCAGCCTTGCGCGGCTGGTGCGCGAGCGGCTGGAGCGCCTGCCCGCCGAGCTGGCGGACGTGCTGCGCTGGGCTAGCGTGCTCGGCGGCTCGTTCGCTGTCGATCGTCTGCAGGGCTTGCTGGCGCTGGAGGCCGAGCCGTACCTCGAGGTGCTGGAGCAGCTGGCGCGACTCGGCTGGCTCACGCTGGAGCACGACAGCGCACGCTTCGCGCACGAGCTGGTGCGGCGCGCGATCTACGACGGCATGTCGGGCCCTCGTCGGCGCTTGATGCACACGAAGGTCGCGCGTCACACCGACGACGCGGGCGAGCTGGCGCATCACGCGGTGTTGGCGGGACAAGCTTCCATGGCGGTGCGTGCGTGCCTCGCGGCAGGTCGGCGCTGCCTGGGCTTGCTGGCGAGCGCGGAGGCGCTGGCGTTGGCGCAGCGCGGGCTCACGTACGTGACGGGCTTGCCGCAGCCGGAGGCTTGCTTGCTGGAGCTGGAGCTGCACGAGCTGGCGCTGTTCGCACGCCGCCCGGACGATCCGGAGGCGTTCGCGCGTCGCCTCGGCGAGCTGGCGGTGCAAGCGCTCGCGATGTCCGAGCTCGCCTGCGCGCGGCGCGGCTTTTACTTGCAGGCGTTCCTGCGCTGGGAGCGCGGGGAGGTCGTCGACACGCGCACCTACTCCCTGGAGGCCGAGCGCTGCAGCCGCCTCGCCGCGCCGGACGAGCGTGTACGCGGGCTGGCCGATGCCGCGCACTGCCTGATCGCGCTGGAGCGCGACCTCACCGACGCCGAGGCCTTCGTGTCGGAGGCCGAGGCGCTGATCGCGGAAGGGCTGCCGGACCTGGCGGAGGTGTCGCTGTGCCGTGGCGCGCTCGAGCTCTACGGAGGTGATCTCGACGCGGCGGAGGTCGCACTCTCGCACGCGCGCGATCGCGCCAGGGCGCAGGCCGATCGGCTGCTGGAGTTCTTCACGCTGGAGCTGCTGGTGGAGCTGGAGCTGGCGCGCGGGCGGCCGGGCGAGGACACGCCGACGCTGATGGTGGCGCTGGCGGAGGCGCGCAGTGGCAGCGAGCTGCCGTTCGCGCTCGCGCTGCGCACGCTGACGCGCCACGCGCTCGGTCGCGCCGATGCGGACGAGCTCGCGCGGGCGATGCACGCACTCACGCTGGCGGACGCCAAACATCGCAGCTCGCGCTTGCTGCTGCACTGGGCGCAGCTGGCGCTGGCGCGCGGAGAGCTCGCGCTGGCGGCGACCAAGGCGCGTGAAGCGCTGGTGCTGGCCGAGGCGGTGGGACGTGGCAGCGAGCTGATGATCGCGCGTGCGGTACTGGTGCTGTCCGGCGCGGAGGAACGTGCTTCGCTGCAGGCGCTGACGCACGGCTCCGCGCGGGCGCTGGGTCTACGCGCGCAAGCGCTCGAGGTGCGTCGATGGAACACGTGATGGTCGAGCGAGAGTTCGCCGAGCCGGTGACCGATGAGCAACTAAATGCGATGGCCGAGCGTGCCGGCGGTTGCTACGGCCGGCTGAACGTCACGCGCGTGTGCTCGTACATGTCGCTCGATCGCAAGCGCATGATCTGCGTGTACACGGCCCCCGACGCGGAGTCGGTGCGCCAGGCCAGCGACCGTGCCCAGATCCCGTACGTGCGCATCTGGACCGCGACAGTGGGCTGAACCCGCTGGGCTGATTCAACGCTGGCTTCCACGCTCGCTCCAACGCGCGCCCGGCAGGCTGCTCCTCGTACCCGGAGGAGCCAGCCCAATGAAAAACCAAAGCTATGCCGGCCTGTTGGCCACCAGTGAGCGAGTCGCGTTCCGGCTCGAGGACGTGCTGGGCGCGGGCGCGACGCTCGACTTCGGCCGGCCGTTCATGCCCGCCGCGCTGGCGGGTGGACAGCTGCCCTTCCTGAGCGCGGACGAGCGGCGCACGCTCAACCAGATCCGCGGCCACGCCTATCTGCACATGTTTGGGCTGGTCGAGCAGTTCATCCTGCCGTTCGTGGTCGACCACGTTCGCCCCGCGCTCCGCGGCGAGCGGGCGCGGGCGCTGCTGCAGTTCGCGGGCGAGGAGGCCAAGCACATCGCCCTGTTCGAGCGCTTTGCCCAGGAGTTCGCGCGCGGCTTCGGCTCGCCGTGCGAGGGCGTCGGCCCGGCGCATGCGATCGCCGATGCGGTGCTCGCGCATGCGCCGCTCGGCGTAGCGCTGGCGATCCTGCACGTCGAGTGGATGACGCAGCGGCACTTCCTGGAGAGCGTCGACGAGCCGCTCGACGTGCACTTTCGCTCGCTGCTCAAGCACCACTACCGCGAGGAGTGCCAGCACGCCCGGCTCGACGAGCTGATCGTGCGCGAGCTGGCCAGCGAGCTCGGCCCGCGTGAGCTGGCCAGCGGCATCGACGACTACTTCTCGATCGTGCAGGCGCTCGACGGACTGTTGATCGAGCAAGTGAAGCTCGACCTGGCCAGCTTCGAGCGCGCCGCACGTCGCCTCGGCGAGCACGAGCGCGCGCTGCTGTTCGCGGATCAGCTCGCGGTCTGTCGCTTCACGTTCCTCGGCTCGGGCATGAGCCAGCCCAACTTCGTCGCGCTCGTTCGCGAGCTCAGTCCCGGCACGGAGCCACGACTGCGCGCGGCCGCCAGCAAGTTCAGTGAAACCAAAGGAGAGACCATGAATACCCCCGCCCAGAACCTTCCCAGCGTGCTCAACGGCATCGACCTCGTCGCGCTCCAGACCGCCGCCGAGGGCTTGATCGCCAACCCCGGCCTCGCCGCGGTCACCTTCCGCGCCAAGACGCGCTGGCAGGGGCGGCTCAAGTCGAGCACCGAGATCAGCAGCTATGACCTCGGCGGGCAGACCATCCTGCGTCGCCACCAGATCGAGGCCGACGAGCCGGTCGAGATCCTGGGCGAGAACAGCGCGCCCAACCCGCAGGACCTGCTGCTGGCCGCGCTGGCCGCGTGCATGTCGGTGGGCTTCGTGGCGGGCGCGACCAAGGCGGGCATCACGCTGGAGGCGCTGGAGATCGACACCGCGTGCTCGCTCGACCTGCGCGGCGCGTTCGGGCTCGACCCCCACGTGCAGCCGCACGCGGGCCACATCAAGTACACCGTGAAGGTGCGCGGCAACGGCACGCGCGAGCAGTTCGAGCAGATTCACCGCGAGGTGACGCAGCTGTCGCCCAACTACAACCACCTCGCCAACCCGATCGCGTTCGTGAGCGAGCTAGTCGTTGCTGAATAGCGCCTTCTTTACGATCGCGTGCACGCCCCAGTTGCCATCGACGACCTGCGTGATGCCGAAGTCGACGCCCACCGACATCAGGGCGACGGCCTCGTCTTCCTTCAGGCCCTGGGTGGTCATCAGGAAGTGACGCATCTTGCGGAAGGCATCGCGCAGGGCGAGGTCGACGGATGACTTGCCGTAGATGTCGCTCTGCGCCTTGTCGCCCAGCTCACCCAGGTAGTTGGCGAAGCTGAAGCCGTGCACCAGGTACTCGGTCTGCGTCTCCAGCATCGGGAACTGGAGGGCCTCCAGCGGCGTCTTCACGAGGTCCTTGGCCTTGTGCAGGATCAGCTGCACGGTGCCGGTGAGCGAGCACTCGATGGCGGTGCCGCACAGCTCGCTGTCGCCCTGCGCCGCGTGGGGGTCACCCATCGAGAACAGCGCTCCGTCGACCGCCACGGGGTAGTACATCGTGCCGCCCTTGCCGATGCGCCAGTTGTCGATGTTGCCGCCGGTGTAGCTGGGCGGGATCGAGTCGACGATGTCGGCCTCCTTGGGCGCCACGCCCATCACGCCGAAGTGCGGCCGCACCGGCACGCGCACGTTCTTGAGGATGCCCCAGTTCTCCTTGATGGTCTTGTGGTCGACCGGAACGCCGGGGTAGTCGATGGTCTTGTGCACCACGCCGAACGGATCGGTCTGGGGCGTCCACTTGAAGTTGTACAGCGCCTTGGCGTAGTCGCGCTCGCCGGTGGCATCGACCTCCCAGATCGTGATCACCTCGCGCTGCTTGGGCTCCTCGATCATGTCCTTGTAGTGAAAGCCCCACCAGGCCGCGGCGGTGCTCCCGTAGGCCTTGCCCTTGTACTTGGGGTTGGCCGAGGCGATCGGCGCAACGTCGAGGATGCGCACCTCCAGCACGTCGCCCGGCTGCGCGCCCTTGATGGCGACCGGGCCGGTGCAGATGTGCACGCCCAGGCCTTCGCCCGCGCCGCGACCAAACAACTTTGCATCTTCAGGACCCGCGCCGCGCCGGTTGACGCCCTTCTTGGTCTTGTCCCAGTGGTAGATGCTCTCGATGCCCGGATGGCCCTTGATCATGCGCTCGAAGTCGTCGTTCGCATGGTGGGTGATCGTCTCCACGGTGACGAAGTCGCCCGACTGCACCTCGACCACCGGCTTCAGCTTCTTGCTGAAGTAGCCCCAGTGCACCGTGTTCGCGTTGGCCGGCACGTAGTGATGGCTGAGCGTGGTGCGCGTGGGTGCGGCGGCTGGGGTCGCTTGCGCGTTGGCGCTCGCCGCCGCGCCGAGGCTGCCCATCGCCACCGCGCCCATCAAGAAGTCCCGCCGCGAGCTGTCTGCAGACATTCATCCTCCGGGTTTCGAGGGAGGATGTCTGCGCCTCGTTTCACATGCGTGGGCGGCTCTTTTCGAGCCGAAAATGACTCAGGTGACCCAGCCGCCGGAGAACGGGATGACCTGGCCGACCATGAAGTCGCTCTTGTCGGAGGCGAGGAAGAGCGCGAGCTCGGCGCTCTCCCAGCCCTCGGCCACGCGCTGCGACGGCACGTTGCGCGCGAGGTGCTTGGCGAAGCGCGGCGTGTCGACGAGACCCTCGGGGTAGTAGGTCGGGTTGCGCACGTAGTTCTGCCCCACGGCGTTGAACTGCACGTTGTGGGGGGCGAGCTCCAGGCCGGCCGCGCGCACGAACGCGTTCTGGGCGCCACGGGCGGCGCAGTAGCCGCTGGCGTCCGGGATGCCACGCATGGGGGCGGCGCTGGTGATCGCGACCAGCTTGCCGCTGCCGCGCGCGATCATCGCCGGGGCGACCGCACGCACCAGCTTCATCAGCGGGTGCACCAGGTGGTCGAACAGGGCGTGCCACTCGTCGTCCGCAATCTTACTGACCGAGCTGGCGCGCGGCGGATGGGCCAGGTTGGCGATGAGCACGTCCAGCTCCCCGACGCGGGCGATCAGGTCGTCGCAGGCCCCCGGCTCGGTCAGCGGGTCGACGTCCTCGAGCACCTCGGCGCCTTCGTCACGGAACAGACTCACGATGGCGGGGCCCATGTAGCGGTTGGCGTGGGTGACGAGCACGCGACGGTCTGCAAGACGCATGCACGTCGTTTACCCGCGACGGGGTAGTCTCGACAAGCCGGTTCAGTTCGAGCGCTGCCGAACCTTGACGTCGATGCCCGGGGAAAACTTGCTCCACGCGGCCATCATGCGGGCGGCCAGCGAGCCGATGCCGATCTCTTCGAACTCGGCCTCGATCTGGACGTCGGTCGGCTTGGTGGAGATGTCGAGCCCGAACACGACCGGCTGGCCCTTGTTCTTGCCGTCGCCGTCGAAGTGCAGCAGGCGCTTGCCCGAGGTCCAGACCTGACCCTTGACGTCCGCGAAGTCGAGGTGACCGCTGGGCAGCCCGTCGAGCCGGCCCTTGTAGTCGTCGAAGCGCAGGACCGCGTTGCTGCCGTCGATGTCGATGCGCATGATGCCGTCGATCTCACTCAGGTACATGTCGGGCAGGGAACCGCCGCCGATCCAGAGCTTGGCCTGGTTGGTGACCATGTTCTCCATCGCGATCGGCTTGCTGTCTTTCTTGGGCTTCGTCTCGCCCTCGGGCTTGGGCGGCGAGGCGAACAGCTCCTCCATGTTGGTCTTGCCGTTCTCGTACTCGGTGACGCGCACCTGCGGGTGGTCCACGACCGCACGCGTCCAGCCGAACTCGCCCTGCAGCATCTTCGAGGGGCTCAGCGTCAACACCACGTGCGGGGCGTCGATGGCGGGCGGACCGCCCTTGGGCGGGATGAAGCGCACCCCGCGCGCGTCGAGCATGTCGAGCCGCAGGTCGTCGATGTGGTCGATCTCCAGTCGCCCCTGGAAGGTGCCGCTCACCTTGCGGGCCACGAAATCGCAGAGAGAACGGTTACCGCGCTCGGACTTCAGCAGATACATCATGCCGCTCGCGGCGAGCACCGAGAGCGCAAACAAAGCTCCCACGAACCAGAGTGCGCGCTTGCCCACGCGGAGGGAAGTAGGCGCACGTTCCCGGTGTGCGAGGGAGCCACGCTCGTTCTGTGAAAGCGGGGAAACGCGCGTGGATCGCCAGTGCGAAATGCTGGTGTCATGGCACTTGGATGGCGTTCGCGCGGAGGGATCGCGCGGAGACTCGTGTTAGACAGGGCCACCTGATAACCCGCGAAGTGCTCGAGGAGGGTGCATGAGTTTCTACGAGATGCTGCAGGAGCAGCGCTGGGACGACCATCGCTTCTACCACCACAATCGAATCAACCAGTCGCTGCACTTGCTCAGCTCGCTGACCTTCATCGCGACGTACGTGCTGCTGTTCACGCATCCGGTGATCGGCGCGTTCTGCGGCTGGATCGTCGCGATGATCACGCGCCAGATTGGACACTTCTTCTTCGAGCCCAAGGCGTACGACGTGCACAACCAGGCGTCGCACGAGGAGAAGGAGGCCCTGAAGGTCGGCTACAACCTGCACCGTAAGGTCATCCTGCTGTCGCTCTG
>JBEVNG010000393.1:0-9268 GCA_040508235.1 Polyangiales bacterium | reverse complement strand
CGTAGGTACGGCCGGAGACCAGCGCCCGCGCGCGCAGGGCTCGCTCGAAGGCGAGCGCACCGCGTGTGGAGGCACCGAGCGCGAGCAGCTTGGTCTGGCGCGTGGCGAGCACCACCTTGTGCAGGTAGTCGATGACGTCGTCCTCGACGCGCACCTCATCGACGACGGCCTGCGCGGCGATCAGGTCTTCCTTGGTGGCGACCGTGGGCATGCCCTCGGTGGGATCACGTCCGCGACGCGACATCAGGATCTGACGCTCGACCTCGTGCGCCGGGTAGCCGACGTGGATGCGCAGCAAGAAGCGGTCGAGCTGCGACTCCGGCAGCGGGTACGTGCCGTAGAACTCCTCCGGGTTCTGGGTCGCCAGCACGAAGAACGGCTGCTCCAGCGAGTGCGTGACGCCGTCGATGGAGACGCGCTGCTCGTCCATCGCCTCCAGCAGCGCGCTCTGCGTGCGCGGCGTGGTGCGGTTGATCTCGTCGGCCAGCAGCACGTGCGTGAACACGGGGCCCGGCCGGAAGCGGAACGCGCCGTTGTCCAGCACGTTGCCGCCGAGCACGTCGGCCGGCATCAAGTCGGAGGTGAACTGGAGGCGCGTGAAGCCGACCCCGAGCGAGGATGCCAGCGCGCGCGCGAGCGTGGTCTTGCCCACGCCCGGCACGTCCTCCACCAGCAAGTGACCGCGCGCGAGCAACGCGGTGACCGCCAGCTCCACCGCCTCGCGCTTGCCCTGCAGTACCTGACCGACGTTGTCGACCAGGGCACGTGCGACGCGAATGGCGCGCTCGGCGGCGGCATCGGCGACAGGACTCGCGGCGTCGTCACGATTGTTCAGGGCACTGCGCGCCATCGTTTGATCAGCCTAACACGCACGGCCTGCGGTCCATGCCACGCCCGTGTGTACGGAGCGGCTCACACGGTGCGAGGGAATCGGCGGCTCTGTGCGCGCGTTGCCGCAAGCACGCGGGCGGGTCAGCTCGCCTGGACGAGCGCGAGCCGCCGGTCCGCCTTCGCGAAGTGGCGATGCATCCTAGCCGGCAACAGGCGCAGCGCCAGGTCCGCGTCGCTCTCGTCGGACACGACGGACCAGCCGCGCCCGCGCAGCCAGGTCGGCAGCGCGGACGGTACCCAGCCGAAACGCCACGGCTCTCCGACCCGCTTCACGATGCTGGAGCTGAGCGCGATGCCGGTCGACGGCTTCTCCAGCGCGCGCTTGTCGATGTAGGTCATCGCCAGCCGCGAGTCGTTGCTGAAGGCGCGCATCGCGGCGAGCGCGGCGTCGATCGCGGGCTCGCTCAGGTACATGGTCACGCCTTCCCAGATCGTCAGCACCGGCGCGCTGGCGTCGAGCCCCTCCTGGTGCAGCCGCGCGGGCAGCGTGTCGAGCGCGTCCTTCTCGAAGTCGAACGGCAGGTAGACGACGCGGTTGTGGAAGCTCTCGACGGGCAGCTTGTGGGTCTTCACGTCCTGGGTGGCCGGGTGGTCGACCTCGAACACGGTGGCGCCCGCGAGCTCGGCCGCGAAGCGGAGCGCACGGCAGTCGTAGCCGGCGCCCAGCAGCACCACCTGCCGGCCACCGCCGCGCACGAACTCCAGCAGGATGTCGTCGAGCGCCCGCGTGCGCAGCTGCATCCAGAGCAAGAACGCCGTCAGGTGTCCGCTGTGCGGCAGCACGAAGCGCGAGAGCAGCGGCTGCGACATCAGCAGCTCCGCGAACTTGCGCGTGCCTCCCTGCGCGAAGCCGATGCCAAAGGGATCGCGTGCGATTACCAGCTCGTTGGGCAGCAACCCGCCGAGCGTGCGCGCGGCGGCGACCCACTGCGCGGTCAGGCTGGCCTCCACTCGTTTGCCTGTTTGCTTCATCGTGCTGCGAAGGTACACGCCTGTCCGCGCATGCGCTCGGGGTACGATCCCGAGCATGCGCATGATCTCATCCAGCCTCGCGGCGCTCGTGCTCGGCGCCTGCGCGCACGGCCCCGGTGCCGCCGAAACTCTCCCCAAGTTAGCCAGCGCGCTCGACGCACCGGTCGCGTCGACGGCTCAGAACAGCGAGAACGGCGCGCTGGTCGAGCAGGTCAGCAGCGAGAAGTTCCTCCATCAGATGACGCGCGGCGAGGTCGCCAAGGCGCTCGGGCGCGAGGGCGAGCCGTGCGGCCGCCATCCCATCTGCGCCAAGCGCGGCTTCGACGATGAGGACTGGTACTACGAGGTGGGCGCCGAAGGCTCGACGTACGTGCGGCATCGCCCGGCGCTGATCCTCGGCTTCAGTCGCTTCGGCAAGGTCGAGCGCACGTTCGTGCTGCGCGCGCCTGACTGAACTGCGTTAAGCCAACTCAGACTGGTTAAACTGGTGCTTCGCGCGAGCCTACTGGCGCGCGACGTTGGGTGAAACTCGGAACCAAGCGGCCCCCTTGTGAACACGCTCACCCGTGAGGGCGGCGCGACGGGGGGCGGACGCTCAGCGCTTGCTCTTCTTCTTGAGGAGGTCCGCGGCGCCCTCGAGGAGCTCGGCGGCGCCGGCCTCGACCTGCTTGAGCGCCTTCTTGGCGACCTTGCGGACCTTGGTCGCGACGAGCGGCGCGGACGCCTTCTTCTTCGACGCCTTCTTGGTCACCTTCTTGGTGGCCTTCTTCGACGCCTTCTTGGAAGCCTTCTTGGTGGAAGACTTCTTCGCCGCCTTCTTCGTCGAAGACTTCTTGGTGCCCTTCTTCGCGGGCGCCTTCTTCGCGGCGGACTTGGTGGACTTCTTCTTTGCGGACTTCTTCTTCTTAGCGGCCATACGTCGAGCTTACGCAGACAGCGAGCGCGTTACCAGTCTCCTTGCGCAAGAAACTAACGCGACGACGCTAAGGATCATGAAGCTCGCGTCGCTCGTGGTGGTGCTCTGCGTGATCCTTCCGTCGGCTGGTCGCGCACAATCGGCGCGCGACATCGTCACTGCCTACAACACGGGTTGGCGCTTCTCGATCGCCCCCGGCTTGCTGATCAGCGACGGCGACGTGGGCTTCTCGATCGCCGGCGACGTGCGCTACGGCTTCGAAGTCGGGCCGCTGGTGCTCGCGCCCGGAATGCGCGTTGGAGCCTATTTTCCAGCCGATTACTACGCACTCACCGCACTCGCCACCGGCCGCGTCACGCTGCCGATCGGACCCGTTGGCCCGTACCTCGTCGGCGGCGTCGGACCCGGCTACCTCAGCGATCCCTCCAGCGTCGGAGCCGCCTACGTCGGTGGCGGCGGCGTGATGATCCACGTCGGGACCACGTTCGCGATCGGCGCCGAGCTCACCTACTTCGGGATCACCGGCACCGACTTCCGCGCCTTCGGCCCGGCTCTACTTTTGTTGTTCTGAAGACGCCCCAAGACGATCCGTCGCGCCCTTCCGGCGATCCGTCGGGGTGTTAACCTGCCCTCCATGCGGTTCCTCCACACGATGATCCGGGTCCAAGACCTCGATGCGGCACTCGACTTCTTCTGCGCCAAGCTCGGCCTGCGCGAGGTCCGGCGGAAGGAGAACGAGGCCGGGCGCTTCACGCTCGTCTTCTTGTCGAGCGGCCACGCGGGCGACCCCGCCGAGATCGAGCTCACCTACAACTGGGACCAGGCCTCGCCTTACGCGGGTGGTCGCAACTTCGGTCACCTCGCCTACGAGGTCGACGACATCTACGCCGCCTGCCAGCGCCTGCTCGACGGCGGCGTCGCCATCCTGCGTCCGCCGCGCGATGGCCGCATGGCCTTCGTGCGCAGCCCCGATCAGATCTCGGTCGAGCTGCTGCAGCGGGGCGCCGCGCTGCCTCCCACCGAACCGTGGAAGAGCATGCCCAACCAGGGCGAGTGGTGAATTCGCTCCCGCTACTCGAGAGTTACCCACGAAGATGCCGGCCTTCCCGAAAGGAACTTGCATGGGTCATCTTCGCACCTACTTCGCCTCTGCCACGCTGCTCGCCACGCTCGTCAGCTCCAGCGCGCTCGCCGATCCCGAGATCGACGAGCTGGAGGCGCTGCCCGCCAACACGCTGATCCAGCGCGTCCGCAGTACCGGCGGCTTCAGCCAGTACTCCCTCGGCAACGGCGGCTGCCTGAACGTCACGCTGCTGATCAACGTCGGGCGCCTCAAGCAGCAGGACCCACCTGCCGCCCCGGTCAACTCGAAGCTGATCTTCGTCCAGTACTCCTCGGAGGACGCTTGCACCGCCGGCAAGATCACGCGCTCGGGTGGGGAGCTTCGTCTGCTCGACGCCAACCCGGAGGTGCCCCTCACGCTCGACGCGATGTCGACCCGGCGGGTCACCAGGACGCTCACGACCCGCGAGTGCGTCGAGATCGACCACAAGTTCACCTGCCGTGCGGGGGCGCCGATCGCGCTGGACCTGACCGTGCAGTGGGTGCCCACGGAAGAGGCCTCTCGCTCGTCCGCGCGCTCGCAGACGCCCAACGGCGACCACTACGACATCACGCGCTACCTCAACCTCAACCGCCCCGCGGTCGCCACGCTGCAGGGCACCCTCGGCGCGCGCACGCTCAACGAGCAGGACCCAACCGCGTACATGACCGACGTCCTGAACGTCGTCGCGACGGCCCCGCGCTGATCACGGCGTGTCGAGGACCTCGCGGACCTTGCGGGCCAGCGAGCTCGGCGTGATCGGCTTCTGCAGCAGGGTCACCTCGTCGGTCAGGATGCCGCGGGTGAGGATGTCGTCGTTCGCGTAGCCGGACATGTAGAGCACCTTCATGTCCGGGCGCAGCGCGGCCAGTCGCTCGGCCAGCTCGCGGCCGCCCATGCGCGGCATCACCACGTCAGTCAGCAGCAGGTGGATGTTGCCCACGTGCTGCTCGCAGAGCGTCAGCGCCTGCTCGCCGTGCTCCGCCTCCAGCACCTGGTAGCCCTGCCGTCGCAGCGCGGTACGTGCGAGCGTGCGCACTTGATCGTCGTCCTCCACCAGCAGAATGGTCTCCCAGCTGCGGTGGCTCAGCCGCTGCGGCGGCACGGAGTACATGCTCTGCAGCTCTCGCTGCGTGCGCGGCAGATAGACGCGGAAGGTGGTGCCCTCGCCGGGCCGGCTGTCCAGACCGATCACGCCGCCCGACTGCTGCACGATGCCGAGCGCCGTCGACAGACCCAGGCCGGTGCCCTTGCCCTTCTCCTTGGTGGTGAAGAACGGCTCGAAGATGCGGGCGATGGTCGCCTCATCCATGCCGACGCCGGTGTCGCTGACCGCGAGCATCACGAAGTCGCCGGGCTTGGCCGCCAGCGCTTCCGCGGCCTGGCTGTCCAGCAGCACGTTGGCGGTCGAGATGGTCAGCGTGCCCTCGCCCTCGCAGTCCGTGATCGCATCCCGGCCGTTGAGCACCAGGTTCATGATCACCTGCTCCAGCTGCCCCGGGTCCGCGTTGACGCGACCGAGATCCGGGGCCAGGTCGAAGCTCAGGCCCAGGTTCGGACCGGCCAGCCGCCGCACCATGCGCTCCAGGTTTTGCACCACCTGGTTCAGGTCGAGCACGCGCGGCTGCAGCACCTGACGCCGGCTCAGCGCCAGCAGCTGCCGCGTGAGGCTGACCGCGCTCGCACCCGCCTTGCGCACCTCGATGATGTCGTTGCGGATCGGATCCCCGGACGGCAGCGTGTCGAGCACCAGCTCCGTGTAGCCGACGATCGCGGACAGCAAGTTGTTGAAGTCGTGTGCGATGCCGCCCGCGAGCAGGCCCACCGCCTCCATCTTCTGGGCCTCGCGTAGCTGCGCGTCCGCTCGCTTGAGCGCGCGCTCGGCCTTGCGTTGCTCGCTGAGATCACGCGCGATCTCGGAGATGCCGCGCACCTCGCCGTCCGAGCCGCGGATCGGCGACATCACCACACCGACCTCGACCTTGCCGCCGTCCTTGCGGCGACGGATGGTCTCGTGCTCGACGTTCTCGCCGCGCGCGACCCGCGTCAGCGCCTGCGTCTCTTCCAGGCTCAGCGCATCCGGCACGATCAGCGTGATCGAGCGGCCCAAGACCTCTTGCTCGGCGTAGCCGAACAGCCGTGCGGCGGCGCCGTTCCAGCTGGTGATCGTACCGTCGGGCTCCAGGCCGATGATCGCCTCGCGCGACCACTCGACCAGCGCCGCACGCTGGCGAGCGCGCTCCTCGCTCGCGCGTAGCTCGTCGAGCGCCCACTTTCGCTCCGTCACGTCCTGCACCACGCCGATCACACGCTGCGGCTTGCCGCGGGCGTCCCGCACGATGCGCGAGCGCGCGAAGATCCAGCGCAGACCGCCGTCCGCCCGCAGCAATCTGTGTTCGACCTCCCAAGAGCTGCCGTGCTGCATGGCGTCGCGGATCTGGACCTGGATGCGCTCGAGGTCGTCCGGCGGCACACATCGGTAATAGCTCTCCAGTGTGATCCGCATGCCGGGCGGGTAACCGAAGATCTGATACATGGCGCGCGACCAGAAGACTTCTTCGCTGCCGCCAGCGAGGTCGAGCACCCAAGTACCCAGGTTCGCGAGTGCTTGCGCCTCCTCCAATAGGGACGAGCTCTCGAGCAAGAGCGGATGTGTAGAGTCGCGCTTTACGTCTGCGTCGTTCGACTCCCGATCGGACACCCCGCCCTCCGCACGCCATCGTACCTGGCTTCAGATCAGAATGTGCAGGCCAGCGCGCAGTCATGCCCTTTCAGAGCGCGCGGCAGTCGTGTGACAATGGTCAGGACATGGGGCATGCACAACCGGGGCGCACTGCGACAGAACGCGGCCCTACAGCCAGCATCCTTGCGGTCGACGACGATCCAGCGATGTTGCGGCTGTTGGCCAGCGCGCTCGGTCGCGCAGGCTACCGCGCGATCGACGCGCAGAGCGGCACGCAAGCTCTCGCGTTGCTCGAGACCGAGAAGGTCGACGCGATCATCACGGACCTGGCGATGCCTGGCATGCCCGGCCTCGAGTTCATGCGCCGCGTGCGCGAGCGCGACCCGGATCTGCCGATCCTCGTGATCACCGGCGCACCCGCCGTCGACACCGCGATCGGCAGCATCGACGTCGGCGTGTTCCGCTACCTGACCAAGCCGATCACGCCCGCGGAGATCGTGCGCGCGGCCAGCGATGCGGTGCATGCACGCGCACTCGCGCAGGTGCGACGCGCCGCCTACAGCCACCTGATCACCAGTGGCCAGAACGAGCCCACGCGCGAGGCTCTGCTCAGCGCGCTCGACAGCTCGTGGCTCGCCTGCCAGCCGATCGTTCGGCGCGAAGGGCGGCAGGTGATCGCGTACGAGGCGCTGCTGCGCACCAAGAGCACCGAGCTACCGCATCCGGGCGCGGTGTTCAGCGCGGCCGAGGCGCTCGACATGATCACCACCGTCGGCCGCGTGGTCCGCCGACATGCAGCGCAGCTGTGCGTGGCCCTGCCCGAGGGTTCCCTCCTGTTCTTGAACCTGCACCCGTACGAGCTGCTGGACGACGCGCTGTTTCAGCCCGGCTCGCCGCTCACCTCGTTCGCCGGGCAGATCGTGCTGGAGATGACCGAGCGCACCTCGCTCGAGAGCATCCCGGACGCGCGTGCGCGCGTGGCATCGCTCAAGGAGCTGGGCTTCCGCATCGCGCTCGACGACATGGGCGCCGGCTACGCGGGCCTGACCAGCTTCGCCATCCTCGAGCCCGAGTACGTGAAGATCGATCTCGGCCTGGTGCGCAACGTCGACAGCGAGCCCATGAAGCAGACCCTGATCCGCACCATCGTGCGGCTCGCGCAGGACCTTCACATCGATGTGATCGCCGAGGGTGTGGAGACCCAGGCCGAGTCCGCGGCGCTCGACTCCCTGGGCTGCACGCTGCAGCAGGGCTACCTGTTCGCGCGGCCCGCACCGCCGTTCGTCTCCGTCAACTGGTAGCCCCATGAACGAGCTGCTGATCAAGCATGCTCAGCCACTTCGCGCCGCGACCTCCATCCGCTCCACCGTGCTGCAGTCGTCGCTGGCCTCGCTGCGCTCGCGCGGTCACTTCGACGCCTGGTCCAGGGCCATGGACCCTATCCACCGCACCGCGGTCGCTGAGTCGCTCGCGCCGAGCTGGATGCCGATCGAGATCGCGCTCGCGCACTACCAGGCCTGCGAGGCGATCAACCTGCCGCTGTCCGAGCAGGTCGCGATGGGTGAGGCCGTGGGGGACCGCATCCAGGGCACGTTCCTGGCCACGCTGATGAAGTCGGCGCGCGCGAGCGGGCTCAGTCCGCTGATCCTGTTCAAGCAGTTCGACCGCCTGTACGGTCGCCTCTTCGAGGGCGGCAGCATCCAGCTCACGCAGACCGGCCCCAAGGACCTGGAGGTCGAGATCGCCGGCCTCCCGCTCAGCCGCTACGCCTACTTCCGCACCGCCTTCACCGGCGTGGTCCGCGCCGGCTTCGTCTTCTCCGGCGTGCGCTCCAACTACGTAAAACAACACTCCTACAACGCCAAGACCGAGAGCTTCGTCCTGCGCGCCGCGTGGGTGTAACGCTGCGCTCGCCGCGTGTGGACTACGCTGCTCCGGAAGGAGCGGAGCCCATGCTCGACCACGTGTTTCTCTCGGTGCGCGACACAGCGCGCTCGATCGCCTTCTACACCGCGGCCTTGGCGCCGCTCGGCATCACGCAGCGCCACGACTACGACGGGCGCGACGGTCCGCCAGGCCATCCCGACCTGAAGGGGTTCGGCAAGAACGGGCGGATGATCTTCTGGCTGCGGGAGGGCACCGTGGAAGGCCGCGCCGCCCACGTGGGCTTCATCGCCGACAGCACGGACGCCGTGGATGCAGCCTACGCAGCCGCGATCGCCCAGGGCGCCACCGACAACGGAGCCCCGGGCGCGCGCCTCCACTACGACCCCCGCTACTACGCCGCCAACGTGCTCGACCCGGACGGCTACAGCCTCGAGTTCGTCTACAAGAGCTGGCAGCACTAGCGCTTGCGCGCGTCGACGGGCGCGATACCGAAGTCACGCAGCGCGAAGGGCACCAGGGGTGAGGTTCTCGATGGCCGAGGCACTGTGCGAGCACGCGACCGAGCCCAAGCACAAGCTCTGGCTTCGCGACGTCGGTCACAATGACATCTTCCACGCAGCTCGAGGGGAGGCCGTCGGCGCGCTGCGGGACTTCTCGCGCGACCTCCCTCGCTAGCGCTTGCGCGCGTCGAAGAGGGGAGCGAGGGGGTGGCGCTTGAGCAGGTCGCTGACGAAGTCGACGAACGCGCGGGTCTTCGCGGGGACCTGGGCGCGGCTGGCGTAGTAGATCGAGAACGAGCCGGCGTCGGCGTACCAGG
>JBEVNG010000388.1:0-7560 GCA_040508235.1 Polyangiales bacterium | reverse complement strand
CTGTTCAGGCTGTGGTGGGTGCCCAAGTCCTTCGGCGTGACCTTACTGTCCTTGGATGCCGATATTCGCACCGGCGGAACGTACCGCCTGGTGTTCGGCCACGGCGATACGGAGATGGCGGTCTTCGGTACCTACCTCGAGGTTACGCCGCACTCACGGATCGTGTGGACGAACGACGAAGGCGAAGATCGCGTCGTCACCACCGTGACGTTCGAGGAGCAAGGCGACAAGACGCTGTTGGTCATGCACGACCTTTATCCTTCGAAGGAAGCGCTCGATGCTGCCATGGCCTCCGGCGAGAAGAGCTGCACCGGCGAGACGTTCGATCAGCTGGGTGAGGTCCTCTGCACCCGCGCCGCGTAGCTCACTCCACGGTCGAGCGCACCAGCGTGAAGATCTTCGCGGCCTGCGTGATGTGCCGTGCCCACGCTCAGCGCGTGCACAGGATGCCGCGCTCGACGATCCAGTCCGCGTGCGCGATCCGGAGGCCGGCCACCCGTGGCTCGCGGCCGCTCCCGACGTGATCTCGCGTCGGTTCGACACCCACGCACGAGAAGCGCCGAACCGACGCGAGCCGGCTGGCAGCATCCCTACCCGGGACTACCTGCGCGACGTGGATCAGTTCCCTTCCTGGTGGTCACTTCCGCGCGAGGTCCGAGTCGACGGCGCGCGCTACTCCGTCCGGCGCGGCACGGCCGGCCGCGTCGAGGTCCTCGTCGGTGGAAGCTGGCACGGCCAGGACACCTTCCCGATCTACGACGACGCATCGCTGCAGATGGCCGCGGAGAACCTGGTCCACCGTCATGGGCCTCGTAAGCCGTCGGCGCTCTGGAGCTTGGACTTCGCGCAGCGCGCACGCTGAGCTCTCGTGCCTGCGTGAACAGGCCGCTCTCGGTGCGCGGACTCCAGGTCTGATGCCCGAGGTTCGGACCCAGCGATCCTCTTCAGCCGGGGTACTTCATGTCCTCCATCTCGTGCGCGGCGATGGTCGCGCGCTGGTCGGCGACGGCTTTCTTGTAGGTGGGGCGGTCGAGGCAGCGGTCCTGGTAGGCGAGCAGCGCGGGATAGGGGTCGAGCAGGTGGAGGCCGCGGGCGATCTTGAGCACGGACGCCATCATCAGGTCGGCGACCGTGAACGCATCGCCGACGAGCCACTGCCGCTCTCCCAGCGCATCACGTAGCTGCTCCAGGCGCTCCGCCGCCGCCTTGACGACGACCGGTCGACGGCGCTCTCGTTCTTCTTCGTCGTCCATGAAGTGCGCCACCTCGGCGACGCTGGAGAGCGTCGGCTCCACGGTGTTCAGCGCGGCGAAGAACCACGCCAGCACGGAGGCGCGCTGGCCTGCGTCGGCGGGCAGCAGCTTGCCGGCGCGCATGGCGACGTCGAGCACGATGGCGCCGCTCTCGAACAGCGTCGGGTGGCCATCTTCCTCCAGGTAGGGCACCTGCCCGAACGGCTGCTTGGCCTTGTACGCCGGCGACGCGAGCGTCGGCGCGTCGACGAGCCGCACTTCATAGGGCCAGCCAACCTCGTTGAGGATCCAGCGCGCGCGATGGTCGCGCACCTGGCCGGCTGCGAACGACGGGGCCCACTTCATCGCGGTGATTCGGATCATGGTCATGAGGTGCACCCGACGTGCTGCAGGCAAACGCAGACGTGGTGAGGCATTCCGGTCGAGGCGTGTCGTTTGGCAGCAAGTGCGGCTGAACAAACCTCAAGAAAACCCTGAATTCAGTGTTGGTACGAGCTTCGCTAAGCGGTGAGCATCCACGCAGAAGGAGCTCCAATAATGAGGATTCTGGGACTTTCCCTTACGGCGGCGCTGGCAGTCGCGGGTTGTGCATCGCACCCCGCGCCGACCGAGCAGATCGCCAGCTCGCTCGCGGCTATCCGTGGTGCGGATGAGGTCGGCGCGCGTGAGGTTCCGGAGGCCGCGCTGCTCGTGAAGCTCGCCGAGGAGCAGATCGAGGCTTCGAAGAAGCACATGGGCGACGGCGACAATGCGCGCGCCGCGCAGCTGGCCGACCGCGGTCGTCAGGACGCGGAGCTCGCGATCGCGGTGACGCGCGAGGCGCACGCCAAGAAGAAGCTCGAGAGCTACCAGGGCGCGCAGCCTGCCTCGGGCGGCGAGCAGCCTATGAACAGCCAACCGGTGGCCCAGTGAAGGAGATGTCCATGTTCAAGCATTCGCTCTCGGCACTCGCGTTCGGTTCCCTCCTGGCCGCCGGTTGCGCGCACAACCCGCCCAAGGAGCTGGTCGATGCGCGCGCGGCGCATCAGCAGGCGTCCAACAGCGTCGCGCAGACGCAGAATCCCTCGGGCCTCTACACGGCCAAGAAGTCGCTCCAGGCCGCCGAGGACGAGTTCGACAAGAACGGCGACACCGAGCACACTCGCGACCTCGCCTACATCGCGCAGCGCAAGGCGCAGCTGGCCGAGGTGCAGGCGCGTGCGAGCGAGAACGAAGCCAAGCTGGCCTCGCTGGAGGACGCCTCCAATCGCAACAACGCGCAGGAGCTGGAGAAGCTCCGTGGCAAGTACACCGACCAGCAGCAGCAGCTGGCCGCCAGCGAAGCCGCGCGCATCGAGGCGCAGAAGCGCGCCGAGCAGGCGGCCGCGGACCTCGCGCGCATCGCCAGCGTGAAGCAGGAGTCGCGCGGCATGGTGATCACGCTCAGCGGTGGCGTGCTGTTCGCGAGCGGGCAGTCGACGCTGCTGCCGGCCGCGCAGGCGAAGCTGAGCGAGGTCGCCAGCGCGCTCACGCAGCAGAGCCCCGACGCGCGTATCGTGGTCGAGGGCCACAGCGACTCGCAGGGCAAGGAGGCCTTCAACCTCGACCTGTCCACCAAGCGTGCCGAGGCCGTGCGCGAGTACCTCGCCAGCCATGGCGTCGCGCCCGACCGCATCAGCGCGCAGGGCATCGGACCGGCCCGTCCGATCGCCGACAACAAGACCGCGGAGGGTCGCGCCAACAATCGTCGTGTCGAGATCGTCGTGCAACCGAGCTGAGAGGAGACGGAACATGAGCAACACCACCAAGCGTATCGAAGGTGCCGTCGAGGAGACCGCCGGCAAGGTCAAGGGCACGGTCGGTGAGCTGACCGGCAACGAGCAGCTGCAGGCCGAGGGCAAGGCCAACGAGCTCAGCGGCAAGGCCAAGCAGGAAGCCGCCAAGGCTGCCGAGCGCGCCAAGGGAGCCGTCGAGGAAGTGGTCGGCAGCCTCAAGCGCGTCGCCGGCGCCGTGCTCGGCAAGGACGAGCTCAAGGCCGAGGGCCAGGCGGGCGAGCTGAAGGGCCAGGCCCGTCAGGAAGCCAACCGCTAACGCGAGAACCGCTGCGACAGCGCAGCGAGGACCGCGAACAGCTCGTCCGAATCGACCGGCTTCGTCACGTGGTTGTCGAAGCCGGCGCGCAACGCGTGGGCGCGGTCTTCCGAGCGTGCGTAGGCCGTGATCGCGACAGCGGGCACGCGGCCACCCTCCTCGGGAGGCAGCCGGCGCACCTGTTGGATCAGCGAGTACCCGTCCTCCTCGGGCATGCCGATGTCCGAGAGGATCAGGTCGGGCAGCTCTTCGCGCAGCAGCGCGCGGAGCTCCTGCGCGGAGCCGGCGCTGCGCACGAGGCAGCCGCCCTGCTCGAGCGTGGCCTGCAGCATGTCGCGCGAGTCCTGGTCGTCGTCGACGATCAGCAGCCGCAAGCCCCGCAGCTCTCGCGGGTACTCCTGCGTCGACCGGGCCGGCTCGGAGGCTGTCGTCGTGCTCCCCCTCGCGCTGCGCACGATCGCCAGCGGCAGCCTGACGAAGAAGCTCGCGCCCTGCCCCTCGCCGGCGCTCTCCACGCGCACCGTGCCGCCGTGTAGCTCGGCGATCTGCCGCACGATGGCCAGGCCGAGACCGAGCCCGCCGTGCACGCGCGAAGCCCCGCCCGACTCCTGCCGGAAGCGCTCGAACACGTACGGCAAGAAGTCCGCGGCGATGCCCTTGCCGGTGTCGCACACGGCGATCTCGACCGAGGAGTCGTTGCTCGACAGCACGACCTGCACGCGGCCACCGCGCGCCGTGAACTTCACCGCGTTCGAGAGCAGGTTCCACACCACCTGCTGCAGTCGGCCCGGGTCGCCCATCACCACGCAGCCGGTCGCCAGCGTCGCGTGCAAGCGGATGCTCTTGGCCTCCGCGGTCGGGCGCACCGTGTCCAGCGCCGCATCGATCACGCCGTGCACGTCGAGTGGCACCACCTCGAGCCGCATCTTGCCGGCCAGGATGCGGCTGACGTCGAGCAGATCGTCGATCAGGCGCGCTTGCGAGTCGACATTGCGCGCGATGGTGGCGAGCGCTCTCTCGCGTCGCTCCGGCGGCAGCTCGGCCGTGCGCAACAAGCTTACCCAGCCCGCCATCGAGTGCAGGGGTGTGCGCAGCTCGTGGCTGAGCGTGGCGAGGAACTCGTCCTTGAGCCGCCCCGCTTCCTCGGCGCTCGCGCGCGCTTGCTGCTCCAGCTCCAGGCGCTGCTTCTGCTCCAGCTCAAGCTTCTTGCGGACGCTGATGTCCTTGAAGACGAGCGCGACCTGGCGCAGCTCCGGCCGTCCTACGCGGTTGGCGTAGACCTCGAACCAGCGGCCGTCCATCGCGGGCTCTTCGTTCTCGAAGCGCGCCGGCGTGCCCGTGGTCGCGACCTCGCCGTAGAGGCGCGGCCAGGTGTCGCCGAGATCGGGCACCAGCTCCTTGGCGCGCTTGCCCTTGGCGTGGACGAGGCCGGTGTGGCGCTCGAAGGTGGCGTTCACCTCCAGGAACACGTAGTCCACGCAGCTGCCCTGCTCGTCGAACAGCATCTGCATCAAGCAGTAGCCGTCGTCGATGTGCTCGAACAGCGTGCGGAAGCGCTCCTCGGAGACGCGCACCGCTTCTTCCGCGGCGAGGCGCAGCTCTTCGTTGCGCTTGCTCGCCGTCACGTCGTAGCCCTGCACGAGGATGCCGTTGATCTCTCCGTGGCCGGAGAACAGCGGCTGGTAGACGAAGTCGAGGAAGGCGTCGTGGAGGGGCCCACCCGGCGTGGACTGCAGCGAGATCTTCAGGCCCTTGCCGAGGAAGGGCTCGCCGCTCTGGTACACGCGGTCGAGCAGCTCCGGGAAGCCCTGCGTGGCGACCTCCGGCAGCGCGGCGCGGACCGACTTGCCGAGCAGCGCGCGATGGCCGACCAGCTGCGAGTAAGCCGCGTTGGCCAGCTCGAACACGTGCTCTGGCCCGCGCAAGATGGCGACGAAGCCGGGCGTGCCCTGGAAGGCCGAGAGCAGATCGCGGTGCTCCGAGTCGGTCGCCGCACGCCGCGCGTGCACGACGCCAGCCTCGATGCCCGCGAAGGCGGCGAGCAACGTGCGCAACGCGCTCGGCGAAGGCGCGATGCCCTTCACCTCGAGGCGCTGCAGCACGCAGTCGCGGAGCAGCGCGAGCTCACCGAGCGCCGCCTCGAGGTCATCGTCGGAGGCCGGCGCGCTAGCGGTCTCGGTGGGGCTGCGCAGCGCGCCGATCAGCGCGTCGAGCCACTCGGGCAGCCGCTCCGCGCACGAACGCGACGACGCAGCGCGGAAGCGCTCACCGATCGGACCACGCTCGACCTCGAGGAACTCCGCCAGGTTCATCGAACTATGCGTCGACCCGACCATCTACTCGAAGTAAGCACACACGGCGGCCGCGCGCTTCGGCGGCGTCCTCACGCGGGGCTAGTATCTCGCACCCGCGACCATCCTTCGGCTCAGCTCGTCCAGATCGAGCGGCTCGCTGAACGCCAGCGCGCGGCTGCCCAAGCGCTCCACCGCCTCACGCGGCCCAAGGAAGACCACACGCTGCGCTGCGCAGAGCGCGCTCGCGAGGTCCACCGAAGGGGGGCATGCCTGCACGCTCACGACCCAGAGATCGATCTCGCCGCCGTCGAGGCACATCGTGGCCTCAGCGAGGCTATGTGCCTCGATGACCTCGTAGCCCAGCGCTCGAAAGTGATCCGCCAGCAGCTCCCTGGCTACCTCGCGGGACTCGACCAACAAAAGCTTGGCGGATGCTCGCACGGTCTCTCCGCTCGGAGATGTAGCCGCGGCGCGAGCGCGGCGCGTGAGCTTGCTGCGACTACGAGTCGTCGTCCTCGCTGGCGACGATGTAGTCCTCGAAGTCCTGCTCCGCGACGTCGCGCTCGGACACCGCCCAGGTCCGGACCGATGCGGCGGCGGCGTGCACCGCGCCCGGATCGCCGCTGACCAGCGGGTGCCAGGCGGGCAGGTCGCGGCCCTCGGCGAGCAGCCGATATGCGCACGAGGTGGGGAGCGTGAGCTGCCTGACGTTGTCGGGCTGCATGCGCACGCACTCCGGCACGTAGCGATGGCGTCGCGGGTAGTTGCTGCAGCGACACGACTCGATGTCGAGCAGCCTGCACGCGACCATCGTGAGGTGGACGCGGCCCGTGTCTTCATCCTCGAGTTTGTGCAGGCAACACTTGCCGCAGCCGTCGCAGAGCGACTCCCACTCGGCCCTGGACATCGCCTCCAGGGTCTTGGTCTTCCAGAACGGCCGGCCCATCGCGCCGAGCTTAGCGCCGATGCACCCGCTGTCCGAAGCGACGTGCCGGTCGTACCGCGAGCTCGCCGCCGCGGCCATTGACTCAAGTGAGTGCCTCGTTACTCTCGCTCGAGCGGTGAGGATCCAGGGTCACACCATTCTAGTCGCGGAGGATCTCGTCTCGGCGGAGGCTGCGATGCCGAAGCTACCGCGCTGGCCTCGCTGGTTGCTGCTGGGTCTCGTCTGCGCCGTCACCGCGCGCATCCTGCTCAAGGACATGGAGATGGGCTGGAGCCGCGCGCTGCAGCTCTACTTCTTCGGCATCCTGAGCGTGTTGTTCGCGATGTTGTTCGGGCTGGGACGCTGGCTGAGCGCGCGGCCGTCGCAAGACCAAGTGATGGCGCGGCTCGGGCTCGCCACCAACGTGCTGACGTTCGAGCTCGACGAGGAGGGCCTCGCGTACGGCTCGGACGAAAAGCGCCCGTGGAGCGAGTTCAGCCGCTTCAGCGAGGACGACCGCGCCTTCATGCTGCACGGGCACGAGCCGCTCCTGCAGCTGATCCCCAAGCGCGCGTTCTCGCTCGAAGACATGCACCGCGCCCGCGCCTTGATGTACGACTCGGTCACGCGCCGCTGACGCTCAGCGCACGGGATGCGCCGGCGGCGTGTGGCTGCCTGCGTCGGCGGGGACCGGGACCTTGCTGGTGGTCATCTCGCGTGAGATGCGCGGCGGAGGCAGCTTGTCGCCGAACCACTCGAAGAACTGCAGCAGGCACTCCTTGCGCTCGCCGGAGATGTAGTCGAAGTTCATGCCGCGGTCGGAGACTTCCCAGAACTCGGGCGTGTGCACGTTGAGCAGCTCGTCGCGGATCGAGGCCAGGCGCTCGGGGCGCTCGTCCTTCATGTCGTAGAAGACCTCGCGCGCGAGCGGCTCGTTGTCATGCAGCAGGAAGTAGCTGGCGAGCTTGAGCTGCGCCTTGCGCACGCCGCGTAGCGCCGTCTCCTGGCTCTCGCTCTC
>JBEVNG010000353.1:0-5864 GCA_040508235.1 Polyangiales bacterium | reverse complement strand
ACTAGTACTACTAGAAGCGCACGCGCAGGCCATCCGCGGTCGCGCTGACGCGCTGGTTCTCGCCGAGGTTTGGGCGATCGAGCTGGTGCGTCATCAGCGCGGCCACCAGGATCACGGCCGCGGTCGCGAAGCTCACGCCCGAAGCGAGGCGCAGGCGGTTGCGGCGGCGCACGTCGGAGTCGTAGTCGTCGGCCTCGTCGGGCTGCAGGTTGCCCTCGTCTTGCGCATGCAGAAAGTCGCGCGCGTTGCTCTGGTGGTGCAGCGCCAGCCCGCCGAACACGGCGCCCGCGATCACACCCACTCCGCTGGTCGCGAACAACCCGCGCGCGATCTTGCGCTGGAACGTGATCTCCAGCGGCACCTCCACCGGCAGCGTCTCGCCGCGCTGCAGCGTCAGCGTGCGCTGTGCGATGCGATGACCGGGCCGCGTCACCGTCAGCGTGTGCGGCCCGCTCGCCAGCGCGAACGTCGCACGCGCGCTCCCGTGCCCCACGAAGCGGCCGTCGACGTACAGCTCGGCATCGCTGGACGAGGGCACGACCAGGCTGGCCGGCAGCTCGCGCAGCGCGAGCTCGCTCAGGATCAGCTCTCCCGGCAGCGCCGTCACCACACGCTCGCTGGGTTCGAAGCCCTCGGCCTCGACGCGCACGCGATGTGGACCGGGCGTCACCTCCTGGATCGCCGGCGACGCCACGACCGCCGCGCCGTCGAGCGAGACGCGCGCGCCCGTGGCCTCCGACGTGATCATCAGCCGCGTCGGCCGCGCTTCCACGATCGGAGGTTGCTCCACGGTCGGCTGCACCGCGAGCAGCGGCTCCAGCTGCGACAGCGCGTCGAGTGCATCCGCGCTGCGCCCGCCCTGCGGCACCTCCTGCACGTACTGCCGAAACAGCGACACCGCGCGCTCCAGGTTGCCGCGCTCGCGCGCGACGAAGTACTGCCGACGGTGTGCCTGCGCGAGCGAGAACGCGATCTGCGACAGCGGCGTCAGCGCGTACGCGGCCTCGAAGGCCTGGATCGCCGGTGCGTACTCGCCAGCGGTATAGGCGACCGCGCCTGCGCGCCAGGACGCCTTCGCGCGCTCGAGATCGGCCGTGCTCTGCGCCCATGCAGGCGTGGCAACCAGGACGGACAGGAGGATCAGCCAGCGCATCATCGCACCGCCGCCGTCAGCACGTGCAGGTCGCCGTCGTCCGCGACCGCGAGGTCGGTCGCGCCGTCACCGTTGAGATCGGCGGCCACGATGCTGGTGCCGTCGCGCAGGTCGTCCAGCCTCACGGGCGCCGCGAAGGTGCGTTGCTCGGCGTAGCGCCACTGCGTCACCGCGCCTCGCGTGGCGTACACCACGCGGAAGGGCATGGTCTCCGTCCTGGGGAGCGTGGTGAACGCCTGCGGGAGCTCGCCGTTGCTGTTGATCAGCGTGCTGCGCTCACTCGCGAAGCGGCCCGTTCCGTCGTTCCAGAGCACGAACAGCTTGCGCGTGCTCTCCTCTGTCCGGTTGCCGATCAGCACCACCAGATCGAGGAAGCCATCCTGGTCGGCGTCGACCGCGCGCACCTGCGGATCGGCACAGACTCCGTCGAGCAACACCACGCCGCCGGAGCCGAGCGCAAAGCTCTCCGGCTGTCCGCTGACACGCAGGATCTCGAGTCCACAGCGCGTGTTCTGCTCGGCGGGCATCACCCAGATCGACTCGTCGCGTCCATCGCGATCGAGGTCGGCCGCGGTGCCGACCGCGTAGATCTCGGCGGCCGGGAAGTCGAGCTTGTCGCCGATGTCGGCGGAGGGGGTGAGCCGCGCATCGAGCCCGCCGGCCACCGCGTATGCGGACGGCGAGGCGCTCCCCAGCGTGGGCACCATCCAGAACTGCCAGCGCCGGAGCACCGTGTCGAAGCCGAGCGTGAGCGCATCCTTGGACGACGTGCCGGAGAACGCGCCGAGCACGAGCGCGGTGGACACCACGTTGCCGAGCGAGCCGTCCTTCGAGAAGCGCAGCAGCTCCAGGGCCGCGAAAGGGATGCGCTCGGAGTTGCCGCCGAGCAGGTACGTCACGTTCTCGTTCGTGGTCGGGTGATCCGCCACCACGAGGATCGAGTCGGTGCTCGCCTCGCGGTAGATGCCCACTTGCTTCACCGAGCGCGCGCGCGCCACGGCCTGCGGCGTGCCGGGCGCCTGCGCGAGCGCGCCGAACGCGACCTTGACGGTGTCGAGCTCCATCGCGTTGGCACCCTGCTCCACGGTGACCAGGTCCCCGATCAGATCACCATCGATGTCGCCGGTGGCCAGCTGCGCGACGGGGCGCGTGGTGAGCACCTTGGACTGCAACAGCCAGGGCCTGCCGCTTCCGTTGAAGAAGTCGACGTGCAGCTGATCGCGCTGCGTGGCGACCAGGTCGAGGAAGCCGTTGCCGTTGAGGTCGGCGACCTTGGCGCTGGTCCAGCTGCCACTCGCGTTCATCCACGCGAGCGCGTAGTAAGGCAGCGTGGCCTCGCTGGGCAGCCGCGACATGTAGATGCGGTCCTTGAGCACGAAGTCCGGGAACAGATCTCCGGACAAGTCCGCCACCGCCAGCGGCATGCTCCAGCCCATCATCGGCGGCGAATCAGGGGCCATCAGAGGAGAAAACGGCGTCGCTGTGCCGAGCGTCATGCCATCGCCGAACGCGGCGTACGTGGAGCCCCCCGCGCCCACCAGCACGTCCAGGAAACCATCGCCATTCAAGTCGGCTGCAAGCGGAGGCGCATCGAGCGGCGCCGGCGGATCGAGCGCGATCGTCTTCACCACCGCCGCCGGCTTCCACACCAACGACCCATCGGGGAGCTCGGGCTCGCACAGCTCGTACATCGAGAACGAGGTCTGCCCCGCGAACGCGAGCACCAGCTCGTCGCATGGCGACGGCGGGCCCTCGATCAGCTGCGCCGCGAGCGGATCCCCGAGCAGCGTCTCGAGCGGCACGTTGATGGAAGCGCGCAGCGCCGTGGTGTTGCGCGCGACATCCGGCACGTACACGCCCGGTCCCTCGCCCAGCGACGCGAGCGAAGCCAGCGACGAGGCAGCGCTGACGTAGCCCTCCGTCAGGCCGGTCACGCGCGCGAGGCCACCGGGCAGCACATACGGCGTGAACGCCTCGGGCACCCAGGTGTGATCCGCGCGGCCGAGCAGCACGCCGACGCGAAAGTCGCTGAACACCAGGTCGTCCAGGCCATCGCTGGAGAGCTTGCCGATCGACGGCGTCATCATCAGCTTGGGGAACGGCCGCGTATCCACCAGCGCGCCGCGCGCATCGAAGTAGTGGAAGCGCAGCGTGGCGCGATCCGCGAGGTCGCTCGGGTTGCGGCTGACCAGGTCCGCACGTCCGTCGCCGTCGAAGTCGCCCGCCTGCAGCGAGTCGACGTCGCCGAGCGCGATCAAGCGCGCGCGCTCGAAGCCTCCGGTGGGCTCGCGACAGATCTCGTCGGCGTCACAGGCCCAGCCGCCCGGACACTGCCAACGTGTGCCCGCCTCCCCCGACGAGCAGTCCCAGTGGCAAGCGCCCTCTTCGCCGGGCGGCACGCACCGCTGCTGCCCGTTCTCAGGCACTCCGTCGCAGTCTTCGCCGGCTTCTC
This sequence comes from Polyangiales bacterium, assembly GCA_040508235.1. Taxonomy (GTDB): domain Bacteria; phylum Myxococcota_A; class Polyangia; order Polyangiales; family DASUME01; genus DASUME01. The sequence goes on along the minus strand of JBEVNG010000353.1, from coordinate 2,259 downwards.
GGATCGCGTTGCCGCACACGTCGCGCTGTACGTCTGGCATGTTCGCGCACGCCGCGAGGCCGAGCAGACATGGAACGGACCAGCGCATCAGAACGGACTCTCGAGGTCGGTGGAGAACTTGTCGCGCGGAGCGACCTTACGCTTTCGCGGCTTGGGTGCACCCGCGTCCACCACGGGCTCGACCGGCGCGGGTTCTTCCACCACGGGCGCCGCGGCTTGCACGGGCGCGGCTTGCACGGGCGCGGCCTGCGGAGGCTCTGGCTGCTTGCTGGCCGCGGGGGCTTGCGTGCGCGGTGCGGGCTGACTCCGACGCGGCAGCCACAGCGCTCCCGCGAGCAACAGCAGCAACACGCCGACGATCAACCACGGCAAGCGCGAGCGGGCTGGCGTCACGTTGGCCGAGGTGTTGGCGCGCACGTTCGCCTCCAGCGTGCCGAGGCTGCCCGGCGAGCCGAGCGTGCTCGAGTGCGCGAGCTCGTCGTCTTCCGCGCTGGGCGGCGGGCGTTCCAGGCGAGGCAGCCCCGTGGCCAGACTCAGGCCCGCCTCCTCGCCCGCCTTCGTGATCGCCTCCAGCGCCTGCCCCGCCGTGGGCGGTCGCGCTTCGGGCGCCTTCTCCAGCATGCGCAGCACGGGCGCATCGAGCAGCGGCGACAGCTCCGGGTTGGACTCGGAGACCCTGAGCGGCTTCTGGACGATCTGCGCCATCAGCAGACCGAGCATGTTGTCCGCGGTAATTGGCGTGGTGCCGGTGATCAGCTCGTGCATCAGCACGCCGAGCGCGTACAGGTCCGCGCGCGTGTCGACCTTGTCCCCGCGCGCTTGCTCCGGCGACATGTACATCGGCGTGCCGATCGGCGTGCCGCTGACGGTCTTCACCGCCGAGTCCCCGAGCAGCTTGGCCACGCCAAAGTCGAGCAGCTTGGGCACCACCTCGCCGCTGCTCTCCCAGGCCAGGAAGATGTTCTGCGGCTTGAGGTCGCGGTGCACGATGCCAGCCGCGTGCGCCACATCGAGCGCGGCCGCGATCGGCCGCAAGATCTGCAGCGCGGTGCCGACGTCGAAGCGTCCGACCCGACGCAGCGTGCGATCGAGCGACTCGCCCTCGAGCAAGTCCATGACGTAGAAGTGACGGCCGTCCGTCAGCTTGCCGAACGAGAAGACATCGACGATGTGACGGTGTCGGATCTGATTGACCGCCTGCGCCTCGGACACGAAGCGCAGCGCGGCCTCCGAGTCGCGGCCGGTCAGCCGGTGCAGCACCTTCACCGCGGCGCGGCGCTTGAGCACCGGGTGCTCGGCCTCGAAGACCGCGCCGAATCCGCCCTCGCCGATCAGCCGTCCAAGCCGGTACTCCCCCGCCATCTGGCCTGCGAGGCCCTGAGGCGCGCGCGGCGCGATGGAGGTCGGAGTCTCGGCCATGGCTGGGCCATGACTTTGCACACGAAGCGGACCTCGGTCCAGTCGCCAGCGCCCTTACTCGCTCCCGCTCGATTCGTCCTGCCCGACGTTCGAGGCCCGTCCGGTCGCGGCGCTGCGCTGCATGAACCAGAGCAGCTCGGACTCCGCCTGCTCGATCAACGCACTCCGGGTCGCCAGCCAGGCCGTGCAGAACTCCTGCAGGGCGGCCTTTCGCGCGGCGCGAGCGACGGTGTAGACGCTGCGGATCGCGTCGGCGCCCTGGCGGAGCTGGAGCAGCGTGGCGCGATAAGCGCGGTCATCCTGCACGAGCAGGTCCGCGATCCGGTCGCGCAGCTCGGCCAACACCAGCAGCTCGCTGGCGCTCTCGCGCAATCCATCGGGTAGCCCATCACGAACGGCCACGCTCGGCAGCTCCCCCAGGGTGCCCTCGGCGTGCTCCGCGATCGCGATCAAGGCGCTGGCGAGCGCGGCGTGTCGCAGTCGCTCGACCTCGTGCCGGCAGTGCTGCATCGACGCGTGCTCCACCTTGAGCGCGGTGCGAACCAGCTCCACCAGCCCCTGCTCCCAGCTCGCCTCCAGTTCCGACTCGTGCATGAGCTCCCTCCTTCCACCGAGAGACCCCTCGGCAACGCAAAGCGTGACGTCACGAATCGGCACCCTGCCCTGTCCTCGCCTCGGAAAAGGAAGGTGCACATGAAGCTCTACTACTTCCCGGGCGCATGCTCTCTGGCGAGTCACATCGTGCTCGAGTGGCTGGGAGCTCCCTACCAGACCGTCAGGATGAGTCTGCAGAGTGTCAAGCAGCCTGCCTACCTGGCGCTCAACCCCGCGGGCACGGTG
>JBEVNG010000352.1:0-4100 GCA_040508235.1 Polyangiales bacterium | reverse complement strand
GCGCACCCCGGTGAACAAGAACGCGTGCGCGATGCGGCCGGTGTGGATGGCGTTGGCCAGCGTGCGCGTGACGTGTTCTTGGCCCACCTGGTCGGCGAACGTCTGCGGCCGATACTTGCGGGCGAGGACCGTGTAGCTCATGTCCGGCCGGCACTGTAGCACCGCACGCGCACGACCGGGCGTGCGCAGTGCGGGCTAGTTGTCGTCGGCGGGGCAGGTCGGGATTTGGCAGTATTTTGGACCGCTGCCGCTGTCCTGCTTGGTCCCGCACACCCAGCCCGCTGGGCAGTTCGGGTTGGTCTCGCACTCGATCTGGCAGGTATTGTCCGGCGTGCAGAACAGCGTGTAGGCGTCGTTGCTGCGCTGGCCGCAGATGGCCTCGTCTTCGCCGCAGCCGATGTTCACCGCGTCCATGCCCTTGGCGTTCTCCTCGATGCGCGGCACCGGGCGGAAACATTCGATGAACGCGCCGCCGCCGCTGGGCAGCTGGCCGAACGTGAACGAGATGCGCTGGCGATCACCCTCCGAGCACTCCTCGATCAGCTCGCGGCTGAAGTAGTCGTAGTACCAGCCTACCTTGCCCTCCTCCGGCTGCTCGCCGACCACGGCGACCTGCTGCATGTGGCAGACGTTTCGCTGCTCGACCTCGCCGTTCTCGGTCACCTCGCGCGTGGTGGACTTGGCGTTGTCGTGGCCGTGCTCCGGGATGCAGTCCTCGTCGCCGCGCGGCAGCATCTCGAACACGTCGCAGCGCACCAGTCCGTCCGCGTCCGGCACCAGCGGCTGCGGCAAGCAGTTGCCGCTGAGCTTGCTCGCGATGCGCTCGATCAGCTTCTCCAGCGCCGGCGCGAAGCTGTCGTCGCAGATCGAGTGCAGCACGGCGTCCTGGCCGAAGCCCTTGGCCACCTCGATCAGCCGGCGCGGCGGGTACGCCACGTCTTGCTGCGCGCTGACGCAGCTCGGCTTGGGCAAGCCGTCCGCGCCGGGCGCGAACGCCATCTCGTCGAGGGCGAGGATCGCCTCGGGGGTCTCGTTCTCGGTGCCGATCGGAATGCCGACGATCGCGCCGTACACGATCAGGTCCGGGTTGTCCGGCTTGAGCGAGCGCAGGCCATCGACATAGCGAGCCGACGGCCAGAGCAGGCCGGGCTCCTCGGCGAACTGACCGCAGCGCAGGTTCACGCCGCCGTATTTCTCTTCCGACTCCGGGCCGGCGGCGATCAGCTCCTTGCCCATGTCGGTGATCGAGCAGTCTTCCTCGTCGCTGACCTGCAGCACGGCGAGGATCGCGTTGTCGCGCACGAAGCCCTTGTTGCGCCCGTTCGGATCGCCCTGGCCGTGGCTGCCGTCGAGGAACTCGTGCAGCGCGGGGTCCCTCCCGTTGCTCGGCGCGACGGCCTTCCACATCGCCTCCAGCTGCTGCTCGAACGGGCAGCCGAGCGTGCCGAGTCGCGACACGCACGCGAAGTTCTGCACCAGGTCCTCGGAGGAGAGCTCGCCACCCATGACGTAGTCCTGGTACGGCGGCTGGTCGCCGACGGAGTCGCAGCCCGGAAGCGGCGCGAGGATCTCCCTGCCTCGGTCGTCGTACTCGCCATCCACCGCCACCGTCGTCGAGCTGAGCAGTCGGCCGTCGTCGCCGAGGCCCGCGCAGCTCTGCACGTTGGCTTGCTCGTTCGACAGCGGCTCGCGACCTCCCATGTTGGTCGACACCACGCCGAGGTGCAGGCTCCTCACGGGTGTGAAGAAGCGCTCCTTGTCGGTGATGCCGGCAGGCGCTGTGCGACCGAAGTAGCGATCACCGCTGACCAGCACGTTCACCAGCTGCGGCAGCTGCAGGGCGAGCTTCTCTTGCTCGCTGGCCATCGAGCCGGAGTTGTCGATCACGAACAGCAGATCGACGTCCGACACGCCGCCGGTGTCGACGCGGATGCTCGCGGACGAGACGGTGCACGGGTTGAGGGCCGCGAGCTCCATGCTCGGGCACGCGCTCAACAACAACAGCGCAGGGCGCAGGAACGCAGACGCAAGTGTGCCTAGCCTTGCACGAGGCATGGAGATCTCCCCTGGATCGAAGGACAACGACGAGCGCGCCAACGCCCGTTCGATCAATCCGTGAAGGCAGGAGCTTTCCAGCTCGGGAAAAACAACACGGCCCGTGTCCCGCCACACCGCAAACGAAAACGCCGACCTCCCGGAGGAGATCGGCGTCTTGCTAGCGTCGCGTGCTCAGCGGGATCAGCTGCCCGTGGGCGCGGTGTCCTGCGGGCAGGTGGGCAGCTGGCAGTACTTCTCCTGGCCGTCCCCACTCAGCGGCGCCGCGCAGACCCAGCCGGGCGGGCAGTCGGGGTTGGCAGCGCACTGGATCTGGCAGGTCAGCGCGTCCGGCTGGCAGAACAGCTGGTAGCCGTCGGCGCCTTCCTTCTCCGCGCAGATGCTGTCGTCCGCGTTGCCCGAGGTGGCGCAGCGCGTGTTGACCGCGTCGAAGCCCTTGGCGAGGTTGTCGATGCGCGCGACCGGCTGGAAGCACTCGAACGTCGCACCGGCGCCCGACGGCAGCGACGTGTTGCCGCCCTCGAAGCGGAACGAGATGCGCTGCTGCTCGCCAGGGTTGCAGTCGTCCTTCAGGTTCTCGCTGAAGTTGTCGTAGTACCAGCCGTTGCCGGCCGCGATCTCGTTGTTGCCGGTCACCGCGAGCTGCTTCATCTTGCAGGCCTTGCGCTGAACGGTCTTGCCCATCTCGTTGATGTTGCGGTCGATGGGATCGCCCTCGAGGCCGAACTCCTCGGGGCAGGACTCGTCGTCGTTGGCGGGCAGCAGCTCGAAGACCTCGCAGTTCACGAGGCCTTCGTCGCCGGGCGTCAACACGCGCGGCAGGCAGTTGCCCTTCAGCTTGCTGGCGATCTTGTCGATCAGCGTGTCGAGCGCCGGCGAGTAGTCGTCGGCGCAGATCGAGTAGATGACCGCCTGCTCGCCGAACTCCGCGGCGACGCGCAGCATGCGGCTTGGCGGATAGGCCTGGTCACCCTTGGAGCTGACGCAGCTCGTGGATGGAAAGCCCGCTGCCATGGGATTCTCGGAGAACTGCATCTCGGGGAGGGCGAGGATGTCCTCAATCGGCATGCCCACCGCGTCTTCAGGCACGCCAACGATGGTCGCGAAGATGATTCGATCCTGATTATCCGGCTTGAGCGACTTCAACCCATCGACATACCGCTGGACAGGCTGAACGTACGACTCCTCGTTGGCATAGATGCCGCAGCGCAAGTTCAGCAAGCCGAACTCTTCCTCTGCCTCCTCCGTCAGGCTGAAAAGAACCTTGCCCTCATCGGTGATGGAGCAGTCCTCTTCATCGGAGACGATGATGACCGCGAGGATCGCCTCGTCACGAAGGAAGTCCTGATTGTAGCGGTCGCCTTGGCCCTTGCTGCCGTTGATGAACTTGAACAGGTTGGAGTTGCCGATGCCCTGAGAGGGCGCCAGCGCCTTCCACATCGACTCAAGCTGCTGCTCGAACGGACAGCCGCGAACGCCGAGAGCGGCCACGCAGCCGAAGGCGAGGGCGGTGGTGGCGGCTTCGTCTTCGCCGGCCTCGAAGACCTGATACTTCGGCAAGCCCGATATGTCGCAGTTGGGGCGCGGTGCGAGCACCTCTTGACCGGCGTCGTAGCCGACGAACTCGTTGCGACTCATCGCATACACGCCGTCGACCGCGACCGCCGTGCTGTTCTGGAGCTGACCGTCGTCGCCTTCCCCGGCGCACGACTGAATCGCCTGTTGCTGATTCGCCGGAACCTCGTCGATACCGCCGGCGTTGGTGGAGACGACGCCCAGGTGAAGCGTCTTGACGGGTGTGAACTTGCGGTTCTCGGGGGTCGCGCCCGCCGGCAGGTCCTCGTCGGCGACGCCGGGGAAGCGGTCACCGCTGGTGAGCACCGTGACCAGGTTCGGCAGCTGCTGCGCGAGCTTGAGCTGCTCGGAGGCCATCGAACCGGAGTTATCGATCACGAACAACAGGTCGACGTCGGAGACGCCGGACTGGTCGACGCGCTCGCTGACCGCCGACACGGTGCACGGGCCGAGTGGCGCGAGCTCCTGCT
>JBEVNG010000319.1:0-8568 GCA_040508235.1 Polyangiales bacterium | reverse complement strand
GGCGTGAGCCGGAAGCCCTGGCCCTCGGCGAACGTGCGCGCGTACGAGACCGAGATGCCGGCGTCGTCGACGGGCAGGCGAAAGAGGTAGTGCGCATGCAGGAGCAAGGCGCCCAGGCCGACCGCGCACAGGGCGATCGCCGCGCCGCTCTCGCGCGCGCCCCCGGGTGCGGAGCCCGCGATGGCGTGCTACAGCCGGGCTGCTGATAGCGCTGGTGGGCGCGGCCTGTACGGCGCCCGCTGTGATGGCGGGGGGGACGCGCGCGACGGCCTCGGCCGGGTCGGCCGGCACGCGCAGCTTGTGCAGCGTGTACGACAGCGAGATGTTCGCGAGGAAGCGGGACAGCGTGAGCTCGTCGTGCGTGGCCGCGTGCAGCTCCTTGAGCAGACCGCACTTGAGAGCTTGCTTGGCCAGGGCGACGCGCGGGTCTTCCGTCGCGCTCTCGTGCGCGTACTTGGCCGCCAGCCAGAGCGTGGGGAAGCTCTTCTCGTGGCCGGGTCGACCGCGCTCGCGCAGCTCGGCGCGCGCGGCCAGTGGATCGGCGAGGCCGAAGCTGTCGACCAGGCTGAAGCGCAGGCCGAGCACGCGGCTCGACACGCCGAGCGGACGGAACGCGTACACCGCCACCACCTGCTGCGGGACCGCGCGCGGGTCGAGCTGCAGGAACGGGCGATCCTCGGGATGATCCGACAGCGGCTCTTCCATCATGTCCGGCAGCACGAAGCGCTTGCACAGGTCCGTGATGTCGTCGTCGAGCGAGGCCATGCCCGCGGGGCAGCCCTCGGCGATGCGCTCCTTGACCCAGACCGGGCCCTGGTAGAACTGGTGCTGCTTGTAGTCGTCGAGGTGCGTCGGATGATCGGAGCGCGCGGTGTCGCTCCACCAGCGGCGCTCGTCGAGGATCTGGTGCACCCAGACCTCCGGCCGCAGGTTGGTGGCGCAGAGCCAGTTCCAGCTCAGCACGTAGAGAAAGGCGAGCCCACTCAGGCCGGCCCACACACGCTCTTGGAGCGCGCCGAACGACACGCGCACGGTCGCGCCGGCGGCACAGAGCGCGAAGATGCCGGGCAGCAACATGCGGCCGTGCATGAAGTCGCCCCCGAGCCGCACCACGTACGTGATGTGCAGCATGCCCGTCAGCGCGAACGAGAGCGGCAGCGCGGCCTGGAGGTGCGCGCCGCGGCGCCAGGAGCGCACGCTCTGTCCCAGCACCGCCAGCGCGACCACGGCCAGCGGCGCCCAGAGCCGATAGGTGCCGAACGTGTTGTCGAGGTAGAGCAGGCCCTGGTCCCAGCGCGGCTCGAAGGCCTCCTTCGCGATCGCCGTGTTCGGCACGATCGCCGCGAAGTAACCCATGCGGAAGATCTGGTAGCTGCCGGCGGGCGCCGCGCAGCACAGCGCCGTCAGCGCGCGCTCGCGCCAGCTGCCGCCGACCCACAGGCACAGCAGGCCGAAGGGCAGCGCGTAGAGCGCGTAGTCGGGGCGCATCAGCGGCGCCAGGCCGACCACCGCCGCGGCCAGCAGCGGCGACACGCGACGCCCATCGAGCAGACGCGCGAGCAGCCAGTAGCTCAGGCCGAACCACGCCAGGCCGATGCCGTTCTCGAGGGCCGAGGTCGCGTAGTCCCAGGCGACCGGGATCGCGCCGTAGACGAGGACCCCGAGCGGCAAGCTCACTCCGGGCTCGTCGTCCGCGGCATGCAGGCGCGTGGTGGCGAACGCGGCGAGCGCCATGCCCGCGAAGGAGAACAGCAGGCTGGTGATCCAGGCGGCGGAGTCGAGGTTCAGCCCGAGCTCGCCGAGCATCCACAGGAACAGCAGCCAGCCCGCGCTGGTGACCGCCTCGCAGCGCTCGCCCGCGTTGTAGACGAAGCCGTTGCCATCGAGCAGCTGGCTGACCACGCGCAGGTTGATGAAGCCGTCGTCGCCGGCCCAGCGGCGCGTGTAGCCGAAGCCCGCGAACACGAGCGCGGGCACGAGGCAAGCCAGCCAGTAGCTCAGTCGCGTGACCACGCGCGCCAGCGGCCGCAGGGGCCCCGAGGATGAACCGAACACTGGCCTCGCGTATAGCGCATCGCCCCTTCGTTGCTACAAACGCGCGCGATCGGGGAGCTTCGGGTCGCCCGGTCAATCATCGATCGCGGTCAAGTTGCCAAAGACGCTGTTCGCGGGCGCGCGTCCGGGGCAGAGTCGCGGGCATGACGCGATGGCTCGGTCTGCTGATGATCTCGGGATGCGTGGGTGGGCTCGATGCGGAGCTGCGCCTGCCGCGCCCCGACGCCAGCGCGGACGAAGTGCCGAGCGCGCAGGTGGCGCTCGATGCCTCCAGCGAGAGCCTCGATGCCGCCAAGCTCGGCGCCGCGGAGCTCGATGCCGCGCCCGACGCTTCAGACGCAGCTGACGCGCGCGAATGACGCCAGCAGGAAGTCGTGCAGCAGGCGCACGCGCTCGGGCAGCTGACGCGTCGGGTACACCATGTAGACGTGGCCCGCGCGCGCGGACCACGCGGGCAACACGCGCGTGAGCCGACCGCTGCGCTCGCCCTCGCGCACGTGCACCGCGGGCATCAGGCCGAGCCCCGCCCCCGCCGCCACCAGCTCGGCCATCGCGGCGTAGTCGTCGACCGCCATGCGCCCGCGCACCTCGACCTCGACCGTGCGTCGCGTGCGGCCTGCGCGCTCCAGCTTGAGCGTCTGCGTACGACCACGCTCGCGCAGCACGAACGTCTGCTGCGCGAGCGCGCGCGGGTCGTCGTCGACGGCGCGTCCCGGTGCGGCGGCCAGCTGCAGCTCCGCCGGGCAGAGCTTGCGCGCGATCAAGTGGCCATCGGGCTGGCGCACCGCGCGGATGGCGAGGTCGACGCTGTCGTCCACCAGGTCCACCACGCGGTTGGTCAGCACCAGGTCCAGCTCGATCTCGGAGTGCTGTTCCAGAAACGCAACGAAGATCGGCGCCAGCAGCATGCGGCCCAGATCCGGCGGCGCGGTGACGCGGATCGCACCGCGCGGGGCCGTGCTGCTCTGCTCCAGCGCGGCGACCGCGGCGTCGAGCGCCTCGACCGGCGCCAGCACCGACTCGTAGAAGCGACGCCCCGCCGAGGTCAGCGCGACCTTGCGCGCGTCGCGGTGCAGCAACTGCGTGGCCAGGTCCTGCTCCAGCCGCACCAGGCGCCGGCTGACCGTCGACTTGGGCAGGCCGAGCCGACGTGCCGCCGCCGACAGGCTCCTGTGGCGGACCACCGCGACGAAGGTGGCGATGTTGTCGCTGGAGGCGGTCACCGGGCGATCGTTCCGTTTCTGCAACCTTAGGTCAAGCGAACGCCCCCTCACGCGCGGCCGGGCCAGGCCTTAGAGTTGCTCCATGGCCAACGGAACGACGAGGAGACGCGTACTGACCGGCGGCGCGGCCACCCTGGCTGCGCTCGGTGTAGGCGGCGCGACATCCCGGCTGCTTGGCCGGAGCAAGGCTTCATCCACCATGGAAACGCAGACCACGACCACGCAGGCGACTCAACCCACGGCACGCGCGCTCGACCGTGTGCTCGCCTCCACTTCGGAGCACTGGGTCGGCGACGGCTTCCGGGTGCGCAGCGTGATCTCGCCCAACGGCGACCCACGCGTGCAGAGCCCGTTCCTGCTGCTCGATCACGGCCCGCGCCGCACGTTCGAGCCGGCGACCGAGCGCCGCGGCGTGGGCGAGCACCCGCACCGTGGCTTCGAGACGGTCACCTTCGCGTACCGCGGTGAGATCGAACACCGCGACTCCGCGGGCGGCGGCGGCCTGATCGGCCCGGGCGACGTGCAGTGGATGACCGCGGCCGGCGGCATCGTGCACGAGGAGATGCACTCGCAGGCGTTCACCCAGAGCGGCGGCGAGATGGAGATGGTGCAGCTGTGGGTGAACCTGCCCGCGGACGCCAAGATGAGCGCGCCTGGCTACCAGTCGTTGCTCGACAAGCAGTTCCCACGTCTGCAGGTCGGCGCGGCGCGCGCTCGCCTGATCGCGGGCTCGCTGCTCGGCGAGCGTGGTCCCGCGCGCACGCATACTCCCATCACGTTGTTCGACCTGGAGTTCCCCGAAGCGGGGCGTGCGGAGTTCGAGCTGCCGCAAGGGCACACCGCGATGGTGTTCTCGCTCGAGGGGCAGCTCGCGGTCGGTGCGGACGAGCAGAGCGTGACACCCGGACAGCTGGCGGTGCTGGCGCGCGAGGGTGGAGCGGTCCACGTGCTGGGCGCACCGGGAGCACGCGCGCTGGTGCTCAGCGGCGAGCCGATCGCGGAGCCGGTGGTCTCGTACGGTCCGTTCGTGATGAACACGCGCGAGCAGATCATGCAGGCGATGCGCGACTACCAGAGCGGCAAGATGGGGCACCTCTGACCGCTTGACCACGCGCGAGGGCATCGCTATCGCAAGGTCGAAGCGCGATGTCCGAGCTGATGTGGATCTGGGTCGTCCTCGGTGCGCTGATCGCCGGCGTGCTGGCGGCGCTGATCCGCAAGTCGCGCCGGGAGCTCGCGCTGCGCCGCACGCTGGCGCCGGATGCACCGCTGCCGGAGCCGCCGGCGCTCGCGCCTCTGCGCGTGGACGACGCGCTCCCGCTGCCGCGCAGGCGTCACCCCACGCGCCACCCGATCGTGCTCGCGCACGGCTGGGGCGGCATCGATCGCATCGGGCCGTTCCGCGTCGGCTACAGCTACTTCCGCGGCATCCCTGCCTCGCTGCGCGGCGCGGGCCACACGGTGTACATCGCGCGCGTGCCGCCGACGGCGAGCATCGACCTGCGCGCCTCCGCGCTGGCGCGTCAGGTCCGCGCGCTCGACACGCGCGTGAACATCATCGCGCACAGCATGGGAGGGCTCGACGCGCGGCTGGCACTGGCGCGCTACGGCCTGAGCGACCGCGTCGCGTCGCTGACCACCATCGGCACGCCCCACCACGGCACGCCGCTGGCGGACATGGCGCTGGCGCTCGGCGAGTGGCGTCGCTCGCGCGGCCTGCTCGATCGCATGGGGCTCAACGTCGACGGCGTGTATGACGTCTCCACCAAGCGCATGCGCGAGTTCAACCGCCGCGTCGCCGACGCGCCGGACGTGCTGTACGCGAACGTGGTGGCCGCGGTCGACCTCGACGCGGGCGGCGTGCACCGGATGCTGGCGATGGGCCACAGCTATCTGCTGCGCAAGGCCGGGCCCAACGACGGCATCGTGCCGGCGCTGTCGCAGCTGTGGGGCGAGACGCTCGACGAGGTCGACGCCGATCACTGGGCGCAGATCGGCTGGTTCGGTCGCTTCGACGTGCACGCTTTCTACGCGCGCTTGGCCGACCGCCTGGCCGAGCGCGAGCTCTGACGTTCAGAGCAGCTCGCGGGCGGTCTTCTCGACGGCCTCGGGCGTGAAGCCGAACTTGCCCAGCAGCTCCTTGAGCGGCGCCGAGGCGCCGAACGAGTGCATGCCCACGATGCGGCCCTCGAAGCCCGTGTAGCGGTGCCAGCCGAACATGGCCGCCTGCTCCACCGCGACGCGCGCCTTGACCGACGGCGGCAACACGGCGTCCTTGTACGCCTGCGGCTGCTTCTCGAACAGCTCCAGTGACGGCATGCTCACCACGCGGCTGCGCACGCCGCTCTTGACCAGCTTCTCGTGCACCTCCACGCAGAGCGGTACCTCGCTGCCGGTGGCCATCAAGATGAGCTGCGGGTCGTCCGAGTCCGCCAGCACGTAGGCGCCGCGCTCCAGGCCCTCGGCGCTGGCGTAGCGTGTGCGGTCGAGCGTGGGCAGCGCCTGGCGCGTCAGCACCAGCGCGACCGGCTCGTGCTTCAGCTTCATCACGAACCTCCAGGCGGCGGCCACCTCGTTCGCGTCCGCGGGGCGGATCACGTACAGGCCCGGGATCGCGCGCAGCGCCGCGAGCTGCTCCACCGGTTGGTGCGTGGGGCCATCTTCGCCGACGCCGATCGAGTCGTGCGTGAAGATGTGGATGGTCGGGATCTCCATCAGCGCGGAGAGTCGAATCGACGGGCGCGCGTAGTCGCTGAAGATCAGGAAGCCCGAGCCGTACGGGCGCACCTTGGACAGCGAGAGCCCGTTCAGGACCGCGCCCATCGCGTGCTCGCGAACGCCGAAGTGAAAATTGCGTCCCGACGGCGTGGCGGCCTCGAAGTCGCCCGCTCCCTCGAACGTGAGGCGCGTCTTGGTCGAGGGCGCGAGATCCGCGGAGCCGCCGAGCAGGTAGGGCACCTTCTGCGCGAGCGCGTTGAGCACCTTGCCGGACGAGTCGCGGCTGGCGAGACCCTTGGCGTCCGCCGGGAACGTCGGCACGGCGGACTCCCAGTCCTTGGGCAGCTCCCGGTGCTGCATCGCGTACAGCGCCTCGGCCAGCTCGGGGTGCGCGGCGCGGTAGCGCTCGAACATCGCGAGCCAGTCGGTGCGCGCCTGCTTGCCGCGCGCCCCCACGCCGCTGGCGAAGTGCTCGCGCACGCCGTCCGGCACCAGGAACTTGGCGTCCTCGGGCCAGCCGTAGGCGCGCTTGGTCAGGCGGATCTCCTCGTCGCCGAGCGGCTCGCCGTGGGCGGCGTGGGTGCCCTGCTTGTGCGGCGCGCCGTAGCCGATCTTGCTGTCGACGACGATCAGGGTGGGTCGGTCGTGCGTCTTCTTGAAGGTGTCGAACGCGCGCCCGAGCGCGGTCAGGTCGTTGGCGTCGCCGACGCGCAGCACGTTCCAGCCGTAGGCGAGGAAGCGCGTGGTGACGTCCTCGCTGAACGCGAGGTGCGTCTCGCCCTCGATGGTGATCTGGTTGTTGTCGTAGATCCAACACAGGTTCGCGAGCTTGAGGTGGCCGGCCAGGGAGGCGGCCTCGCTGGACACGCCCTCCATCATGCAGCCGTCGCCACAGATCGCGTACACGTCGTGCTCGATGATGGGGAAGTCCGGGCGGTTGAAGTAGCTGGCCATCCAGCGCTCGGCGATCGCCATGCCCACGCTGGTGGCGACGCCCTGGCCGAGCGGCCCCGTGGTCATCTCGACGCCGGACGTCCAGCGGTACTCCGGGTGCCCGGGGCACTTCGAGTCGAGCTGACGGAAGTGCATGATGTCGTCGAGTGTTACCGACGGTGTTTCCAGGTCTTCATACTTCGCGTTTACAGACCGGACTCCAGTCAGATGCAGCAGCGAGTAGAGCAACATCGACGCGTGGCCGACCGACAGCACGAAGCGATCACGGTTGGGCCAGATGGGATCTTGAGGGTCGAACCGCAAGTAGCGTTGCCAGAGGCAATACGCCACGGGTGCCAGCGCCATCGGGGTCCCGGGATGTCCGGAGTTGGCCTTCTGCACGGCGTCCATGGAGAGCGTGCGAATGGTGTCGATCGCGAGCTTCTCGATCTGTGCGGTCATGTCCTTCCTCTTCCACGTCGCCATTGCGTGCGCACGTAGCGATTGACGGCGTTCATGAGAAGCTCAGGTGTTGGTCACGGTGGTCGAATGTCGTCAGTGCACGGTGCTGTTTCGCCACGCCGCACCGGCAACGTGAGGCGCGAAGGTGTTGCAGTTCGTAATGCAGGCGCGATCCACGCGCACAAACCGGATGTCGCCGGTGCTGGCACTGCACTTGCGACGGCGTGCGACGGATTGAGACCAACAAACTCAAGAGCAAACAGGCCGCAAAACGGGAGTACCCGCCATGAGCTCACTCGCAGAAGAACGAACCGAGGACCTCACGCCGGAGGAGGGCTCGCGCGACAGCGTGACCGCCTACCTGCGCGACCGTGCGACACCGTATGCCGCGCGCGTCTCCGCCTGGTGGGTGGAAGTGACGAGACGCGAGGGCTGTAAACCGATGAGCTACTACGATCAGTAACGCTCAGACCTGATCGAACGACGCCACGGATTCGGGCTCCGCCGCGGCGGCCGCGTAGAACTCCACGACCGCGGGCAGGTCTCGCAAGGTCTGCACGTAGCGCTGGGCTTCCTGGCTCAGCGAGATGGCGTAGCTGTCGAAGCGCAGCGCGACCGGCGCGAACATCGCGTCGACCGGCGAGAAGTCGCCGAACAGGAACGGCCCGCCGTGTGCGCGTAGGCATCGGGTCCACGCCTGATCGATGCGCCGGATGTCCTGCTCGCACGACTCGGAGAGAGCGCTGCGAGGCGGCAGCTGGGGCCGGCGCAGGTTCTGGGGCAGCTCCATGCGCAGCGCCCGGAAGCCCGCGTGCATCTCGCATGCGAGCGCGCGCGCATGGCCCCGAGCCGCGCGCTCGCGTGGCCACGGCGCCGCCTCGCGACGGTACTCGGCGAGGTACTCGATGATCGCCAGCGAGTCCCAGACCGTGATCGCTCCGTCGAGCAGGATGGGCACCAGGCCGGCAGCGTCGTAGCGCGCCACGTCGCTCGCGAAGCCGGGCGTGCGCAGCGCCAGCCGCCGTTCCTCGAACGTGATCCCGCTCTGGCGCATGTAGAGCCAGGGGCGCAGCGACCACGACGAATAGGTCTTGTTGCCGATCACCAGCGTGAGCATGACCAAGGATACGCCCGAGGCGCGTGTGAGGCCCGGCACGTATCGACCCACGCGGAGGCA
>JBEVNG010000317.1:0-6338 GCA_040508235.1 Polyangiales bacterium | reverse complement strand
GTTGAGCGAGAACGGCAGCGCATACACGATCGAAGGCTGGCCGCGGTAGGCGTAGCCGAACTGACGCGCCCAGGTGTCCCAGCTGTTGGTGGGCTGGGTGGGCGTGGGGTAGCGCGTCGCGTTGTAGCTGCCGCCGTAGTCGCCCTCGGCGTTGACCTCGACGTACAGCACGTACTCGCGATCGAGCGGCCAGTCGTTGGGCAGCGTGAAGTTCCAGTTCACCAGCCGGTTACCGGCGGGCGTGGCCTGCGAGATCGCGTCGAGCTCGGGCATCACGTCGCGCGCGTGCTGCTGGTACTGGGCGACGTCTGCGTGGTCGTTGCAGTTGCCCGCGGTACAGCGTGTGACGTCGCGCCGCGGCGGGTAGAGCGACGTCGCCGACAGCGGGCGCATGCTGCCCATGCCCTGCTCGTTCTGCGTCGGCTCCGCGTACGGCTTGGTGAGGTCCGCGTCGCTGACGAAGCGGCCCTTGTCGCTCGAGAACACGCTCGCGCAGGTGACGGCGTCGAGCGCATCGCGTCCGCTCTCGGTGCGGTTGAACGACAGACAGTAGTAGTCGTCGACGCTCTGATCGTCCGAGGTGCGCGAGGCGAAGCCCTCGGAGTCGCGGTTCTGGAAGATGACGCGCTTGAACTGCTTGGCGCCCGGCGCCTCGGCACGGCGATGCGCCCACACCGGCAGCACACCTTCGCGTCGTCCGTACGGCCAGCGATAGCCGCTGTTCATCTGCAGCGCGCCGGGCCGATTGCCGATGCCCGCGTACGCGACCGCGTAGGTCAGCGCGAGCGTGCCCATGAACTGGCCGTCGTCGCGCTCCACCCAGACCGCGATCTGCGCGCGGTCGGTGGGCGTGAACGTGAGCTGGAGGCTGGTCTGCTGCGGGCTCTGCGCCTGCGCTTGGCTACAGAGCAGCAGCGCGCAGAGGAGGGCCGGCAGTCGGGCGTACCAACGCGCCGCCCGAGAGTGCATAGGGGCGCATACACCCAACACCGGCATGTCGCGCAGGGTAACGCGCACGCATGTTTCACTCAAGGCCGTGACCGCACGGAAGCTGTGATGCAACTTTCCAAGTGGTGCCGTCCCGGCCACACCGGCCATCCGGACGTTAGAAGCCGAACACGCCGGCGCCCGCGCAGTTGAGCGCACCCATCGGGTAGTAGACGGCGAAGTTGAAGCACATCTCGCCGTTGGTGCTCTCGCTGAACGTGATGAACCGGTTGGTGTCGTTCTTGAAGTGGCAGGTGGTGGTCACCACGTCGCCATTCTTGAGCTCGAAGAACGGGTCGATCGGCGTGGAGGTCTGCTCCTCGAAGCGGAACGCCTTGTCGTGCAGCGTGAAGGTCTGGTCGCCGCGCTGGACGATCAGCTTGGTCCACGTCGCGTACTGGTGAGCGTGCGGGCTCTCCGACATCAGGAACACCGGCTCGGTCAGCTCGACCTGGCAGCTGCCGCTGATGTCGACGTCGGCGCCGGGCGCCACGAACGGAAGCGCCGAGAAGTTCTGGAACGTCGTCGCCGTGACCGGGCGGGGCGTCTTGGTGACGCAGATCTCGACGCCACTTCGGTCGAGCTCGTCCTGCGTGCCCGCCGTGTTGAAGTAGTGCATGTCGAGGCGCAGCGACTTCGGGCCAGTGGGCAGGTAGATGCCGATGTTGCTCGGCAGCTCCTTGAGCTTGGTGTCGTCCTGACCCGGAGCCCAGCCGGTGATGAACGCGCCGGTGCGGCCCGAGTTCTCGTAGATGATCCAGTGGTGCAGGACCTTCTTGTTGTCCGTGATCGGACGGAACGCGATGGCCTGGACCTTCTCCTCGCCCCACGGCGCATCGATATAGAACTGCGGGTGCGTCTCGGTGCCCGCCTTGATCACGGCCTGCTGCCCGTTCTCGCCGGCGCGAACCTCGTAGATCTGGTCGCAGCCGGGGGGCGGCCAAGGCGCGGCGGGCGTGTCGTCCTGCCCGACCTTGTCCGTGCACGTGGTGTCGTTCTTCGCGCCCGCCGCGACCCAGTCGTCGATGGCGGCCATCTCGGAGGACGTCATCTCGCGCTGTGGAGGCATCGGGTTCTTGGTGTCGTGGATGCGATCCTTGACGACCTGGTAGACCTTCTTGGATCTGTCGCTCTTGGCGGCCGCGCTCAGGTCGTCGTAGGTCTCGAGCGACATCGGCGCGCCGGCGCTGGGCACCGTGCCGTGGCAGTCGGTGCACGCGCTCTGCAGCACTTCACGCGCCGCGCACCAGCTGCCCTGCTTGATGCCGGTCACGCCGCCATCCGCCGTCGCGCCCGTCGGGTCCGACGGATCCGCGTCGCCGTTGTCCGAGTCACCACCGCAGGCCGCCAGCATCGTGCCGATCGCCAGCGCCTGAACGCTGTGCTTCCAAGTCATCATGAAGTCCTCCGACTACCCCGAGATGTCCGCCCAGTCTCACGACCCGAGCGGACAACAAAAGCTCTCTGGATAATGGGAGTCAGGTCTGCAAATCGCTGAGGCAAACCTTGGTTTTTCATGACCAATCACGTCCGCGATCCGCTGCGGTCGCGGCGTTCGGTCAAACCCGGGCAGTACTTACGCGCGTCACTGACTGCGGGCTGTAGGCGTTCGCGCAGAGTGGCCAAACCGGTCAGCCGGGCGCCAGCGGAATCAGCGTCGCCGCGAACGCGCGCGCTTGGGCGCCGCCGCGGGAGGCGCGCTGGTCGTGGTGCGACGCCGCCCTGCGCTCTTGGTGTCGTTCGCCGGTGCTCCCTCGAGCTTGCGCATCTGGTCGCGGAGTTGCGCGGCGCGCTCGAAGTCGAGCGACTCGGCCGCCAGCAACATCTCGCTGCGCAGCATCTCCAGCTGCTCGCCGATGTCCTTCTCCTCGCCCTTCTTGCTCGCGGGCGCGGGCACCGCCATGTAGTCGCCCTGGCCCATCGACGGGTCGAACGACTTGATCGCCCGCACCACCGTGCGCGGCGTGATGCCGTGCTCCTCGTTGTACGCACGCTGCCGCTCGCGCCGACGGTTGGTCTCCTCGATCGAGACCGACATCGCCTGCGTGACCTTGTCCGCGTACATGATCACTTCGCCGTTCACGTTGCGGGCGGCGCGGCCGATGGTCTGGATCAAGCTTCGCGGGGAGCGCAGGAAGCCTTCCTTGTCCGCGTCGAGGATCGCGACCAGCGACACCTCCGGCAAGTCGAGCCCCTCGCGCAGCAGGTTGATGCCGATCAGCACGTCGTAGACGCCGGCACGCAGGTCACGCAGCACCTCCACGCGCTCCAGCGTGTCGACGTCGCTGTGCAGGTAGCGGCACTTCACGCCGAGGTCGCCGTAGTACTCGGCCAGGTCCTCGGCCATGCGCTTGGTCAGCACCGTGGCGAGCACACGCTCGTTGCGCTCCACGCGCGTGCGGATCTCCGCGAGCAGGTGGTCGACCTGGTTCGCGGTCGGGTGCACGTGAATGATCGGGTCCATCAGGCCGGTCGGGCGGATGACCTGCTCGACGAACACGCCCTGCGCGTGCTCCAGCTCCCAGTCACCGGGCGTCGCGCTGACGTGGATGCAGTTGACGACGTGGGTCTCGAACTCTTCGAACTTGAGAGGGCGGTTGTCGACCGCGCTGGGCAAGCGGAAGCCGTGCTCGACCAGCACCTCCTTGCGGGCGCGGTCGCCGCGATACATCGCGCCGATCTGCGGCACCGTCTGGTGCGACTCGTCGAGCACGAGCAGGAAGTCGCTCGGGAAGTAATCGACCAGGGTAGGTGGCGGGTCGCCGGGCTTCCGGTTCGAGAAGTGGCGGCTGTAGTTCTCGATGCCGTGGCAGAAGCCCATCTGCTCCAGCATCTCCAGGTCGTAGAGCGTGCGCTGCTCCAGGCGCTGCCGCTCCAGCAGCTTGTGGTCGCGCTGCAGCTCCTCCAGGCGCTCGGCGAGCTCGGTGCGGATCGAGTCCATGGCACGCTTGCGCGCCTCGAGCGGCGTGACGAAGTGCGAGCCCGGGTAGATGCCGTACTTCTCGACCTCGTTGAGCACCTTGCCGCGCAGCGGATCGATCTCGCTGATGCGCTCGATCTCGTCACCCCAGAACTCGATGCGCACCGCGCGCTCGGCCTCGTAGGCCGGGAACACCTCGACCACGTCGCCGCGCACGCGGAAGGTGCCGCGGTGGAAGTCGACGTCGTTGCGGTCGTACTGAATGTCGATCAGCTGCTTGAGGAACATGTCGCGGCGGATCTCCTGACCCTTCGCGAGCTCGATCAGCATGCCCTGGTACCACTCGGCCGAGCCGATGCCGTAGATGCACGACACGCTGGCCACGATGATCACGTCGCGGCGCGAGAGCAGCGAGCGCGTCGCGCTGTGGCGCATGCGATCGATCTGCTCGTTGATGATCGCGTCCTTGTCGATGAACGTGTCGGTGGTCGGGATGTACGCTTCGGGCTGGTAGTAGTCGTAGTAGCTGACGAAGTACTCAACCGCATTGTTCGGGAACAGCTCCTTCATCTCGCCGTACAGCTGCGCGCTGAGCGTCTTGTTCGGCGTGATGATCAACGTGGGGCGCTGCACGCGCTCGATCACGTTGGCGACGGTGAAGGTCTTGCCGCTGCCGGTGATGCCGAGCAGCACCTGGTGCTGCTCGTTGTCCCCGAGCCCCTTGGTCAGCGCCTCGATCGCAGTCGGCTGATCGCCAGAGGGTTTGTACTGGGTGACGAGCTCGAAGCGACGGTCGGCCATGCGTCGTTCAGGCTGGCACGGGTCGTCGGTGGGCTCAATCGCGGGCAGCCGACAATGCTGACAGCGGCTTGTCGGGTATCAGCCCGGCAGGATGTAGCGCGCGTACACGAAGGTGACGGTGCACGTGTACATGAGGGCGTCGATACGATCGATCAGCCCGCCGTGGCCCGGCACGATCCAGCCGCTGTCCTTGGCGCCGGTGCTGCGCTTGATCAGCGACTCGACTAGGTCGCCGCAGACTCCGACCGGACCCGCGACGAGCGCGACGCAGATGCCGCCGAGCAGGGGTAGCGAGGGCAGGTACGTGAAGTGGGCAAACACGATGGCGAGCACGCTGCCGCCCACCGCGCCCAGGGCACCTTCCCAGGTCTTGTTCGGCGAGATGGCAGGCGAGAACTGACGGTCGCCGAACACCTTCTTGCCGCCGAAGCGCCCGGCGAAGTAGCCGGCGGTGTCCGCGAACCAGGCGAGCATCATCGACAGCAGGACCCACTCGCCGCCGTTCGCGTCGACCGAGTGCAGGGCGGAGAGCACGGCCAGCGCGCTGCCGAGGTAGAGCGGGCCGCCGAGCAGCCAGCCCATGCGCGAGCCGGCCTCCTTGCTGGGCGTCGGCGCCGACAGCGAGACGAGCAGCGTGATCAGCGCCCAGAGCACCAGCGTGATCGGCGCGATGGTCGAGTCGAGCACCGGGAAGCGGCCCGGCACCATCGGCGACGTCAGCAGCGAGAACAGGCAGAGCCCGAACGCGGTGCAGCTGACGATGCCGTATCCGATCAGGAACTTCTCGCCGCGCAGGGTCATCGCGTAGAGCTCCTGCGCCGCGATGGGCTGGGCGAGCAGCAGCACGAAGCACGGCCACACCCAGACCGGCGCGAAGAACAACATCCAGATGATTGCCGGCGCCGCGACACCCGCGGTCATGAAGCGCACGGCGAGGTTGGAACGCTTCGGCTTGGTGGCGTCGGTCATCGTCTGATTGGCTCACGCGGCGCATGCGTCTCGGATCGACGCAACAGGGCCCCGCTCTCGCCCGGGGTTTAGCACCGTCCGTCGAGGCGATGGAAACTTCTGTCGAAGTAGGCGCGTGACGTTGCTGTGTCGCGTGTCCGCGCGCTTGCGGACCCACATCGCGACACTCAGCCCGCGATGGCCTTGGCCAGGACTTCCTGGCTCGCCGTCACATTGGGGCCCTGCACGTTGTCCGCGAGGCCGAAGCGACGGTTGCGCTGCTGGAAGGAGTGGATGGCGCTGTAGAGGTCGCGCTGTCCGAACTCAGGCCAGAGCTTGGGGCTGAAGACGAGCTCCGCGTAGGCGCCCGCCCAGACCAGGAAGTTGCTGGTGCGGAACTCGCCGCCGGTGCGCACCAGCAGGTCCACGGGGCCGACGTCGAGCGAGGGGATGAGCGCGCCGATGGACGCCTCGTTGACGTCCTCGGGCTTCATCTCGCCGCGGGCGACGCGCTTGGCGAGCTCCTGGGCCGCGTCCGCGATTTCCTCGCGGCCGCCGTAGGAGAGGCAGATGGACAGGGTCATGCCCTTGTTGGGCGCGCTGACCGCAGTGAGGTCGTTGACCAGGCGCAGCAGGTGCGGGGGCAGCCGGTTGAGGCGGCCCACCGCGCGGAAGCGGATGC
>JBEVNG010000315.1:0-13192 GCA_040508235.1 Polyangiales bacterium | reverse complement strand
GTGATAGTCGCCGCGATAGCTCTGAGCGGCCGGGCGCGGGCGGTCCGCGGGCAGCGCCAGCAGCGGATGTTCGGTGCCGAGCGTGCTGCGCCAGAAAACGAGCTGGCGCTCTGCCTCGCCGGCCTCCAGCCAGCGGCGCTGCCAGGCCGCGTAGTCCGCGTACTGGATGGCCAGCGGCTGCAGCGGCGAGGGCCGCCCCTGCGAGAACGCCTCGTACAGCGCGACGCACTCGCGCGCGAACACGTCCATCGCCCAGCCCTCGGCGACGATGTGGTGCAGCGTGATCACCAGCACGTGCTCGTCGTCCGCGAGCGCCAGCAAGCGCGCGCGGATCACCGGCCCGTGCACCAGATCGAACGGCTGCTCCACCTCGCTCGCCGCCTCACGACGCCACGCTTGCTCGTCCTGCCCACGCAGATCGAGGTACGACAACGCGAGCGGTGCCGGCGCGCCGATCTGCTGCACCGGTCGTGCATCGAGCTCGGGAAAGGTCGTGCGCAGCGACTCGTGCCGCTCCAGCAGTGCATCGAGGGCGCGCGACAGCGCCGCCACGTCGAGCCGCCCGCGCAGCCGCACCGCACCGCCGACGTTGTAGGCCGCGCTGTCCGGCTCCAGGCGCCACAGCACCCACATGCGCTCTTGCGGATACGACAGCGGCAGGGGCTGCGTGCGATCGACGCGCGTCAGCGGCACGCTCACAACCGCGGGCTCCGCCTCGCGCACGCGGCGCGCGAACGCCGCCAGCGACTTGGCCTCGAACAACGCGCGCAGCGGCAGCTCGACCGAGAATGCCCTGCGCACGCGCGAGATCGCCTGCGTCGCCAGCAACGAGTGGCCGCCGAGCGCGAAGAAGTCGTCGTCCGCGCCCACGCGCTCGACCTGCAGCACCTCGGCCCAGATCGCGGCCACAGCACGCTCGTGCTCATCGCGCGGAGCCAGGAACGCGCGCACTCCGGACGTCGGCGCCGGCAGCGCGGCGCGGTCGAGCTTGCCGCTCGGCAGCCGTGGCAGCGCCTCGAGCGTGACGATGTGCGCCGGCAGCAGCGGCTCCGGCAGCTTGCTCGCCAGCCGTGCGCGCAGCGCCTCCACGTCGAGCGCGGGCACCACGTACGCGACCAGCTGCGTGCCGCCAGCGGCCGCGCGCGCGATCACCGCCGCCGCTTGCACCTCTGGGTCCGCGCGCAGCGCACCCTCCAGCTCACCCAGCTCCACGCGCACGCCGCGGATCTTTACCTGCTCGTCGCGACGCCCGAGATACGCCAGCACGCCGTCCGCGTCGCGCTGCGCGAGATCGCCCGCGCGATACATGCGCTGCCCCGGCTCGCTCGCAAAGACGTCCGGGATGAAGCGCTCGGCGGTCAGCGCGGGCCGACCCACGTAGCCTCGCGCCAGGCAGTCGCCCCCGATGAACAGCTCGCCCGGGACGTCGGGCGGCTGCGCATGCAGCGCGCCATCGAGCACGCGCAGGCTCGTGTTCGGGATCGCACGACCGAGCGGCACCGGCCCCTGCTGCGAGGGCGTGCTGGTCCAGTAGGACGCGTTGATCAGCGCCTCGGTCGGGCCGTAGCGATTGTCGAGCCGCACGCCAGGCAGGCGCGCGTGCACGGCCTCGGCCAGCTCACGCGACAGAGCCTCGCCCCCGGAGAACACGCGGCGCAGCGAGTCCAGCGACTCGTCCTGCGCCACGAACTCGCGCAGCAGCGACGGCACGAAGTGCACGGTCGTGACCGCGTGCGCCGCGATCAAGCGCGCCAGCTCGCGCGGGTCCCGGTGTGCGTCGGGCGGTGCGATCACCAGCGCGCAGCCGTGCTGCAGCGGCCAGAGCAGCTCCCACACCGAGACGTCGAAGCCGAGCGGTGTCTTGTGCAGCAGCGTCTCGTCCGCGGTCAGCTCGTACTCGCGCTGCATCCACGACAGGCGCTGCCACAGAGCCGCATGCGTGTTGCCCACCGCCTTGGGCGTGCCGGTGGTGCCCGACGTATAGAGCACGTAGGCCAGGTTCAGCGGCGACAGCGCGGGGCGCGCAAAGGCCGGATACTCGTCCGCATCGCGCGGCGACAGCACCGGCACGGCGAAGCGTGCCTCTTGGCTGAGCACCAAGCACGCCCCCGCGTCGCGCACCATGAAGTCGAGCCGCGCATCCGGGTACTCGAGGTCGAGCGGCA
Source organism: Polyangiales bacterium (assembly GCA_040508235.1). Taxonomy (GTDB): domain Bacteria; phylum Myxococcota_A; class Polyangia; order Polyangiales; family DASUME01; genus DASUME01. The sequence goes on along the minus strand of JBEVNG010000315.1, from coordinate 11,027 downwards.
GGTACGCCGCGCCCGCACGCAGCACGGCCAGCACCGCGGTCACCAGTTCGAAGGATCGCGGCAAGGCGATGCCCACGATCACGTCGGGCCCCGCGCCATGCGCGACCAGCTTGCGCGCGAGCGCCTCCACGCGCGCATCCAGCTCGCGGTAGCTCATGCGCTCGCCGTCGAAGATCAGCGCGGTGCGTTCGGAGACGGGGATGCGCTCGTGCACGAAGGCATGCGCCACCTCGACCCGCGCGTGCGTGTCCGCGCGCTCGTCTTCCGCCAGCAGATCGATCGCGCCGAGCGGCCGCTCCGGAGACGCCAGCAGGCGCCCCAGCAGCGTGCACCAGCGCTCGGCCAGTCCCGCGATACGCGCTGCGTCGAACAGCTCCGTGGCGTACACGAACGAGGCCTCGATGCTGCCGTCGTCGTCTTCCTCGGTCGCCAGCGAGAGATCGAAGCGCGTGCTCGTCACGTCCTCGCGCAGCAGCTCGGTCTGCAAGCCCGGCAACGACGGGCGCGCACGCCGCTGGTGGTTGAACATCACCTGGAACAGCGGATTGTGCGCGCTGCTGCGCTCGGGCGCGAGCGCCTCGACCAGCTGCTCGAACGGCAGCTCCTGGTGCTCCTGCGCGGCCAGCAGCTCGCGCTTCACGCCAGCGAGATGCGCGCGAAACGACTGCTGCGCGTCGCAGTCGAGCGCCAGCACCTGGGTGTTGACGAAGCAGCCCAGCAGGCGCTCGGCCTCCAGCCGCACACGGTTCTGCGAGGTGATGCCCACACGCAGCGCTCGCACGCCCGCGAGCCGCGTCAGCAACACGTCGAACGACGCCAGCAGCACCATGAACGTGCTCGCCTGCTCCGCCTCCGCCAGCGTGCGCAAGCGGCTCAACAGCTGCGCGGGCAACGTGAAGCGATGCACGGCGCCGCGCGAGCTCTGCGCGGCCGGACGCGGGCGATCGCTCGGCAGCGACAGCACCGGGTGCTCGTCCCCCAGCTTCTGCTTCCAGTACGCGAGCTGCCGTGCACCCTCGCCCGCTGCCAGGCGCTCGCTCTGCCACCGCGCGTAGTCCGCGTACTGCAGCGTCGGCGCTTCAAGCGTCGCGCCCGCGTAGAGGCGCGTCAGCTCGTCGAGCATCACGTCCATCGACTGGCCGTCGCCGATCGCGTGATGCAAGCGCACGGCTAGCACGTGCTCGTCGGGCGCTACCTGCGTGAGCCGCACGCGAAACAGCGGCCCCGACGCCAGATCGAAGGGCCCGTCGTCGCCCGTGAGCTCCACCGGCGCGGGCGCGTCGAGGTGCTGATAGGGAACCCCCTCGTGCTCCGGGAAGCGCGTGCGCAGGCTCTCGTGCCGCGTCACCAGCTCCGTCAGCGCGCGACGCAGCGCCGCCACGTCCAGCGCACCGCGCAGCCGCAGTGCCCCCGTGATGTCGTACGCCGCGCTGCTCGGGTCGAGCTGCCACAAGAAGCGCATGCGAGCCTGCGCCGCCGACAGTGGCAGCCGCGCCTCGCGAGAGACGAGCGCGATCGGCGCCAGCCTCTCCTCGTCCTCCGACTCCAGCGCCGCCGCGACCGCGCGCACCGTCGGCGTCTCGAACATCACGCGCGCCGGCAGGCGCCGCGCGTAGCGAGCCTGAATGCGCGCGCCGATCTGCGCCGCCGCCAGCGAGTTTCCGCCCAGCGCGAAGAAGCTGGTCTCCGCGTCCGGCACCTCGCGCTGCAGCACGTCCTGCCAGATCGCGATCAGCTCGCTCTCCAGCGCGCTCGGTCCACGACGCTGCTCCACCACGCGCACGCCCTGCTCGAAGCGCGCAAAGGCCTGCAGCTCGCCCGCCAGAGCCTGCGCCTGCAGCTGCTCGGGCGCACGCCCGTCATGCTCCACCAGCCAGAGCGCGCCCGGCGCCTCCAGCTCGATCTCGGCCGCCAGCTCGGACACCGCAGTCGCCACCGCATCCGCCGACAGCATGCGCAACAGCGACGCGCGAACGGCCACCACGGCGCCCCAGCCGCGCTTGGTCACGAAGGCGGCGGTCGAACCCGCGTCGAGTCCGAGCTCGTCCTCGATGCGAGCGGTCAAGGTCTGCAGACGCGAGAGCGTGGGCGCGAGAACTTCGTGCGACATGACGTGTCTTTCGTGAGAGAAGAATCAGTGCACGGCGTCGGGGCGCGCGCCGTTCACCAGCCTCCCCGCCTCGAGCTTCAGGCAGCGATCGGCGAGGTGGAAGAAGCGGTCGTCGTGCGTGATCACCAGCACCGTGCGCCCGAGCGCCTTGAGCGCCGGCAGCACCTCGCCGTAGAACACGCGCTTGAAAACCGGGTCCTGGTCGGCCGCCCATTCGTCGAACACATGCACCGGGCGGTCCTCGAGGCAGGCGACCAGCAGCGCCAGGCGCTTGCGCTGTCCGGTCGACAGGGCGGTGGTCGAGAACTTGCCGTGCTCGATGCGCACCTTGTGCTCCAGCTGCAGCGAGGACAACAACACGCGTGCGTGCTCGTCGCGCCCCTCCAGCCCGAGCAGGTCGTCGAACAGGTGGAACTCGGAGAACACCGCCGAGAAGTTCTGACGGTAAGACTCCACGTCGTCGACGGGCGCGCCGTCGAGCAGCACGCGTCCGCCGCTCGGTGCGTACAGGCCGCACAGCAGCTTGGCGAGCGTGGTCTTGCCGCTGCCATTTCCGCCGACCAGGAACACGACCTCTCCCGGCGCAAGCGTCAGGTCGACGGGGCCGAGCACGAACTCGCCGTCCTCCGCGTCGCGGCGATAGCTGTGCGTGACCTGCTCCAGGCGCAAGCCACGGAACGGCTGCGTGCGCGGGACCGGCAGCGCGTGCACGGTGTCGAGGTCGCCGCACAAGTCGAGGATGCGCGCGGCGGCGATCCGCGTGCGCACCACGTCGGGCACCGCCTCCAGCAGATCCTCCAGCGGGAACATGATGTACAGGAACATCAGCGCGTAGCCGGAGCGCACCTCGGTCGGCACGTCGTACAGCGAGCCGAGCCCGAAGATCACGCCGCCGATCACCACGAAGAACATGAACGCGCCCCAGCTGCCGGCGCCCACGTAGGTGAGCAGCCCGCGCGTGCGGTCCCTGCGCACGGCCTCGACGTTCTCCGCCAGCACTTGGTCGACGAACGCCTCGCGCCGCGCGCGGTGCAGCTTCAGCTCCTTGGCGCCGGAGAGCAGCGCACGAAAGCGCTCGTACAGCGTGTCCTCGTGCTCGCGCGCGCGCTCCAGGTGCTCGGTCGCGTGGCGCACCGCCAGGAAGTGGATGCCCGCGCCCAGCAGCACCAGCGCCAGCGCAAAGGCCAGCGCACGCCACGACAGCCAGGCCAGGTAGCCAAAGCCCGCGCTCACGATCGCGCCCTGCAACACCAGCCGCGGCAGCACCACGAAGAACTCGGACACCACGCCGACGTCCTCGACCAGCACCGACAGCGCGTGACCTGCCTCGTGCTCCAGCTGACGCGTCGGCGCGTGCGCGAGCTGCCGTCCCACCAGCACGCGCAAGCGCGCCAGCGCCGCCTGCTGCAGCCACAGGAACTGCGACTGCGCGAGCCAGCGCAGCGACGGCACCATGATGGCGAGCCCGGCGAACGCGAGCACCAGGTCCCGCCCCGCGAGCGCCTCGTTGATCACCGCGACCAGTGCCGCGGAGCCCACGCCGCCGAACACGCCGGCGAGCACCGCCAGCGTCAGGCGCCAGCGTGAGGGAATCAGGGCCAGCACGTTCACGGCTGCCCCGCCGTACGCAGCGCGGGCAGCTCGAAGCGAGCGTGCACGCCGGTACTCTCCGCGCTGCCGCCGAACGCCACGTCGGGCTCGGTGAGCTGGCCGAGCTCGAGCTTGAGCAGGCGATCGGCGAGCCCGAAGTAGCGATCGTCGTGCGTGATCACTACCACCGACTTGCCGCGCTGCTTCAGCGCCGGCAGCAGCTCGCGGTAGAACACGTCCTTGTACACAGGGTCCTGGTCGGCCGCCCACTCGTCGAACACGTACAGCGGCCGGTCGTCCAGCCACGCCACCAACAGGGCGAGCCGCTTGCGTTGCCCGCTGGAGAGCGCGGTGGTCGAGAACGCGCCGTTCTCGATGCGCACCTTGTGCACCAGGTCGAGCGACATCAACAACGTGTGGGCGCGATCGTCGAGCTCGATGGCGTTCATGCCGAGCAAGCTCTCGAACAGGTGGAAGTCCGAGAACACGGCCGCGAACTGCTGCCGGTAGTCCTCGCGCTCCGGCTCGCCCACGGGAACGCCGTCGCGCAGGATCAGGCCGGACTCCGGCGGATACAGGCCCACCAGCACCTTGGCCAGCGTGGTCTTGCCACCGCCGTTGCCACCGACGATGAACACCAGCTCGCCCGGCGTCAGGGTGAGATCGATCGGTCCCAGCGTGAACACCGAGTCCTCGCGCCGGTACTGGTGGCACACACCGCGCAGCTCGATGCTCTGCAGCGGTCGCGGCGCGCGCGCCGGTGCAAGCGTCGTCACCCCGAGCCCGAGCGCCTCGATGCGCTCGATCGCGACCTTCATGCGGCTCAGCGCGGGCGTCGCCTCCAGCAGCGCGTTTACCGGCAGCATCATGTACAGCAGCATCAGCGCGTAGCCGGAGCGCGTGTCCGACTCGACGCCGAGCGTGGGACCAAAGCCGAACAGCACCCCGCCGATCGCCGCGAAGAACAGGAACACGCGCCAGTTGGCGAGCCGCGAGTGCGACTGCAGGCCGCGCGTGCGCGTGACGCGGACGCGCTCGGCGCTGCCGGCCAGGGCGCCCGACAGGAACGCCTCGCGCCGAGGCGCGTGCAGCTTCAGCTCCTTGGCACCCGAGAACAGCGCGCGAAAGTGACCAAACAGCTCGTCTTCGCCCTCGCGCGCGACCCGCAACAGACCGTGCGCGCGGCGTGCGCCCGTCGCGTAGCCGAGCGAGCCCAGCGCAGCCACGGCCAGGAAGAACACGAACGCCTGCCACGACAGCAGCGCGAGGTAGCCGAGGCAACCGAGCACCACCACCGCGTGCACGAACAGCCAGGGCAACATCATGAACCCCTCGCCTACCGTGCTCACGTCCTCGGTCAGCGTGGCGAGCAGGCTGGCGGCGCCCTTCTCTTCCAGCTCGCGGTACGGCGCCTCGGCGACGTAGCGGCTGATGTGCATGCGCAGGCGCGCGAGCGTGAGCTGACCGAGCCGCACGAACAGCGACAGCGACAGCCAGCGCAGCGCCATCATCGCCACGCTGGCGAGCGCGAAGCTCAAACCCAGCGCCAGCAGCTCCGCACGCTCGGCGCGCAGCGAGGCGTTCATCAACGCCACCACGCGCGCGGCGAGCAGACCATTCGCGACGCTCGTCACCAGGCCGGCCAGCAGCCAGGCACGCGACGACTTCGCGAGGAACAGGACGAGACTCATGCGACTCCCTACGCCCGCAGGCTCAGGCGCGCGGCCGACCACATGCGCTGCCAGCTCGACGCCAGGTCGAACGGCGCGCCAGTCTCCACGCGCGCGAGGTAGGCGTCCGCCGCCGCTTGCGAGGCCTCGTCCGGGCCCAGCCAGAGGCCGAGCAGCTCGGGCATGAACAGGCGCGTACGCAGCGCCATCATGCGCGGCAGCAACGCGGGCACGCTCGCCGAGCCCGCGACGTGCGCCCGCAGCATCGATCGATACTCGTCGAACTCCATACGCGCGACGTCCGCGAAGCCGACCAGCCAGCGCGCGTCGCGCTCGGCTTCGCGCGACGCCAGCGCGCTCAGCGCCTCCAGCGAGAAGCCGGGCGCCTCTTCTTCTTGCAGCCTCGCCGCCACCCACTCGGGTGCGAACAGCGGGAGCAGCGGATCGTCCAGCCGCTCGGCGAGCGCGGCTTCATCCAGCCAAGCGAAGGTCGCGCGCGCGTGCTCCAACAGGGCCTCCGCATCGTGCGGCGGCAGGTAGTCACCCGTCAGCGGCTCGGGCTGCACCGCGCGCGGCAGGTTGCTCTCCGGCAGCAGCGCAATCCACTCGCGCAGGTCGCCCTTCTCCGCCGGCGTGAAGGCGTCGAACATCGGTCCGTCGAGCGACAGCGCGTGGGTCATGAACGGACTGCGGTCGGGCGCGCCCGGGCGGATCAGCGACGCGGTCGCCGCCATGTGGTCGAGGATGCGGTCGTACTGCGAGCCGCCCTCCAGGAACATCGTCTCCAGGTTCTGGCCCTTGAGCTCGATGTCGCGGTGGTGCTCGGCCGCGAAGCGCGCCTTGCGCACCACGCCTTCCAGCACGAACTCGCGCGGCGTGAACGGCACGTTTCCGCGCAGCATGCCGCGCTCCCAGCGCAGGTAGCCCTGGTGCGCCGCGAAGAAGCCGCGCGCCACCCGCTCGGCGGATTCACCATCGCGGATCGCCAGCAGCGCGCCGGCCTTGGCCAGCTCCCGCAGGCGCGGCCGGTCGTGGCGCTCCAGATAACGCAGCGAGGCCTCGCGCAGGGCCAGCTCGTCGCGCAGCTGCCAGAGCAGCGGCGCGGGACCGAGCGCGGCCATCCACAAGTTGAAGCCGAGCAGCTCGCAGCCGAACAGCTCCGGGAAGCGCGCCATGCACGGCCCCAGCAGCGCGCGCTCGAAGGACAGCTCCGCGCACTGCGGCGACTCGTCGAACTCGAAGCGTGCGGTCGCGTCCGGCGCGATGCCCAGGCTGCGCAGCATGCCCGCGTAGCGCGTGGCGTACGCGTCATGGCTCGCGTCCGCGACGCCGCAGCGCAGCGCCAGCTGCTCCAGCGCCAGCTCGGGCGACGGCAAGCGCGCGGCCGTGCTCAGCCACGCACCATCGTTGAGGCCCACCGGCGCCAGCTCGCGCACCACGCGCGCGACCCAGCTGAAGGCGTGGCCAGCGATCGGAGCGCGACCCACTTCGTCGATCGCCTGCTCGATCCAGGCCTCGGGCGAGCTCACGTTCGGCGGCACCACCTGCGCGAGCTGCTGCCGCGCGAACCGCAGCGCGGGCCGAAGGAAGTGCGCGCTCTCCTCGGGCTCGAGGAACAGCTGCGCGAACAGCTCGCGCGGCGAGCAAGGCTCAACCCGGAGCGGCACGCCGTCAACGTGCTCGATGGCCCGATCCCGGCCGGCTGATCGCGACGATGCATCCATGACGATGTTCCTGAGCGCGCGACGCGTTCCGTACTGAGCGGTCCGTCGTCGGCTGCGGGGAACCTGGCACGGGCCGACACACGCGACAAGAGATAATACGACTCGTTTTCAATTGCGCGTCAGGAACCGGCCGGTAACCTCCGACGGCCAGGCCCTCATTGCGAGTTACTATGATTACGAGCCCCAAGCCCTCCTGGCTGCCAAGCAGCCGCAGCTTCTGGTTGGCGTTGATCACGCTGGTGATCGTCGGCCTCGTGCGCTCCTGGATCGCGACCCGCGACGACGGACTTCAGATCGACGAGGCGTGGCACACGGTGGCCGGCGTCTCCTACGCGCAGCGCGCCGACTTTCGGCTCAATCCCGAGCATCCACCGCTGGTGAAGCTGTGGGTGGGCACGGCGCTGCCGGACTTCAAGCTCGACCCGTTCCGCCCGCTCGACGACAAGGTCGGCGAGCGCGAGTACATCGACGACGCCTACTACGTCGACAACGATCCGCTGGCCGTGCAGAGCCGAGCGCGGCTCGCGATGTTGACGTTCCACGGCCTGAGCCTGCTCGCGTTCGCCTTCGCGCTGCAGCGCCTGTTCGGACCTCTGCTGACGTTACTCACGGTGGCGCTGTTCCTGATCGACCCATCGGTCGCGGCGCACCTGCCGGTGGTGCTCACGGACTTGCCGCTCACGCTGTGGGCCTCGACCGCCGTGTTGCTCGCACTGTCCGCCTTCCGCAGCTGGGCGCCGCGCGATCTGGTGCTGGCGGGCCTGGGTCTGGGCCTGGCGCTGGTGTCCAAGCACTCCGCGATCCCGGTCGGCCTCGCGGTCGCGCTGCTCGGCGTGCTGCTGGCGCTCCACGATCGGCGCGAGCGCTGGCAGCGCCGGGTCGGCGGCGTCGCCGGCGTGTTGTTCGCCGCCTACCTGACGATGTGGGGCTTCTACGGCTTCCGCTTCGACGAGACGCCCGCGGTCGCGCACGCCAGCGACAGCGCCCAGCACGAAGACGCCGCCGAGTTCGCGCGCGACCCGCAGGGCAAGCCGGTCGTGTTCAACCGCTCGATGGAGGACAAGATCGCGGACCTGCAGTCGCCCGGCTACCGCAAGGTGCTGCAGCTCGCGCTCGACGTGCACTTCCTGCCGCGCTCGTACCTCTGGGGCCTCGCCGACATCGTGCGCGCGGGCGTCGAGGGCCGCCAGGATGTGTTGTTCGTCTACGGGCATCGCTTCCAGGGCGAGACACCCTGGTACTTCTTTCCGGCCGTGCTCACCGCGAAGCTGCCGCTCGGCTTCATGGTGTTGATCGCAATCGGCGCCTTCCTCTCCGCGCGCCAGCGTGTGCCCGAACCGTGGCAGTGGCCGATCGTCACCCTGCTCGGCTGGTCCGCCATCTTCCTGGTCGCGATCATGCGCGGTAACTCCGGCTATGCCGGCGTGCGCCACATCATGCCGATCTACCCGACGCTGGCGCTGTTCGGCGCGATCGCGCTCGCCCTCGCACTGCAGCTGCGCGCGCGCGCGCTCTCCGCCGCGGTGACGCTCGCCAGCCTGGCGATGCTGGTCTCCGCGCTGCCCATCAAGCGCCCCTGGGAGTACTACAACCAGCTCGCCGGCGGCGCCGACGATGCCTGGCTCTACTTCTCCGACGACGGCCTGGAGAACGGCCAGCGCGCCAAGGAGATCGCCGCGTACTACGACGCGCACCTGCGCGGCAAGGGCCAGCGCGTCTACGACTTCTACGGCCTGTACGACAGCGAGAAGCGCACCTACGACCTCGCGATCGACGAGGTCAAGAACGACCCCGACGACACCGACACGCTGACCGGCACCGTGTTCGTCAACACGCGCTGGATGTCCGAGCGTCCGCTCTACGACTACGGCACGTTTCGCGAGGCCAAGCCCAAGGCGCGCTTCGGCAACCTGCTGGTGTTCGAGGGCAGCTTCCGCGTGCCGTGGCTGCGCGCCGAGCGCCGGCTGACGCGCGTGTGGGACGCGCTGTCGCCGGGCAAGCGAGACACCGCGACCGCCGAGCAGCTGCTCAGCGAGGTGATGGAGATCTATCCGCAGGACTACCAGTCGACCTTCGAGCTCGGCAACCTGCGCGTCGAGCGCGGTGCGCGCGAGTCCGCGATCGAGGCCTACGAGCAGTCGCGCAAGCACACGCCCGAGGGCGATCCGCTGGTGGCGACGCTGACCACGCAGATCGACGCTCTGCGCGCGAACAAGCCCGACGTCGGTCCCCTTCGCAACCCGTGGCTGGAGTGAACATGATCAAGTCGACGCTCAAGGCGCTGCTCGCGCTCGCCATCCTCGCCGGCTCGGCGTACCTCGTGATCCACGGCCTACAGGGCGCGGACGTGCGGCGTGTGTTGGGCGAAGCGCGGGTCGGCTACCTGCTGCTGGCCGCGGTCCCGCTGGCGATCGGCTACGCCGCGCGAGGCCTGCGCTGGCACTACCTGTTCCCCGACGGCGTGCGTCGCGAGCGCCTGCGCCACGCCACCGGCATCCTGCTGGTGGGCTTCCTGCTCAACAACTTCCTGCCCGCGCGCGGCGGCGAGCTGGCGCGCGTGGTGTTGATGGCCCGCCACAACAAGGTGCCCGCGTCCGGCACGCTGGCCACGCTGTTCGTGGAGCGCGTGTTCGACGGCTTCGTGCTCGGTGCGCTGGGCCTGGTCTCGCTCGGTGCGATTGCAGGCGCGGAGCTGCGCTGGGTACAGCAGCTGGCGCTCGGCTTCGGCGCGCTGTTCTTGCTGGTGCTCGCGACCGCCTTCTTCCATGCGCACGTCGCACGCTGGGTCGAGCGCATCGGCGCGCGCTTCCCCGGCCACCTCACCCACGCGGCCAGTCGCGCCGTGATCTCCGGCCTCGGCTACCTGGGCTCGCTGGCGACCCTGCGTGGTCTGGCGCGCGCCGTCGCGTTCACCTTCACGGTCTGGCTGTTCGAGGCGCTGTCGTACGCGCTGGTGGCGCGCGCGTTCGGCGTGCAGCTGGACCTCGCGCGCATCGGCGGCTTCCTCTCGGTCGCCAACTTCGCGTCGCTCGCGCCCACCCCCGGCGGCGTGGGCGCGGTCGAGCTCGCGGGCACCGCCGTGCTCAGCGCGGGTGGCCTCGCGCGCGAGACGGCGTTCGTGATCGTCACCGCGCAGCACCTGCTGCAGTACGCGTTCTGCCTGGTCGCGGGCGGCCTCTGCGCGGGCCGGCTCGGCTTCGCGCTGAGCAGCAAGGTGGTCGAGCCGTTCCGCCGCCTGTGCGACCTGGAGGCCATGTTGTCGCGCCCCGCGCAGGCCTCCGAGCGCATGGCGCACAAGCTGCGCGCGCTCGACAGCCACGGCCCCGCCATCTCGGTGGTGGTGCCCGCCTACAACGAAGAGACGCGCATCCTGCCCACGCTGCTGAGCACGCTCGAGTACCTGCAAGAGAGCAGCGACAGCTTCGAGATCGTGGTGGTCGACGACGGCAGCAAGGACGCCACCGCCGACGTGGTGCACCAGCTCGGCCTGCGCGTGCCGGAGCTGCGCTTGCTCTGCCTGCCCAGCAACATGGGCAAGGGCGCCGCCATTCGCGCCGGCATGCGCAGCGCGAGCGGCGAGCTGATCTTGTTCGCGGACGCGGACGGCGCCACGCCGATCGCGGAGCTGGCGCGGCTCCTGACTGCGATCGACGAGGGCGCGGACGTCGCGATCGGCTCGCGCGCGCTCTCCGCAAACGACACCGCGGTCAAGCGCACGCTCAAGCGCCTGATCGTCGGCCGCACGTTCGCCTTCATCGTCAACAGCTGGGTGGTGCCCGGCATCGCGGACACGCAGTGCGGCTTCAAGCTGTTCCGGCGCGGCGTGGCCAAGCGCATCTTCGATCTACAGCAGCTCGATGGCTTCGCCTTCGACGTCGAGGTACTGCGGCTGGCCAATGCGCTGGAGTACCGCACGCGCGAGGTGTCCGTGAG
>JBEVNG010000507.1:0-10909 GCA_040508235.1 Polyangiales bacterium | reverse complement strand
TGGCCGAGATCATGTTCTGGAAGCAGTCGAACCAGCTGGTGCAGGCGGAGCCGGTCTGGGATGCGGCGCGCGGGCACGACGCGGCGTTCCGCTGCGCCCAGATGTTCTGGTGGTACAACATGTACGCGAGCGCGGACTTCACGGTCACGCCGCGTCCCATGTATCCGGCCGATGGGCGCAAGCTGCCCGACGTCTACACGCAGCCTCCATCGCTGCGCGGCGCGCTGCAGGATGCGCTCGGCACGTTCCCGCTGTTTCACTTCTGGGGCCCGGCCGCGGACCTGCGCAGCAGCGTGTGGATCACGCGCGCGACGCTGCGTGTGATGCGCGAGCAGCGGCCGACGATGGTGCTCGCGTACCTGCCGCACCTCGACTACGCGCTGCAGAAGTACGGCCCCGACGACGCGCGCATCCCCGCGGAGGTGGCGGCGGTGGACGCGCTGTGCGGCGAGCTGATCAGCGCCGCGCGCATGCAGCACCGGCACATCACCGTGGTGTCCGAGTACGGCATCACGGCCGTCTCGCGGCCGGTGCACATCAACCGAGCGTTGCGTGGAGCAGGCCTGCTGCGGGTGCGCGACGAGCTCGGACGCGAGCAGCTGGACGCGGGCGCGTCGCAGGCGTTCGCGGTGGCGGATCATCAGCTCGCGCACGTGTACGTGCGGGAGCGCGGTCGCCTCGACGAGGTGGCCGCTCTGTTGGAGGCGCTGCCCGGCGTGGAGCGTGTGCTCGACGACGCGGGCAAGCGTGAGCTCGGGCTCGATCATGCGCGGGCGGGCGAGCTGGTCGCGATCGCGGCCGCCGACAGCTGGTTCACGTACTACCACTTCTTCGACGACGCGCGGGCGCCCGACTACGCGCGCACCGTCGATATCCATCGCAAGCCCGGCTACGACCCGTGCGAGCTGTTCCTCGATCCCGCGCTGCGCCTGCCCAAGCTGCGCATCGGCATGAAGCTCGCGCAGAAGCAGCTCGGCATGCGCACGTTGATGGACGTGATCCCGCTCGACGCCACGCTGGTGCGCGGCTCGCATGGAAGACCGACCGACGACCCCGAGCTCGGTCCCATCCTGATCACGTCGACACCGGAGCTGCTGCGCTCGAACGAGAGCTCCGTGCTCGACATCAAGCAGCTGCTGCTCGATCAGACGTTCCGGGCAGGCCGCACGTGGTCCCTGAGCGCGGAGGTGCACGCATGATCGACAGCCCGAGCGTCTGGTTGTGGAGCTGCCTGGAGCCGCGGCTGACGCCGCGCCAGCTCGACGTGCTCGCCGGCGAGTCGCGGGCGTGTGTCGACGACCGCTCGTTCTTTCGCGCGTTCGCGCTCTTGGCGCGCGGCACGGGCAAGTCCGCCGCCGAGCTCGCACCGTGGGAGCTGCGTACGGCCGCGCGCCTGTGCGAGGGCTGGGCGCCCGGGTCGTGGCGGATCGATGAGCTGGCGCGCCTGTGGTTGGTGCTGGCCGCGCACGCGGACGTGGACACGCTGGTGCGCCGCGTCGAGGCGCTGTTCGCGATCGCGGACATCGGGGAGCTGGTCACGCTCTATCGCGGCCTGCCGCTCTTTCCCTCGCCGCAGCGCTGGCAAGCGCGCGCGTCGGAGGGAGCACGCTCGAACATGAAGGACGTGTTCGAGGCGGTCGCACTCGACAACCCGTACCCCGCGCGCTTCCTGCAGGACGACGCGTTCAACCAGCTGGTGCTGAAGGCGCTGCACGTGGAGAGCCCGCTGGAGCGCATTCACGGTCTGCGTGCGCGGCTCAACCCGCGCTTGACCGCGATGCTGCTCGACTACGTCAGCGAGCGCCGTGCCGCACGCCGCCCCGTCGACCCACGGCTGTTTCACTACCTGCCGCTGGCGCCCGCGAGCGCCACCACGGAGAGGAGTCCCTCGTGAAATACATCGACCCGCACGTGCACATGTCCGCGCGCACCACGGACGACTACCAGCGTATGGCCGCCGCCGGCATCGTGGCGGTGATCGAGCCTGCGTTCTGGCTCGGCCAGCCGCGCACCAGTGGCGCGACCTACCGCGACTACCTGTCGAGCCTGGTCGGCTGGGAGCGCTTTCGCGCCTCGCAGTTCGGCATCCGGCACTACTGCACGATCGGCCTCAACAGCAAGGAGGCCAACAACGAGCAGCTCGCCGAGGAGGTGATGGACATCTTGCCCATGTTCCTCGTCAAGGAGGGCGTCGTGGCGGTGGGGGAGATCGGCTACGACGATCAGACGCCGCTTGAGGATCGCTACTTCCGTGCGCAGCTGACGCTCGCGCGCGAGCTCAACCTGCCGGTGCAGATCCACACGCCCCACCGCGACAAGAAGCAGGGCACGCGTCGCAGCATGGCGGTGGCGCTGGAGATGGGGCTGGAGCCGTCGATGGTCATCGTCGACCACAACAACGAAGAGACCGTCGCGGACGTGCTCGACGGCGGCTTCTGGGCGGCCTTCACGATCTACCCGAACACCAAGATGGGCAACGAGCGCATGGTCGAGATCGTGCGGCGCTACGGCAGCGAGCGCATCATCGTCGACTCCAGCGCGGACTGGGGCGTGTCCGATCCGCTGTCGGTACCCAAGACCGCGCAGCTGATGCTGGAGCGCGGCATCGCTCGGGAGCAAGTCGAGGAGACCTGCTACCTCAATGCGCTGCGCGCGTTCGAGACGTCCGGGCAGATCCGAGAGAGCGACTGGCTGAACGGGATCGATCAGCGCGAATCCTTCAACGGCAACAGCGTGCTGCGCGGGCAAGCGCCCCGCGTCGATGCGGTGCAGGACGCGCTGGTGTTCGAGTGACGATCGCGCCGAGCATCACGCGCCCGGACGCGCACGTGTACCGGCAGAGCTTCACGGTGCGCTACGACTACGAGGTGCACTTCGTGCGCGACCTGTTCGCGGCGACGCAGCCCGCGTTCGCGCGTTCGCTGGGGCAGGGTGCACGCTTTGGCGTGTTCCTGGAGGCGGACGTGGCGCGCGCGTTCCCGGAGCTGGCCGGGCGCATCGCACGTTATGCGCGGGAGCAAGGCCTGACGCTCGCGGGGGTGCACACGTTCGCCGGCGGCGAGCCGTGCAAGAACGAGGACGCGCTGATCGACAAGTTGCAGCGCGTGCTGTTGAGCTGGCGGCTCGATCGGCACGCGTACCTGGTCGCCATCGGCGGCGGCGCGCTGCTCGATCTCGCGGGCTTCGTGGCGGCCACCTTCCACCGCGGCGTGCGCCACGTGCGTGTGCCCACCACGGTGCTCGCGCAGGACGACTCGGGCGTGGGTGTGAAGAACGGCGTCAACGCGCTGGGGCTCAAGAACCTGATCGGCACCTTCGCGCCGCCGTACGCGGTCTTCAACGATGCGCAGTTCCTGCGCGCGTTGCCGGAGCGCGAGCGCATCGCGGGCCTGGCCGAGGCGGTGAAGGTGGCGCTGATCCGCGACGCGCGCTTCTTCGCCTGGCTGGAGGCGAACGCGCGCGCGCTGCGCCACGGCGACGAAGACGCGCTCGATCATGCGATCCGGCGCTGCGCGGAGCTGCACATGGTGCAGATCGCCCACGGCGGCGATCCGTTCGAGCGCGGCAGCGCGCGGCCGCTCGACTACGGGCACTGGGCCGCGCACAAGCTGGAGACGCTCAGTGGGCACACGCTTCGCCACGGGGAAGCGGTCGCGCTGGGGCTCGCGCTCGACACGCGCTACGCGGTCGAGATCGGCATGCTGGAGGCGGGCGCCGACGAGCGTGTCGCTGGCTTGCTGGAGCGGCTCGGCTTCGCGCTCTGGCACGCGACGCTTGCGCGCCGCGCGGAGCTGGTGGCGGGGCTGGAGGAGTTCCGCGAGCACCTCGGCGGCGAGCTGACGATCACGCTGTTGTCCGCGCTCGGCGTGGGCGTCGAGGTGCACCGCATGGAGCGCGTCGCGATCGAGCGTGCGCTCGACTGGCTGCGTGCTCGCGGGGGCGTGGCGTGAGGTTGCCCGGCGCGCTGGGGCAGCTGACCTACTGCACCAACATCCACGCGGGCGAGGGGCTCGCGGACGTGGAGGCAGCGCTGGGCACGCACGCGGTGCGCGTGAAGGAGCTGGTGTCGCCGCACGCGCCGTTCGCGGTGGGCCTCCGGCTGTCCGCGCGCGCGGCGCGGGAGCTCGACGACCCGGGTGCGCTGGAGCGCTTTCGACGCCTGCTCGCTCGCCACGACCTCTACGTGTTCACCATCAACGGCTTCCCGCACGGCGACTTCCACGGCACGCGCGTGAAGGAGCGCGTGTACCAGCCCGACTGGCGTGAAGACGCGCGCGTCGACTACTCGGACCGGCTCGCACGCTTGCTCGCGGAGCTGATGCCGGCGGACCAGGCGTACGGCTCGGTGAGCACGGTGCCCGGCGCGTACAAGGCGTGCCTCGACGCGCAGGGCGAGACGCGCGTGGCGGCGAAGTTGGTCAACCACGTCGAGGCGCTGGTGCGCATCGAGCGTGCGTCGGGGCGGCGCATCGTGCTCGCGCTGGAGCCCGAGCCGTGCTGCATGCTGGAGACGGTCGCGGAGACGGTCGCGTTCTTCGAGCAGCACCTGTGGAGCTTGAGCTCGGTGGCGGCGCTGTCGTCGGCGCTCTCGGTGTCGTACGCGGAGGCGGGGCGTGCGCTGCGTCGGCACGTCGGCGTGTGCCTCGATCTGTGCCACGCGGCGGTCGAGTTCGAGTCGCCCCATGCGGCGGTCGACACGCTGGCGCGCGCGGGCATCCCGATCGCCAAGCTGCAGATCAGCGCGGGCCTCACGCTCGATCCGCGCGTGCGCGAGGCGCGCGAGGCGCTGTTCCAGGACGACGTGTACCTGCATCAGGTGGTCGCACGCGAGGGGGCGCGGCTGACGCGCTACACCGATCTGCCAGAAGCGCTGGACAAGGCGCAGCACGCCGAGGAGTGGCGCGTGCACTTCCACGTGCCGATCTTCCACGAGGCACTCGGGCAGCTGGGCACCACGCAGGGCTTCGTCCGCGAGCTGCTGGCGCGCCATCGTGTGCAGGCGCTCTGCCCGCAGCTGGAGGTGGAGACGTACACCTGGGACGTGCTGCCGGAGGCGCTGCGCGCGCTGCCGGTGCACGAGGCGATCGCGCACGAGCTGCGCTGGGTCGAGCGCGAGCTGACGTCATGAGCACGTGGTTGCGCCTCGGGCGTGTCTCCAACCTGCCGACCGTGATCTCCAACGCGCTGGTCGGCCTGCTGCTGATGGGTGCGGCGCCGTCGCCCGCCTGGGCGCTCGTGTTCGCGGCCATGAGCTGCTTCTACGTCGGCGGCATGTTCCTCAACGACGCCTTCGATCATCGCTGGGATGCGCGCTTCGCTCCGTCGCGACCGATCCCGCGCGGGGAGGTGGGGGCGCGCAGCGTGTACGTGGCGGGCGCCGCGACGTTGCTGCTCGGCGTGGTCCTGCTCGTGAGCTCCACGTCGCGCCTGGAGGGAGCGCTGCTGGGCGGCTGCGCGTTGAGCGCGCTGATCGTGCTCTACGACGCCTGGCACAAGGGCAACCCACTCAGCCCGCTGCTGATGGGCGCGTGCCGCGTGATGGTGGTGTTGGCCGCCGCGCTGAGCGTGTCCGGGGCGCTGCCCGCGAGCGTGTGGATGGCCGCGCTCGCTCTGTGCGCACACTTGATCGGGCTCACCTACGCGGCGAAGCAGGAGCACTTGCGCACGCACTGGTGGCCGCTGGTGTTCCTGCTCGCGCCGCTGCTCTGGGGCGCCTGGCTCGGGGTGCACGCGCTGGGCGTGTGGCCGTACTGGCTCGCGCTCGCGATCGCGGACGGGCTCGCGCTGCGCAAGTTGTTCCGACGTGAGGTGCCGCGCGCGGTCGCGCTGTTCATCGCGTCGATCTCGCTGGTCGATGCGATGGCGCTGGCGGCGCACGGACATGCGCGCGTCGCGCTTGCGTGCGCGGTCTGCTTCGCGGCCACGCTGCAGCTGCAAGGATGGGTGCGCGGAACGTGAAGTGGGTCCTTGCGATGCTCGGAGTGGTCGCCGCGTCGATCGCCGGCGTGTACACGTTCGCGCGCCGTGCGGTGCCGGACTACGAGGGCGTGGTCAACGTGGACGGGCTGCTGCAGCCGCTGGAGCTCGTGCGCGACGAACACGCGATCCCGCACGTGTTCGCCAGCACCGTCGAGGATGCGTACTTTGGGCTCGGCTTCGCGCACGCCCAGGACCGCATGCTGCAGCTGGAGCTGGCGCGCAGGCTTGCGAGCGGGCGGCTCGCGGAGATCGCGGGCGAGGCCGCGCTGGAGTCCGATCGCACGTTCCGCACGCTCGGCTTCGCGCAGCTGGCCGAGGCCAACTACCACACGCTGGCGGCGGACGCGCGCTCGGCGCTCGACGCGTACAGCGCGGGTGTGAACGCCTGGCTGAAGAGTGGGGCGGCGCGTCCCGTCGAGCTCACGCTGCTCGGGGTCACGCCCACAGCCTGGCGTGGCGCGGACTCGCTGCTGATCCTGAAGCTGATGGGCTGGCGGCTGTCGGGGAACTGGGACTCGGAGCTGTGGCGGCTGCGGCTCGGCGCCCAGCTCGATGCGGCCAAGCTGCAGGACTTCAACATCACGTATCCAGACAGTGAGCCGATCGCGTTCGCGCCGCTGTGGAAGCTGTACGAGGAGCTGGGCATGCCGGTGCAGCGCTCGGCGAGTGCGCTGGCGCCGAGCTTCGGTGCGCTCGGCAGCGCGCTTTCGCGCTTTGCGCCCACCAACTTCGGGCGCGCGGTGGGCTCGAACAACTGGGCCGTCGACGGCTCGCGCAGCACCACCGGCAAGCCGCTGCTCGCCAACGATCCGCACCTCGCGCTGAGCACGCCCTCGCAGTGGTACATCGCGCACCTGTCGGCGCCGGAGCTGAACGTGATCGGCGCGACCATCCCCGGCTTGCCGGGCGTGATCCTGGGCCGCAACGATCATGTGGCCTGGGCGTTCACCAACACGCTGCCGGACACGCAGGACCTGTACTTCGAGAAGCCAGTGGATGAGCGCTACGCCGCACCGGAAGGAGCGCGGGCGTTCGAGCAGCGCAGCGAGCGTATCCGCGTGCGCGGCCGCGAGGATGACGTGATCACCGTGCGCACGACGCGCCACGGTCCGGTGGTGTCCGACCTCAGCGAGGCCGCCGCGACCAACGTGCCTGCGGGCCACGTGCTCGCGCTGTCCTGGGTGGGCCTGCGCGCGGACGATCAGACCCTGGCGTTCCCGATCCGCGCCGCACGCGCCCGAGATGGCGGCGCTCTGCGCAACGCCGCGCGCAGCTTCCACGCGCCGGCGCAGAACATCGTCTACGCGGATGGCGCCGGTGCGATCGGCTTCGTGGCCGCGGGGCGTATCCCGCTGCGTGCGTCCGACAACACGCTGCGTGGCCTGGTGCCGTCGCCGGGCTGGCTCGCGCTGTACGACTGGCAGGGGCTGGTGCCGTTCGACGAGCTGCCGCAGCTCACGCAGCCTGAGTCGGGCCGCATCGTCACCGCCAACCAGAACATCCTGCCCAGCGGCTATCCGCTGTTCGTCGGCGCGGACTGGGGACCGCCACATCGTGCGGATCGCATTCGCACGCTGCTCGATGCGCGGCCGCGGCACGATCTCGCGAGCTACGCGGCGATCCAGGGCGACCTGCGCAGCACCGTGGCCGACATGGTGCTGGAGCCGATGCTGGCGGCGCTCGGGGACGACGCGCGCGTAGCGGGCCTGCGCAAGTGGGATCACGTCGCGCGTGCGGACGCGGCCGAGCCCCTGCTGTTCGCGGCCTGGCTGCGCGAGCTGTCGCGCGCGGTGTACGAGGACGAGCTGGGCCCGTTGTTCACCGGCGAGTGGGGGCCGCGTCCGGAGTTCCTGGCGCACGTGCTGAACGACGCGAGCGCCTGGTGCGACGACATTCGGACGCCCGCGCACGAGGACTGCCAGGCACGGACGCGCACTGCGCTCGATGCGGCCCACGCGTACCTGCGCGAGCGCTTCGGCGACGACCCTGCAGCCTGGCGCTGGGGCGACGCACATCGCGCCTACGCCCCGCACCCGCTGTTCGGTGAGGTGCCGGTGTTGTCTTCGTGGTTCAACGTGGTGACGCCGCGCGGTGGGGATGGCAGCACGGTCGATGTCGGCAGCTACGAGCTGATCGACGACGGCTTCGCGTTCGAGAGCAGCTGGGGTGCGGGCTTTCGCGCCATCTACGACCTCGCCGACCTGGAGCGCTCGCGCGGCATCATCAACAGCGGACAGTCCGCGCACGTGGCGTCCCAACACTACAGCGACATGGCGGGACCGTGGTCACGTGGCGAGTCCGTGCCCTGGGTGACCCGGCGCTCCTCCCTGCGTGTGCAGGGCACGCTTCGACTCCAGAAACGTATTGCGACTAGTTCGCATTGAGTCTAGGTAGGTCGTATGACCAAGACCGACCTCGTCGCGCTGCTGTCCGAGCGCGCGGCGCAGCACCCGGAGCGCGTCGCGCTGCGCTTCCTGCACGACGGCGAGCGCCACGAGACCGTGCTCAGTTACGGCGAGCTCGACAGGCGGGCGCGTGCGCTGGCGGCGCGCTTGCTCGAGCACACGCGCGCCGGCGAGCGCGCGCTGCTGCTCTACCCGAGTGGACCCGAGTACGTGACCGCGCTGCTCGGCTGCTTCTACGCCGGCGTGGTGGCGGTGCCTGCGTATCCGCCGCAGTCGCTCAAGCCGCAGCACGTGGGGCGCATCGTCGCGATCGCACGTGACGCCCGGCCTTCGCTGCTGTTGACCGAGCGCATGCTGCTGGCGCCGCTGACGATGGTGAAGTCGACGTTGCCGGACCTCGCGCAGCTGGCGCTGCTGGCGACCGACGATGGCACGCAGGGCGACGCGAGCTTCACGCCGCGCTCGCTCGGCGGGGAGGCGCTGGCGTTCCTGCAGTACACCTCGGGCTCGACCTCGACGCCCAAGGGCGTGATGCTCACGCACGGCAACCTGATGGCCAACGAGGCCGCGATAAAGAGCGCGTTCTCGATCCAGGACGACGACGTGATCGTGAGCTGGCTGCCGCTGTTCCACGACATGGGCTTGATCGGCACGCTGCTGCAGCCGCTGTACGCGGGCGTGAGCGCGGTGCTGATGGCGCCGCAGCACTTCATGGAGCGGCCGCGGCGCTGGCTGGAGGCGATCACGCGCTACCGCGGCACCGTCAGCGGTGCGCCCGACTTCGCGTACCGCCTGTGCGTGCAGCGCGCGAGCCCGCAGCAAGGCTCCGAGCTCGACCTGTCGAGCTGGCGGCTCGCTTTCTGCGGCGCGGAGCCGGTGCGGGCCGCGACGCTGCACGCGTTCGCGGACAAGTACACGGCCTCGGGCTTCGACGCGCGCGCACTCTATCCCTGCTACGGCCTGGCCGAGGCCACGCTGCTGGTGACCGGTGGCGAGCGCGGCGACGGGCTACGCACCCGGCGCTTCGACGCGGCGGCGCTGAAGGCGAACCGTGCGCAGGAAGCGGCGGACGGGCAGGGCGCGGTGAGCTGCGGCGTGGTGCGGGCGCAGCACCAGGTCGTGATCGCGGACGTCGAAACGGGCGCCGGATTGCCGGAGGGCAGCGTCGGAGAGATCACCGTGGCGGGACCGAGCGTGGCGCACGGCTACTGGCGGAACGAGGAAGCGAGCGCGCACGCGTTTGCCGACCGCGTGTTGAAGACCGGCGACCTCGGCTTCTTGCACCAGGGCGAGCTGTTCGTGACCGGACGCAAGAAGGATATGATCATCGTGCGCGGCATGAACCTGTATCCGCAGGACATCGAGCGCGCGATCGAGGACGAGAACGAGGCCGTGCGCAAGGGCCGCGTGATCGCGTTCGGGCTGGAACACGCGGGTGAAGAAGGCATCGCGGTCGTGGCCGAGGTGAGCCCGCGCGTGCAGAAGTTGATCGACCCGGCGGCGGTGTGCGCGGCGGTGTCGGAGCTGGTCGCGCGTCAGCACGGCGAGCCCGCGGCGCTGGTGGCGCTTGTGCAGCCGGGCAGCGTCCCGATCACCTCGAGCGGCAAGCTGCAGCGCGCGGCGTGCAAGGCGCGCTGGTTGGCGCGCGAGCTCGACGTGTTTGCGCTGGCCGGCCCCGCTTCCGTCTAGAGAAGCTGCTCGCCGAGCGTGCCGCAGACGGCGAGCACGCGGGCGCGCGAGAGGTCGAAGTCGCGCATGGCCTCGATGCGCGTGCGGCGTGCGTTCTGCTCGATGGCCTCGGCGTCGAGCAGCTCCAGCAGCGAGGCCATGCCCACGCCGTAGCGCTCGTGCTGCACGGTGCGTGCGGCCTTGGCGGCCTCCAGCACCTGGTTGGCCTGGTCGAGCATCGACTGCGCGCGCTGCACTGCGTAGGCCGCGTCGACCGCCTCCGCGCGCACCGACAGCTCCGTGCGCTTGAGCCGCGTGCGCGCCTCCTCGATGCGTGCGCGCGCCACCTTGCGACCGCGCACGATGCGGGCGTCGCCGGCGTCCCAGCGCAGGTAGACGCCGCCTCCGCCGGTGTACTGATCGCCGTCGATGCCGTTGCCCTTCACGACGTCGTAGTAGGTGGTGGAGCCGCGCGCGAACACGCCGCCGGTGGGCGCGCGCTGGCCACGCGCCGCGCGCTCGGACTCGTCGAACTGCTCGACCTGCGCGCGCAGCTGCGCGAGCTCGGGACGATGTCGTTGCGCGAGCGTGCTCGCTTCCGCGACGTCCGTGGGGCCCGCGAACACGCTGCCGTCGAGCGCGGCCGGCTGCAGCCCACGCTCGGGCTCGCCACCGACGGATGCCGCCAGCGCGGCGAAGGCGGCGCGCTGCTCGGTCTGCCGCATCTTGAACAGGTAGCTGGCGCCGAGCAGCTCCACGCGCGCGCGCACGGCATCGACGGCGGGGCGTACACCGGCCTTGGTGAGCTCCTCGATGGTCTCCTGCTGTTGCTTGCGGCGGGTCAGCGTCAGCTCTGC
>JBEVNG010000280.1:0-24319 GCA_040508235.1 Polyangiales bacterium | reverse complement strand
GCTGGGGGATCAGGCGGCGATCGACAGCGCCAAGCTCAACCTCTCCTACGCGCGCATCACCGCGCCAATCGACGGCGTGCCCGGCATCCGCCTGATCGATCCCGGCAACTACGTGCGCGCGGGCGACACCAATGGGCTCGTGATCATCACGCAGCTCGATCCGATCGCGGTGGTGTTCTCGCTGCCGCAGGACGATCTATCCAAGGTCGCCGCGCAGCTCGCGCGCGGGGGCACGCTGCCGGTGGTCGCGCTCGATCGCGAGGGCCTGACCGAGCTCGCGCGCGGCGAACTGCGCGTGATCGACAACCAGGTGGTGAGCACCACCGCGACCATCCGCCTCAAGGCCGTGTTCCCGAACGCCGAGCGCAAGCTGTGGCCCAACCTGTTCGTGAAGGCGCGGCTGTCGCTGGAGACGCGCAAGGGCGCGCTGGTGGTTCCCTCGACCGCGATCCAGCGCGGCCCGCGTGGTCCGTTCGTGTACGTCGTACGCGCGGACCAGACGGCCGAGGTGCGCATGGTGAAGGTCGAGCTGATGATCGAGGAGCAGGCGGTGATCGCCAGCGGCATCGAGCCCGGCGAGCAGATCGTGATCGAGGGGCAGAACCAGCTGCGCCCGGGCGCCAAGGTGCAGCTGCGTGGCGGCTCGCCCAAGTCCGGCCAGGTGGACTCGCTGAAATGAACGTCTCCGAGCCGTTCATCCGCCGTCCGGTCGCGACCAGTCTGCTGACGGTTGGACTGTTGCTGACCGGTCTGTTCGCCTACCGCGAGCTGGCGGTGTCCGCGCTGCCGGAGATCGACTACCCGACGATCGTGGTCTCGACCACGCTGCCGGGCGCGAGCGCGGAGACGATGGCGTCCAGCGTGACCACGCCGCTGGAGCGGCAGTTCGGGCAGATTCCCTCGCTGGCGCAGATGACGTCGGTGTCGAGCTTCGCCAGCTCGCAGGTGACGCTGCAGTTCAACCTGGAGCGCGACATCGACGCCGCCGAGCAGGACGTGCAGGCCGCCATCAACGGCGCCTCCAGCCTGCTGCCGAGCACGCTGCCCGCGCCGCCGGTGTACGCCAAGAGCAACCCCGCGGACGCGCCCATCCTCACGCTCGCGGTCAGCTCGGAGGTGCTCGCGCTGCGCGACGTCGATGACTACGCCGACTCGATCCTGGCGCAGAAGATCTCGCAGGTGCCGGGCGTTGGCCTGGTCTCGAAGAACGGTGGGCAGAAGCCCGCCGTGCGCGTGCAGGTGGACCCGCTGGCGCTCGCGGGCACCGGGCTCTCGCTGGAGGAGCTGCGCGCGTCGCTGGTGGCGGCGAACGTCAACCAGCCCAAGGGCAACCTCGACGGGCCGCGCCAGAACTACACCATCGCCACCAACGATCAGCTGACCGACGCCAAGGCGTTCGAGCCGATCTTGCTCGCGTTCAAGAACGGCGCCGCGATCCGGCTGCGCGACGTGGCCAACGTGATCGACGACGTCGAGAACTCGCAGCTGGCGGGCTGGGCCGGTGCGCAGCGCGCGATCCTGCTCAACGTGCAGCGCCAGCCGGGCGCGAACGTGATCGAGACGGCGGACCGCGTGAAGGCGCTGCTCCCGCAGCTCGCCGCCAGCATGCCCGAGGCGATCCACGTGCGGCTGCTGTCGGACCGCACCGAGACCGTGCGCGCGTCGGTGGAGGACGTGCAGTTCACGCTGGTGCTGACCATCGCGCTGGTGGTGGGCGTGATCTACGTGTTCCTGCGCAGCTTCCGCGCCACCATCATCCCGGGCGTCGCCGTGCCGCTGTCGCTGATCGCGACCTTCGGCGTGATGTACCTGTGCGACTACAGCCTCAACAACCTGACCTTGATGGCGCTCACGATCTCGACCGGCTTCGTGGTCGACGACGCGATCGTGATGATCGAGAACATCGCGCGCTACATCGAGCAGGGCGACAAGCCTTTCGACGCCGCGCTCAAGGGCGCCAAGCAGATCGGCTTCACGATCGTGTCGCTGACGGTGTCGCTGGTGGCGGTGCTGATCCCGCTGCTGTTCATGGGCGGCATCATCGGCAAGCTGTTCCGCGAGTTCGCGGTCACGCTCAGCATCGCGGTGGCGGCCTCGGCGGTGCTCTCGCTCAGCCTGACCGCGATGATGTGCGCGCACCTGCTGCAGTCGGAGCACGACAAGCAGGAAGGTCCGCTGGCGCGCGCGTTCGAGCGCGGCTTCGATCGCACCTTGAAGGCGTACGAGAGCACGCTCGACTGGGTGCTCGCGCACCAGCGGCTGACCATGTTCTCGCTGGTGGTCACGCTGGCGGCCACGGTCTGGCTGGCGCTGCTGATCCCCAAGGGCTTCTTTCCCTCGCAGGACACCGGCTTCGTGCTCGGCGTCACGGAGGCGCCCGCGGACGTGTCGTTCTCGCGCATGATGGCGCTGCAGCGCTCGCTCGCGGACGCGCTGCAGCAGGACCCCGCGGTGGCGGAGATCGCCTCGTTCATCGGCGCGGACGGCACCAATGCATCGACCAGCCAGGGGCGCCTCAACATCGCGCTCAAGCCGCGCCACGAGCGCAGCGAGGACATGCCGGCCGTGCTGCGTCGGCTCGCCGACACCGCCGCCGGCATCGAGGGCATCCGGCTCTACCTGCAGCCGGTGCAGGACCTGCAGATCGACAGCCGCAGCTCCCAGACGCAGTTCCAGTACACGCTGGAGGACGCGGACCCGGAGGAGCTGCGCGCGTTCGCACCCCGGATGCTGGAGGCGCTGCGCGCCCGGCCGGAGCTGCGGGACGTGGCGAGCGACATGCAGGCGGACGGTCTGCAGACCAAGGTGGTGATCGACCGCGACTCGGCGGCGCGGCTCGGCGTGCCGACGCAGGCGATCGACGACACGCTGTACGACGCGTTCGGCCAGCGCATCGTGTCGACCATCTTCACGCAGCTCAACCAGTACCGCGTGATCCTCGAGGTGTCGCCGAGCTACCAGGAGAACCCGGAGACGCTGTCGGCGCTGTACGTGCGCGCGTCGACGGGAGATCAAGTTCCGCTGCGCGCGCTGGCGCGCTTCGAGCACGGCCACACCGCGCTGGCGATCACGCACCAGGGTCAGTTCCCCGCGGTGACGCTGTCGTTCAACGTCGCGGAGGGCGTGTCGCTTGGGCACGCGACGCAGGCCATCGAGGAGGTCGCCGAGCAGGTCGGCCTGCCGCCGACGGTGCGCGCGAGCTTCGCGGGCGCCGCGCAGGCGTTCCGCGACTCACTGGCCAGCGAGCCGGTGTTGATCGCAGCCGCGTTGATCGCGGTCTACATCGTGCTGGGCGTGCTCTACGAGAGCTACATCCACCCGATCACGATCCTGTCCACCCTGCCCTCCGCCGGCGTCGGCGCGCTGCTGGCGCTGATGTTGTGCGGCGCGGAGTTCGACGTGATCGCGCTGATCGGCGTGATCCTGCTGATCGGCATCGTGAAGAAGAACGCGATCATGATGATCGACTTCGCGCTGGAGGCAGAGCGCGATCAGGGCATGGCGCCGTTCGCCGCCATCCGCGAGGCGTGCATCCTGCGCTTTCGCCCGATCATGATGACCACCATGGCGGCGTTGCTCGGGGGCCTGCCGCTGGCGCTCGGCACCGGCACGGGCTCGGAGCTGCGCCGACCGCTCGGCATCTCGATCGTGGGCGGGCTGCTGATCTCGCAGCTGCTGACGCTGTACACGACGCCGGTGATCTACCTGTACATGACGCGGCTCTCCCAGTGGATCCGCCCCGAGTCAGTGCCCAATCCCGAGCCTGCGGAATGAGTATCTCCGCGCCGTTCATCAAGCGTCCGGTCGCGACCACGTTGCTCGCGATCGCGCTCTGCCTGACGGGCGCCGCGGCGTACACGCAGCTGCCGGTGGCGCCGCTGCCGCGCATCGACTTCCCCACGGTCTCCATCAGCACCGCGCTGCCCGGGGGCAGCCCGGAGACGATGGCGGCGGCGGTGGCAACGCCGCTGGAGCGACGCTTCGGACGCATCGCGGGCGTCACCGAGATCACCTCCACCAGCGCTCTCGGCAGCACCAGCATCACGCTGCAGTTCGACCTCGCGCGCGACGTGGAGTCCGCCGCGCGCGACGTGCAGGCCGCGATCAACGCCGCCACCGGCGACCTGCCCGCGAACCTGCCCACGCGCCCCAACTCCCGCAAGGTGAACCCCGCCGACGCGCCGATCATGGTGCTGTCATTGACCTCGCCCACGCTCAGCCTTGGCGACGTCTACGACGCGGCGAACACCGTGCTGGCGCAGCGCATCGCGCAGGTACGCGGTGTGGGGCAAGTGGTGGTGGGCGGTGGGCAGCAGCCGGCGATCCGGATCCAGATCGATCCGGAGAAGCTGGCCGGCCTCGGGCTGAGCATGGAGGACGTGCGCAGCACCGTCGCGCGCTCGACCGCCAACTCGCCCAAGGGAGCGTTCAACGGGCCCACCCAGCGCTACGCGATCGGCGCCAACGATCAGCTGCTGGCGCCCGAGGACTACCCCGCCCTGATCGTCGCCTTCCGCGGCGGCGCGGCGATCCGGCTGGGCGACCTGGGCAGCGTGTTCCAGAGCGTCGAGAACACGCGCGCCGCGGCCTGGACCGACGGCGAGCGCGCCGTGCTGCTGATCGTGCGCCGCGAGCCGGGCGCGAACATCATCGAGGTGATCGACGAGATCAAGCGCCTGGTGCCCACGCTGCAGTCGGCCATCTCGCCGTCGATCAAGCTGCAGGTCGCGGTCGACCGCGCGCAGACCATCCGCGGCTCGGTCGAGGACGTGCAGTACACGCTGCTGCTGAGCGTGGCGCTGGTGGTGGCGGTGGTGTTCGTGTTCCTGCGCAGCGTGCGCGCGACGCTGATCCCCAGCGCGGCGGTGCCGCTGTCGCTGATCGGCACCTTCGCGGGCATGTACGCCTTCGGCTACAGCCTCAACAACCTGACCCTGATGGCGCTGACGATCGCGACCGGCTTCGTGGTCGACGATGCGATCGTGGTGACGGAGAACGTCGTTCGCTACCTGGAGCAAGGCCTGACCCCGCGCGAGGCCGCGCTCAAGGGCGCCCGCGAGATCGGCTTCACGATCGTGTCGATCACGGTCTCGCTGCTGGCCGTGTTCATCCCGATCTTGCTGAAGGGTGGTGTGGTCGGGCGCCTGTTCCGCGAGTTCGCGGTCACGCTGAGCGTCGCGATCGCGCTGTCGGCCGTGGTGTCGCTGACCCTGACGCCGATGATGTGCGCGGTCTTGCTGCGCGACGAGCGTCAGGTGCCGCGTGGCCGGCTCTACCGCTTCACGGAGCGCGTGCTCGACGGCCTGCGCAACGGCTACGAGCGCAGCCTGCGCGCGGTGCTCGATCACGAGGCGCTGGCGCTGATCATCACCGTCGCGACGATGGCGTTCGCCGTCTACCTGTACAAGGAAGTACCCAAGGGCCTGTTCCCGCAGCAGGACACCGGCGTGCTGATGGGCTTCTCGGAGGCGCCGCAGGACACCTCGTTCGCGACCATGGTCAAGCGCCAGGAGGCGCTCAACGCGGTGGTGCGCAAGGACCCCGCGGTGGAGCACGCGGTCTCGTTCATGGGCGGCATGGGCGGCGGAGGCGGCGGCGCCACCAACACCGGCACCATGTTCGTGGCGCTCAAGCCACTCGACGAGCGCGGCGTCAGCGCGGATGACGTGCTGACGCGCCTGCGTCCGCAGCTGGCCAAGGTGATGGGCGTGAACCTGTTCCTGCAGGCGGCCCAGGACGTGCGCGTCGGCGGTCGCTCCTCGCGCACGCAGTACCAGTACACACTGCAGGACGCCAACCTGACGGAGCTGCGGGAGTGGTCGCCCAAGCTGTTGGAGAAGTTCCGCCAGCTGCCGGAGCTCAAGGACGTGGCGACCGATCAGCAGACCAGCGGACTGTCGCTGGAGGTCGAGATCGATCGCGACAGTGCGGGCCGGCTCGGCATCACGCCTCAGATGGTGGACGAGGCGCTGTACGACGCGTTCGGGCAGCGGCAGATCGCGACCCTGTTCACGGAGCGCAACCAGTACCGCGTGATCCTGGAGGTGAACCCGGCCTACTCCGCGCACCCGGACGCGCTCAACCACGTCTACGTGCGCACCCCGACCGGCGAGCAGGTGCCGCTACGCTCGATCGCGCGCATCAGCGTCGCGGCGATGCCGCTGTCGGTCAACCACCAGGGCCAGTTCCCGTGCGTGACGCTGTCGTTCAACCTGAGCGACGGCATCGCGCTCGGGCAGGCGGTCGACGTGATCCACCGCGCGGAGCGGGAGCTCGGCATGCCGGCCACCATCAAGGCGGAGTTCGCGGGCACGGCGCAGGCGTTCCGCGCTTCCCTGGACAGCCAGCCGTTGCTGATCTTGGCCGCGCTGCTGACGGTCTACATCGTGCTCGGCGTGCTGTACGAGAGTCTGATCCACCCGATCACGATCCTGTCGACCTTACCGTCCGCCGGCGTGGGTGCGCTGCTGGCGCTGGCGCTGACCAACGTCGAGCTGAGCATCATCGCGCTGATCGGCATCATCCTGCTGATCGGCATCGTGAAGAAGAACGCGATCATGATGATCGACTTCGCCCTGGAGACGGAGCGCACGCACGACCTGCCACCGCGCGAGGCGATCTTCCAGGCCTCGGTGCTGCGCTTCCGGCCGATCATGATGACCACGCTGGCGGCCTTGTTGGGTGGCCTGCCGCTGGCGCTCGGCAACGGCATGGGCGCGGAGCTGCGCCGTCCGCTCGGCATCGCGATCGTGGGTGGGCTGATCGTGTCGCAGCTACTGACGCTCTACACGACGCCCGTGATCTACCTGGCGCTCGACCGCTTCACGCGTCGGAAGCCCCGCGCTTCCTTGGCGCCTTCGCCTGCGGGTGAATGAGCTCGCCCTTGGCCAGCATCTCGACGAACGCGGCGATGCGCTTCTGGCGGCCGGCTTCCGTCTTCAGCTGACCGAGCCGGAACGCGAGCGCGAACTGATTCTGGCGGCTGAGTGTGTGGAAGGTCGCCAGCGCCTGCTTGTTCTTGCGGATCGCCTTGACGAGATCCTCGGGCACCTCCGTCTTGGCGCCGGGAGCGTACGCACGGTCCCAGCGGCCGTCGGCCTTGGCGCGCTCGATCTCGCGGTGTCCGTGCTCGGTCATGCGCTCGGCGGCGATCAGGCGCGCCACGTGGTCGCGGTTGATCTGCGACCACGGGCTCTGCTTGCGGCGCGGCGTGTAGCGCTGGAGGTAAGACTGCTCGTCGAGCCCCTTGCGCAGGCCGTCGATCCAGCCCCAACACAGCGCGACATCGAGCGCTTCGGCGATGGTGATGCTCGGAACGCCGGACTTGGCCTTGAAGACCCGCAAGTACAGCTCCGGCTCCTTGTCGTGATGCTTGCGCATCCAGGCCTCGAACGCCTTGGCGGTCTTGAACTCATGGATGCGGTTGGGATCGGGCGTGACCATCGCGCCTGCAAGGTAGCTGGTTGCGCACGTGTGCGCTCGAACGCCCACGCACCAGGCCGCGCGCATTCTACCGAGGGCGCGCCGTTGCACCCACCTGGGGGGCTCACGATACGATGATTCCCGCACGCGGGAGAGTGACGCCTTGGATGTGGGGACGATCGTCGGGGGGAAGTACCGGCTCAGTCGCGCGCTCGGCGAAGGCTCGATGGGCTCGGTCTGGGCTGCCGTGCATCAAGTGCTCGGTCGCGAGGTCGCGATCAAATTCCTGCGCCAGTCGTTCGAGGACGCGAACACCGCAGCGGCGCGCTTCGCGGCGGAGGCCAAGGCCGCCGCGCTGGTGAAGCACCGGTTCGTGGTCGACGTGTTCGACTTCGGGGTCACCGACGCGGGCGAGTCCTACATGGTGCAGGAGCTGCTGCAGGGACGACCGCTGTCCGATCTGCTGACCGAAGGTCCAGCCTGGTCGGTGCGCGATGCGCTGCGCTTCATGATGGACTGCCTCAGTGGACTGGCCGCCGTGCACGAGCGAGGCATCGTGCATCGCGATCTGAAGCCCGAGAACATCTTCGTGATCCCGGAGGTGGAAGGCAGCGTGCCCAAGCTGCTCGACTTCGGCATCTCCAAGTCTGCAGACCCGGGCCGCGATCGCAGCGTGAAGCGCCCTTCCCTGCGCGCACCCGGCAAGGGCCGCTTGACCGCGTACGGCGCGACGCTGGGCACGCCCGCGTACATGTCTCCGGAGCAGCTGCGCAACCTGAGCTCGCTCGATGCGCGCGCGGACCTCTACAGCCTGGGCGTGGTGTTCTACGAGTGGCTGGCCGGACACTGTCCTTACGCCAGCAACCCCAACTTCGCGGAGCTGGTCGAGCAGATCGAGTCGCGCTCGATGACGCTGCTGGAGGAGCTGCGGCCGGACATCGGCCCCGAGCTGTGCGCGGTGGTGACGCGTGCGCTCGATCCGGATCGCGAGCAGCGCTACGGCTCGGCGCTGGAGATGCGTAGCGCGCTGGCGCAGACGCTGTCGTTGTTGCCCGAGGCGAACACGCGCGTGCAGCGGGAAGCCCAGCCTTCGGTGCGCTTGCCGCCGCTGCGTATGCCCGAGTTCAACCTGCCGCCGCCTCCGCCGCCCGAGGCACTCGGTCGTCGCCGCGAAGGTTCGCATCCGTATGAGTTGCCGCCCGTGCAGCTGCGCGCGGTGCCCAAGCCTTCGCTGGCCACACCGTCGCAGATGCCGCTGTCGATGGCGCCGCTCTCGATGGCGCCGGCCGGACTGCGCAAGGGGCCGTCCTGGAAGTTCTGGAGCGGGCTCGCCGTGGTGTGTGGTCTGACCATCGGTACCGTGCTCGCGCTGCGCTCGGTCTCGACGCACTCGCCGCCTCACGTGCAGGCCGCGAGCAAGGCCCCGCCAGTGGTGATGAAGCTTGCGCCCACGCCCGAGCCCGCCGAGCAGGAGGCGCTCCCGTACGGCGCGCTGCCGCCGGAGAACGCGCCCGATCAGGAGCTCGCGGCGCCGGCGCTGCCCGAGCCCAAGCACCGTTCCTCGCGTGCACACGAGCCGCGTGCTCACGAGCCGCGCGCGCACGAGCCGCGTCCGCAGCGCGAGCCGGCCGCCGAGCCGAGGCCGGTGCAGCCCGAGGCCAAGCCCGAACCCAAACCCGCCGCGAAGCCCGCCCCCGAGTCGGGCGACAAGCTGCTGCGCTCGCTCGACTTCTGATTGCGGCGCCGCCGCAGCGAGGATCCTTCGTCCATGTCCGCTCTGGTGCGCTGTCTGGTCTGCTGCCTGCTCGGCGTGATGTTGTCAGCCGGCTCCCCTGCGCGTGCGCAAGACTCCGCCCGGGAAGCGCGCGCGCTGTTCGAGCACGGGCTGCAGGAGGCCGATGCCACGCACTGGCAGCAGGCCGCGGAGCTGTTCCAGCAGGCGCTCGCGCTCAAGGACTCGCCGGTCATCCGCTTCAACCTGAGCTCGGCGCTGGCGGAGCTGGGCAAGCTGACCGAGGCGCTCGCGTTGCTGCAGGCGCTGGAGCAGGACACGCGCACGTCCCGCGAGCTGCTGCCGCGCGTGCAGCAAGATCGCCAGACGATCGAGCGCAGGCTCGGCAAGCTGACGCTGCGGGTGACCACGGACGCACCCGCGTGGAGCCTGTTGCTCGACGAGCGTGAGCTGCCGCGCGCGCAGATCGGCGTCGTGATTCAGGTCGACCCCAAGCTGCACTACGTAAGCCTGCGCGCGGGGGAGCGTGTGCTCGACGACGCGCAGGTCGAGTTGGCGGAGGGCGAGACGCGCGAGCTGACGCTGGCCGGCAACGTGCCGCCGCCGGTGGTGGAGCGAACGCCGCCCGCCCCGCTGGAGCTGACGCTCGTGGGGTACGGCCAGGAGCAGCACGACGACGGCATGAGCAAGCGCAAGCGCCGCGTGATCTGGGGCGTCAGCATGGCGGCCGCCGCGGTGGCTGCCGGCGTGGTCGCCGGGGTGATGCTCGCCAAGGGCGAGGAAGGTGGCGGCGCGACCTCGGCCGATGCGTTCTCGCCGGGCCGCGTCGGCGTGCGGGTGCCGCAATGAAGCGCTGCCTGTTGCTGCTGTCCACGCTGCTGTTCGCCTGCACCGAGGGCGGCGCCGTGAACGACGATGCCACGCTCACGCTGAGCATCACCTCCAACCTGCGCGTGCCGCAGGAGCTCGACCGCGTGACGGTGCGCGTGGCGGGCCAGGACACGGCCATCGATCCGGAGGCGGACCTGCGCGAGCACCCGCTGCCGCGCACGCTGACGCTGGTCCACGAGTCCGGTCCGCTCGGGCCCTTCGCGGTCTCGGTGCGCGGCTACTTCGGCAGCAGCCTGGTGGTGCAGCGTGATCTGACGGCGTCGTTCCCCAGCTCGGGCAACACCGATCTGACGGTCGACCTCGATCGCAGCTGCCGCAACATCGCGTGTGTACAGGGCGAGACCTGCGAGTCGGGTCGATGCGTGATCATCGGCGGCGTCGAGGACGCGGGCTTCGACGCCGCCAGGCCCGACGCGTCGCACGATGCCGGGCAAGACGCCAACGACGCGACGCTCGATGCCCAGGTGCAGGATGCCGCGAGCGATGCGAATGCGGATGCGGATGCGGACGCCGACGCGGGCGAGCAGCCCGACGCTGCAGGGGAAGACGCGGGCAGCGACGCCAGCAGCGCGCAACCGCCCACCTGCACCATCACGCTGCCCGTGACCGGCGATGTGTACCAGACCGGCGCGCTGTTTCCGCTGCGCGGCAGCTGCACCGATCCGGAGACCGGCGCGCTGAGCGCGTTGACCTGGCTCAGCTCGCAGGACGGGTTGCTCGGCAGCGGCGCGGAGCTGGAGGGGCGCCTGTCGAGCGCGAGCGCGCAGCGTATCTCGCTGTGCGCGCCGGACCCGCGCGACCCGATGGTGGTCGGCTGCGCGAGCGTGGACGTCACCGCCACCACCACACCGCAGCCCGCCGTCGGCATCGCGAGCATCACGCAGGGCAACCTGGTCGCCTCGCCGTACAGCGCCAGCGCGCCCCTTTCGTTCGCGGGCGTGGGCACCGGCGCGGGCGTGACGCTGAGCTGGAGCGATGACGTGCAAGGTCCGCTCGGAAGCGCGAGCAGCGCGACGCTGGCGACGCCGTTCGTCGGCCGCCACACCGTCACCTTCTCGGTGCTCGACCGCAACGGCGTGCAGCGCACGGCCACGCAGAGCTACCTGGTGCTCGGCGCCGGCGAGAGCACGCTGGTCAGCCCGCTCGCGAACGTGAACAGCGAGCTCGACCGCGCGGGTGATCTGCCGGTGGCGACGATCGCGTCCGACGGCCAGTCGCGCGCCTACGTGCCGAGCAGCTCGGGCGTGTGGTACCGCTTCGACGGCAACCAACTGACCTCCAACGCGACCGCCGCGGTCGGCCAGCCGCCCCTGCGTGACGTGGTGCAGGACGCGCAGATCAGCGGCAACAACAGCTACCTCGCCACGCGCGACGGCCTGACGGTGTGCAACTACAACCCGGGCAACGGCGCCGGCGAGCCGTGCATGAACTTCCGCGCCGGCGGTCTGCTACAGAGTCAGAACTTCCTGAGTGTGTTGCGCATGGTCGACAGCCGGAACGTCGACACGCTGCTGGTGGGCTCGGACAACGGACTGTTCCTGTCCGAGTCCGTGAACGGCAGCGCGCGTGGCAGCGTCATCCTGCGGCCGCGTGTGGTCAACGACATGGTGGCGCTCAACGGCCAGGCCGCGCTCGCGCTCGACAACGGGCTCACGCTGCTCTTGCCGAGCACCCAGCAGCAGGTGCGCTTCACCACCGCCGAGGGCCTGCCCTCCAACAACCTGCGCAGCCTCGCGGTGGCCCCCGACAACACGCTCTGGATCGCGAGCGCGGGTGGCCTCGCGCACTACGAGCCGGGCAGCAACCGCATCACCTCGTGGACCACCACGCGCGGCCTGCCCAGCAACAACTGCACGGGCGTCGCCGTGCAGCGCGTCACGCAGCTCTCGCCGGCGCGCGACATCGTCTGGGTGTCGACGGCCGCGGGCATCGCGCGCCTCGACACGCTCAACAGCACCGTGACCACGTACAGCACCGTCGACGGCCTGCCGAGCAACAACGCGCTCGCGGTGCACGTGCTGGCCAACGGTACCAAGCTGTTCGGCACCCAGAACGGGCTCGCGCGCTACGTCGGCTTCTGAAGCGCCTTGCCCAGGAACTGGGCGTAGAGCTTGCCGGCGTTCGAGAACGCGCGCTCCTCGCTGGCGCTGCGGGTGGCGAAGCCTGTTGGCGTGAGCGTGACGGCCTTCTTGCTGGCGCTCGCCTTCCAGGTACCGAGCACCTTGCCGCCGTGCACGATGGTCGGCCTGAAGACGCCGTTGGCGCCCGGCACGATCTTGCTCGCGTGCTCGCTGTCCAGGATCGCGTCGCGGTCGCGGTAGCCGAGGATGAACTCGTCGAAGCCAGGCAGCAGGAACGTGCCCTTGGTCGCGGCGTTCGGCGTCGGTTCCTCGGCGGCTGTCCAGTAGCGGCGACCTTCGATGTCCAGCTCACGCAGCGCCTTGGCGGAGGCGATGCCTTGCTTGGCTTCGGCGGCGGTGAGCCCGGCCCAGCGCATCAGGTCCTGCTGCGTGGCGGGACCGTGGCTGGTGAAGTAGCGCGTCGTGAGCTCCGAGAGCGCTTGCTCCTTGCTCAGGCGCTTGCGCTGGGGGATCCACGAGTCGAGCAACACGAACGTGGGCTGCTTGCCGTCGGGGAGCGCGAAGCAGATCTGCTGGTGGAGCGCGAAGTGCAGCAGGCAGTGATAGAGCCGTCCGCCGTCGGGCGAGATCTTGGCGCGCGTGAAGGACTCGCGCAGCGCGTCGCGCGTCCTGGGCTCGGTGAGCTCCTTGGCGAGCAGCTTCTCCACCTTCTTCAGCGTCGCCGCATCGAGGCCCAGCTCGCCCTGGCGCCTGACCACCGCGCGCAACACGCGCTCGGACAGCAGGTCGAGCATCCAGCCCAGGTCCGCGGCGTGCACGAAGTGCAGCGTGCCGCGCAGGGGCCAGCTGCGCACGATCTCGCGCGCCTCGACCGCGCGCTCGACGTCGGCGAGGGTGCAGCCCGGAACGCGCAGGCCGATCGCCCACAGCGCCCCCTGGTAGTCCTGCGCCTGCATCGCGCCGAGCGCGGCCACGGCCTCGGTGGGCGTGGTGCAGCGCGAGCCCGCGATGTGCAGATTCATCAACCGCTGCCGCCCGAGGTCGCGCGCCTTCATCGCGCGTTCATAGCGCACCGATAGCGCCCGGGCGGCGAACGAGGCCGTCTGGAAAAGATTCGGTGTCGATTGCGCTGGGGGCAGTGCTCCACGCCTCGCGAGCGCGCACGTATGTCGCGCTCATTCGCAGGAGGCCCTCGTGAAGCTGATCTCGCTCGCCCTGGCCGGGCTCGCCGTTGCCGGCAGCGCGCACGCACAACCCGCGCAGTCCGAATCTCCACTGCAGCCGCTGTTCGATGCACGTGAAGACACCACCACGCGCACCTTCCGGCTGCTCGGTCGCAACGCGATCTGGACGCCGATCGCCACCGTGGAGACCGACTTCGACACCTTTCACACCGAGGGCCTGGTCAAGGTCGGCGACGCGTTCTTCGTGTCCGCCGTGGAGGTCACGGCCGGCACGGTGCGCAACGAGCAGAGCACTGACTCGCTCTACGACTTCACCATCGATCGCTCGGCGGGCGCGGGGCGCGGCTGGCTGTTCAAGTTCGACGGCGACGGCCACCTGCTCGGCAAGGTCGAGCTCACGCGCGGCGACGTGTACCACCCCGGCGGCATCGACTTCGACGGGCAGCACATCTGGGTGCCGGTCGCCGAGTACCGACCCAACAGCGCGAGCGACATCTACCGCGTCGACCCCGACACGCTCGAGGCGCAGCTCGTGTTCACCGAGCAAGATCACATCGGCGGCATCGTGCACGACACGAAGCGCCACACCTTCCACGGCGTCAGCTGGGGCTCGCGCCGCTTCTACACCTGGCACGAGCGCGGCAAGCGCGTGCTGCCCGGCAGCTGGACGCCGAATCCGTCGTTCTACATCGACTACCAGGACTGCCACGGCCGCGGCGTCGGGTTCATGCTCTGCGGTGGTCTGACCTCTCTCGCGACGCCCGTCGGCGCGGTCGCCTTCGGGGGGCTGGAGCTGGTGGACCTGTGGCGCAACCAGCCTGTGCACCAGATCCCGGTCAACCAGTTCGTCGACGAGGGCGCAGGTCCCAAGCCCACGCTCGCGCTCACGCACAACCCGTTCTGGGTCGAGCCCATCGAGGGCGGCAGGCTGCGCTTCTACTTCATGCCGGAGAGCGACAGCAAGGCGGAGCTGCGCATCTTCGACGTCACGCCGTGGGTGAACCGGCCATGATGCGCACCACGGTCTTGTGCCTGCTCGCCGCGCTGGCGGCGGCATGCTCCGATGACGACTCGCTGCCCGAGCAAGAGCTCGGCGATGCGAGCAGCCCCGCCAGCGGCGGTGACGCAGCGGCGCGGGAGGACGGCTCGCTGGGCGGCGACATCGACGGTGGCATCACGCCGCCGGCGCTCGATGCGGGCGCGGATGCGGCGCTGGTCCAGATCCAGGTGCTCGCGTTCAACGACTTCCACGGCAACATCGAGCCGCCCACCGGCTCCTCGGCCAGCGTGGTGCTGTTCCGCGGAGATGGCGGCACCGTCACCGCCGGCGGCGCGGCCTACTTCGCGCGCCACGTCCGCACGCTGCGCGCGCAGAACCCGAACACCGTGGTCGTCTCCGCCGGCGACCTGATCGGCGCCAGCCCGCTCGCCTCCGCGCTGTTCCACGACGAGCCCACCGTCGAGGCGATGAACGAGCTCGGCCTCGACTTCAACGGCGTCGGCAACCACGAGTTCGACGAAGGACGCACCGAGCTGCTGCGCATGCAGCGCGGCGGCTGCCACCCCACCGACGGCTGCCAGGGTGGACACACGTTCGGCGGCGCACGCTTTCAGTTTTTGGCCGCCAACGTGAACACCGAGAGCGGCATGTCGCTGCTGCCGCGCTACGGCGTGAAGGAGTTCCAGGGCGTGCGCGTGGCCTTCATCGGCATGACGCTGGAGGGCACGCCCAGCATCGTCACGCCGAGCGGCATCGAGGGCCTGCGTTTCCTCGACGAGGCCGACACCGTGAACGGCTTGATCCCCGAGCTGAAGGGTCAGGGCATCGAGGCGATCGTGGTGGTGGTGCACGAAGGCGGCTTTCAGCCCGGCGCGGTCGACGACTGCCAGGGCATCTCGGGCGAGGTCGTCGGCATCGTCGAGCGCCTCGACTCCGCGGTCGACCTCGTGGTCAGCGGCCACACCCACGCGGCCTACAACTGCCTGATCGCCGGAAAGCGCGTGACCAGCGCGCTGTCGTTCGGACGCGTGGTCACGCAGATCGCGCTCAGCGTCGATCCCGTGAGCAAGGACGTCGTGAAGGTGGAGGCGCAGAACCGCGCGGCCACGCGTGACGTCGCTCCGGTGCCGGAGGTGGAGACGCTGGTCGCCAACTACGTCGACCGCTCGGCGCCGCTGCGCGATCGCGTGGTCGGCACCGCCAGCGTCGCGCTCACGCGCACCACCAGCACCGGCGAGTCCACGCTCGGCGACGTGATCGCCGACGCCCAGCGCGCCGCCACGCTCGACGCGGCGAGCGCGCTGCCCCAGCTCGCGCTGATGAACCCCGGCGGCATCCGCGCCGACCTGGAGGCGGGCCCGATCACGTACGGCGAGGCGTTCACCGTGCAGCCGTTCGGCAACAGCCTGGTCGCGCTGACGCTCACGGGCGCGCAGCTGAAGACCGCGCTGGAGCAGCAGTGGACCGCGACCAGCGCGCGCATCCTCTCGCCTTCGCGGAACCTCGCCTACGCGTACAGCGCGTCGGCCCCGGTCGGCGCGCGCGTGCGCGACGTCACCATCGACGGCGTTCCGCTGGCCGCCACCTCCAGCTACCGCGTCACCGTGAACAGCTTCCTGGCCACGGGCGGCGACGGCTTCACGGTGCTCAACGAGGGCACGCACCGCGTGGGCGGCGACGTCGATGTCGACGCCCTGGAGCGCTACCTGACCGCCAACGATCCGATCGTCGCGCCCGCGCTCACGCGCATCACCAAGCTCGACTGATCAGGCGCTCGGCGCGCGCGTCACGATCAGGCTGTGCGCGTGGCTGGCGTAGCTGTCGAACGGCAGCGGAGTCACCGACAGCTCCGGGTGCGCATGCATGAACTGCTCGAACGCCCGCTTCTCGCCCAGGTCCTTGGACGCCAGGTCGTTGGAGTTCCAGTCGTCGAAGATCAGCACCGCCT
The DNA here is from genome assembly GCA_040508235.1 of Polyangiales bacterium. GTDB lineage: Bacteria > Myxococcota_A > Polyangia > Polyangiales > DASUME01 > DASUME01. The sequence goes on along the minus strand of JBEVNG010000280.1, from coordinate 8,061 downwards.
CGTCCAGGATCAGCGGCTCGACGAAGCGCAGCACCTCGACCGTCGACGAGTAGAGATCGCAGTCGACCATCACCACGCTCGCCTTGCGCAGCCCGTACTGCTGGCGCAGCGCGGGCGTGAGCTGTTGATCGAACCAGCCCTTGGTCAGCGTGATGCGGCTCATGTCGACGCCGCGCTTGCGCAGGATCGCCTTGGTGACCTCGATGTCGAACTTGAATTGACCCGGCTCCCAGGTGCCCTCGTCCTCGCTGGCGGCGATCGCCGGCATGCCCTCGAACGAGTCGAAGCCGAACAGGCGCACCTTGTCGAGCCGCAGCTCCTGAACGACCTCCGCCATACAGCCGATCGACGTGCCGGCGAACACGCCGAACTCGAGGTAGTCGCCGAGGCCGTTGGGTCCGTCGCGCGAAACCAGGTAGCGCAACGCGCTGCGCTGCAGCGCCTTGAGCGGCTCGACCGGCAGGATCTGCAGCGCGCTCACGTCGTGCGCCGACACGTATGCGTCGGCGCGGAGCTCGCGCAGCTTGCTCTGCATGCGCTCGGGCAACACGTCGAGCAAGCGCTCGGCGGTCTCGCGCAGACCGAGGGACTGCATCATGGTGCGCGCGGCGGCGCCGAGACCGTGGTTGGCTTGCATGCGGTGTCAGTAAGCGCGTCGCGAGTGCCGACAACGGCGCGCATGTCCGGCGCTGTGCCCGGGGTCACAGCGCGGTGCGGAGAGCCCCGTGATCTCGCGCGCGCGTCAGCGCTTCTTTTCGCCGAACAGCTGCTGCGTGAGCTGCTCCAGCTTGGACGGGTCGTTGAGCAGCTCCGTCTGCATGTTGATCACCATCTCGCGCAGGGACGACTGCTCCGCCTCGCTGGCGCCGAAGCTGGAGAACGCCTGCTCGAGCGCGGCGAGTTGTTCCCCGGCCGGTTTCTCCTCGCGCTGCTCCATCATGCCGCCGAGCTGCTGCGCCAGCCCCGCCAGCGCATCCGAGCCGCCGAGCATCGACTGCAGCTGCGAGGTCATCGCGCCGAGGGCATTGCGATCACCCGCCATCGCCGCCTGGGCGGACGACATCAACGAGGGCGGCAGCTGCGCGAGCATGCCGCCGAGGATCTCGCTGAAGTCGGTCTGCTGCACGGACTCCGCGAGCTGCGCGGCCGACGGGCCCCACACGCCGCCTTCGCCCACCTCGGCGATCACGGCTTCGTACGTCGTGGCCTGGGGCGCGGCGACGCTGGGGATGAAGAAGATCCCGCGCGGGTCGTCGTGCGCGATCAAGGCCTCCCCGAGCTCGGTGGCGAGGGAGACACTCAGGTCCTCCGGGTCGGACGCGAAGTCGAGCGACGTGTGCAAGATCACGCCGTCCGCGAGCGCGTCGGCACGATGCACGGTCGAAGCGCGCGGTCCCTCCGTGCGCGAGCCAAGCGTGGCGGGCTTCCCGATTCGGAGCAGGGCGAGTGCGGTGATGGGCATCCATCCGGTCTATAGCCGTTCGCGTCGCGATTCAAGTCCGAGCGGAAGGCGGCGCCGATCCCGGGTCGAGGATTTACCATCGCGGGCATGCGCTCCATTGCCCTGCTGGCCCTGCTGCCCGTGCTCGCGATTGCCACCGGATGTCCGGACTCCCACGACCCCGATCCGGAGCTGCCGACCGAGCGCGACGCCGGCCCGGATGCCGTGGTTCGGCCGCTCGACGCGAGCACGGACGCCACGCTCGATGCCGCGCTGGACGCGACGATCGACGCCAGCGCCGACGCCGGTTGCGAGGGACCGAGCTTCCCCCAGTGCCAGGTCGAGCGCAGCGTCGACGTCGCCTGCGAGGGCCTGCGCTGCACCGGCGCCACGCCCGTTTGTTGCCGCCATCACGATGGGCTCGCAGCCTCGTGCTTGCCCGTGGGCGGACGCTGCGAGGGCAGCCCGGACGTGACCGCGAACATCAGCGAGCGCTGCGACGACAGCGCCGACTGCCCGGAGAACACAGTGTGCGCGGATGGGTTCAACAAGGGCCTGAACCACAACAACGGCGCGCGCTGTGAGCCCGCGGCGAAGCTCTACTGCGGCTTCTGGCCCGCGCCGAGCTTCAACGCCTACCAGCTCTGCCGCCAGGACTGCGAGTGTCCCAGCGGGCAGCGCTGCAGCACCGGCAGGTGCGCTCTTTAGTCTAGTTCGCGGTACCCGGGTCGAACAGCGCCTGGAACTGCCCGCCCTCGACCAGCTCCGCGTCGCCCGCGCCGTAGTGCGCCTGCGTGTCGAGCAACCACCAGCCCGCGCCCAGGATGCCGCTGGCGTCGATGATGCCGGAGGCCTCTTCATCCTGCGTCAGGAAGCCGGGTGCCCCCGACGTGAACAGCGCCTCGTCGTGCGCGGCGATCTCCACGAACGCGCCGGTCGCGATCGTGTAGCGCCAGACCTTGCCGATGCGCGCGTTGCCGCCGACGTCCTCGACCGCGACGATGTGCCCCTTGCCGTCGATGCCGATGTTGTCGAGCATGCGGTGGCCCTCGCCGCCGGTCAGCAGCGCCGTGATGGTGCCGCCGAGCTCGGGCTGCTTGATGTCCGTGAAGCGCAGGCGCCAGAGCCGGCTGTTCGCCGTCGCGCCGTTGGTGGTCACGAAGTAGTAGTCGTTGGGCGCCGAGGGATCGAACGCGCCGTCTTCCGGACGCAGGAAGGTGGTGACGGCGGCGGTGTTGGCCGCGGCGTCGAGCTGCGCCAGGCTGAGCGCGGAGACGTCGCCGAGCGGAGCGAGCTCGAACGGACCGGTGGGGATCGCCGTGGCGTTGACCTCGGCCAGCACGCCCGGCACGCGCACGCCGTACAGCGCGCCGTTGGCGAGGCCCGCGCGCTCGATCGCGCTGCCGCTGTTGGTCTTGGTGCCGATGTACACGAACACCTGGCCGGGCGTGGTGTCGTCGGTGCCGATCACGACCGTCTTCAGGCCGCTGCCGGGTGCGCCCACCACGTTCTCCCAGGCCTGCTTGCCCACGCGCGGGAGCTCCCAGCTGACGCCGTCGAGCCCGTGCGCGAAGGCGCGGCCCGCGCCGCCCTCCTCGCCGTTCAGGAACATGCGGCCCTGAAAGCCGGTGTTCGAGGCGGCGTCGTACCAGGCGCCCTGGTCGGCGAGATCCGCCGAGCAGAAGCGGTTGAACTCGTACGTGCCGCCGGTGTAGCTGCTGGTCGACGGGTTGTAGATCTGCACGGTCTGGATCAGGTCCTGGCCGTCGAGCACGCGCAGGTCGGACTTGCGCACGATCCACTTGGACACGAACGCGCCGCGCGAGCCGTGCGCGCGCACGATGCCGGCGGTGTTGCCGAGCTCGTGGTTGGACAGCAGCGTGAAGGTGCCGTCGTTGTTGTCGAACGCGCCCATGCCGTCCGGGATGCCCACCATGCGATACGGCGTGGTGCCGTCGGGCTTGAGGTTGGCGCTGTCGCCCACCGTCAGGATCGCCTTGGTCTGCACGCCGGGCGTCAGCGTCGGGACCACGTACGACGCCTTGGAGCTGACGGTCCCGCCCGCATCGACACCGCTGTCGACGCCCGCGTCCGTGCCACTGTCGACGCCGCTGTCGACGCCGGCGTCCAGGTTGCCGACGCACGTGATCTTCACGACGGCGCTCTTGGTGCAGCCGCGCTGCGCACCGTCGGTGAAGCTGACCTTCAGCTCCTTCTCGCCCGCGCTGGCGCAGATGTACTGCGTACTGGCGCCGGTCGGCGCGGAGAAGCTGCCGTCGGTGGCGGTCCAGGCGTAGCTCACGGGGTCGCCGTCCTTGTCGCTGGCGGCGACGGTCAGCGAGGTGCTCGCCCCGATCGCGACCGTCAGCGGTGATGCGGAGGTGGCGCCGAGCTTCGGGCAGAGGTTGAACGAGCCGGTGATGGTGACGTTGCCGTCGCCCGAGAGGTCGTCGCACTGCAGCACGACGTTCACGTCCACCGTCTGGTTGTCGATCACCGTGAAGGTCGCCTCGCCCTGGCAGGCCGCACCGGTTGTGCGCGTGGCGGTGAGCTTCACCTGGTAGCCCGCGCCGGCCGTCAGGCCGCTGATGCTGACGCTGGCGCGGCCGTCCGCACCGACCTGCATGGTGCCGCTGCGCACCTCGCTGCCGCTGCGCGAGATCACGTAGTCCACCACCGACACGTTGCTGCCGTCCGGCAGCGCGAGGCCGAGCAGCACGTCGCCCAGCACGCGGGACTCGTCCGCCTCGTCCGTCTGCGAGCCCTCGTTCGCGCAGCCCGTCGCCGCCAGCATCAAGCCCAGCGCACCGATCCACACCCCAGTACGTCTCATCATTCGCACTTCCTCCGTCGCCCGCGGACACGGTCCGCGCGGCGCGGCGGAGAGTAAGGTCGAGATGTGACGAACAGACTGGGAGATGGAGGCGCTTTCGGTAAATCTTACTGGTCAGTCTCCGTCGCCCGCGGTGAACGTCAGGGTCACGCCGAGCGCGCTGGCGAGGTCGACCTTGAGCGCGACCTCCAGCTCCTTGAGCGCGCGAAACGCCTCCTCCAGCTTCTTGCGATCGCGAATCACCACCTGCTCCAGTGGACCGTCGACCTCGCTCACGAGCCGCAGCGCCTTGGCGAAGCGGGCGCGCACGCGCTCGTCGATCTGCGGGGCCACCGGCAGCACCAGCGCGGACAAGCCGCGGTACATGCGCTCGCTCGCGTGCAGCTGGGCCAACACCAGCTCGCGCGAGCTCCCACTCGGGGCGCCCTGCACCTCGCTGGCGCGGAGGTTCTTGAACGCGTGCATCTCCAGCACGGTCGCCAACCTGTCGGTCGCCAGCGTCTCCACCGTCGCGACCAGCTGGTTGACGATCTTGCTGATCGTCTCCTGCCCGTGCTCGCTCAGCTGCTCGGACAGCGCCGCCCCGTCTCCCAGCTTGGCCAGCGCATCGTCCGCATAGTGCTGCACGTTCTGCGCGAGCGCCTTGGCCGCGCTGCGTGCGAGCGCTCCGTCCGAGCCGTCCTGACGCAGCGAGTCGCTGGCGAACAAGAGCCACTCCAGCGCGTACATGCCGCGCATGCTGACGCCGAGCTGCTCGACATCGGCGGCCGCGAGCGGCTCCTTCACGCGCTGCGCGAACGCCTGGGTGCGCAGCGGCCAAAAGCGCGCGCGCAGCAGACCGCTGTTGTCGACCACCGGGCCGAGCCGGAACACGTAGACACGCTCCCACGCCAGCAGCGCCTGGCGCCACGCCTTGCGGGCGGCGTCGAGCTCCACGTTCGGCTTCGACAGCGCGAACGTCAGCTCGCGCGAGCGCGCGGACAGCGCCTGCTGATCGGGGACCAGACGCTGGCTGACCAGCTGACGCACCACGTCCTCGCGCGTGGGCGTATGCTGGCATGCGATCAACAGCAGACAGAGCAACAGACGTCTCAAAGCGACTCCAAGAACGCGAGCAGGGCCTGACGCTCGTCGCGGGTCATGCGCAAGAAAGCCTGCTTGGCGCGAGCGCCCTCGCCGTCGTGCCAGAGGATGGCCTCGCCGAGGTCGCGCGCGCGCCCGTCGTGCAGGAAGGTGGTGTGCCCGTTGACGCGCTCGACGAGGCCGATGCCCCAGAGTGGAGGCGTGCGCCACTCGCTGCCGAGCGCGTCGTGCACCGGGCGCTGATCCGACAGGCCCGTCCCCATGTCGTGCAGCAAGAGGTCCGTGTAGGCGTGGAAGCTGCGCGTGGCGAGCACGGCCGGCTGCACGTTTGCGGCGGTGGTCAGCGTCGGCGTGTGGCACGACGGGCAGCCCGCGCGCTCGAACACGTCCGCGCCGCGTGCATCGCGCGGCCTGGGCACGGCGAGCGTACGCGCGTAGAGCACGGTCGCGTCGAGCACCTGGTCCGTCAGCTCGGGTGAGCCGCCACTGGGCAGCGCGATCGCCTGCGCCAGCTGGTGGTTCTCACCCGTGTGCAGGCGCGACGTCAGGCCCATGTCCCCGAGGTACGCGGCCGCCGTCTGGTCGAGCACGGTCGGCTGCTCCGCCTTCCAGCCGAAGCGACCCAGGCGCGTGTCGCCATGCGCGGCGGACGGCACGCGGTTGGGGCGCCCCGAGATGCCATCGTGATCGCGATCGTCGGCATCCGCGCGCTCCAGAACTGCCTGCTCGGGCACTGCCTCCAGCAGGCCGAGTCCGATCAGAGCCGGGGCCACGCGTGCCGACGTCTGCAGACCTTCCGGCAAAGGTCCGTAGCCCAAGTCCTCGAACGTCAGCGTGGGCACCCGCAGCGAGTACGCCTCGCCGTCCGCGAACTGCCCCGGTTGCTCCCGCCAACGCACCCCGACGTTCGCTTCCCCACGGGCTCCCTGGACCGCCTCGCCCTGCAGCTGATCGCCGTAGTGCGGATCGGGACGCTGTCCCGGTAGGCTCACGCGCACGAGCATGCTGCGCATCGGCTCGCCCGGCTCGGGTGGACGCCCGCGGCCGTCCTTGAAGTGACAGCTCGAGCACGAGCGCGCGTTGAACAGCGGACCGAGTCCGTCGCGCGTCTGCACCGACGCCGGCGCGCTGAGCCAGTTCTGGTTGAAGTACGAGTTGCCCACGAAGAACTGCGCGCGCTCGCGCTCGCTCAGGCCGGGCACCGGCTGGCTGAACGCGTGCTGGGTCGCGTCGTCGATCTCCAGCGGGGTACGCGGGGCCGCCGCGTGGCTCACGTCGCAGCTGAGCAGCAAGAAGAACAGCGCGCGCTTCATGGCTTGCTCAGCAGCGCGACCGCGCGTGTGATGGTCTCGGTCTGCGCCAGCAGCGCCTTGATGGTGCGCTGCATGGCCGCCCTGCCCGGCGCGTCGTCGCGCTCCGTCAGCGCGCGGTCGAACGGCGCGGTGAGCTCCCCCGCCGCCTTCACGCTCGCCGCGATCTCGTCGTGCAGCTGCTTGCCCAGCTTGGCATCGAGCGCGCCGACCAGGGCGCAGATGCCCACGCCGTCGACCTTGCCGTACTTGCCGAGGCACACGTTCTGCACGCCGCGCGCGTCGAGCTTCACGTCCTGGTCGGTGGTGTCGCTGAAGCAGGACTGCTCGTTCTCTTGATCCCGCGTCTCGTACGGCACGGTCAGCCGCTCGCCGGACAGCTCGGGTCCGCTGAACGTGCCCATACCGCGCAGCGCGAGCGTGAGCGCTTGCCGTGGCGGCATCGCCAGCAGCTCCTCACGGTACGCGCCACGCCACGCGCTCGCGACCTGCGCCAGGTGCTCCACCAACAAGCCCGCCGCCAGCTTCAGATAGGCGCACCGCCGCTCGTGCGAGAAGTCCGTGATTGGCCGGTTGCCCGGTCCGTTGGTGTCCTCGTCGCGGCCCCAGAGCAGGAACTCGATCACGTGGTAGCCGGTGCTGATGCTGGTCTCGCCGGCCCTGGCGTTCAGGCTCACGAGCAGGCTCGCGCTGAGCTCGCGCGTCGGGTCCGCGATCACGTCGTCGACGTAGCTCTCGTCGATCGGCCAGGTGTTGACCAGCAACTCCACGCGATCGATCGGACCTTCGTAGAAGCGGTAGGTCTCGGTCTGCAGGTACGGCTCGCGCGCCGCGTTCCAGGCTTCACGCGCGGCCTGCAGCGTCGGCTCGCTCGGCTCGGCCACCAGCGCGTCGACCGCACGCCGCAGCTGCTCGGCGCCCGCGAGCGAGTCCTCGTACCCGGCCAGCGCGATCTGCGCATAGGTGGCGAGACCGGCCCGGGCCAGCTCGGGCGTGAGCTCCGCGCGCGCGCAAGCCAGCACGCCGCACAGCAGCGCGCACAGCAAGTGTGGGTACGACCGGCGCTTCAACGCGCGTACTTGTTGGCCTCGACGATGCGCGCGCTGAAGCGGAACACCTCGGGCGTCTTCGGGTCGGCCACGACCTCGATCCAGTGGACCTCGCCATCGCCGAAGGTCTCGACGCGCGTGAAGTCCTCGAGCCGGCGCACGGCGTCCTTGACGTTCTCGTCCTGGGTCGGCGCGGGCAGCGGCTTGTCGACGCGGAAGTAGTGCGAGTCGCCGTGGGCCAGCACCACCGGGCGGTTGAACGCGACGCTGCGGTCCGCGAGCTTGGCCAGGATCTCGTCGAAGCCCTTGCGCAGCGCGCTGCCGACCTCGGCTTCGATCGCCGGA
>JBEVNG010000278.1:0-8988 GCA_040508235.1 Polyangiales bacterium | reverse complement strand
CATGCCCACGCGCCGGCGGCTCGCCTGACACCAGTGGGCACCGTTGTGGACGATGACGACACGCTCGAGGAGCTGAGCGACTCGCTGCCTCCGCTCGGCGCGGAAGAGGGCGCGGAAGAGGTCGGCATCGATGGCGTGGACGAGGCGGACATCGACGAGGGGCCGGAGGAGATCGGCCTGGACGTCGAGACGCTCGACGCCGGCAGCGACGAGCTCGACCTGCCCGACGACGACGAGGGCTCCGCGCTCGACGACGACAAGCTGGAGCTGGACGGCGACCTCGACGACGACCTCGACGAGGACGGCTGGCTCGACGAGAGCGAGGGCGCCGGCGCCGCCTGGGACGACGACTCGCTCGTCGACGAGGACGACGCACCCGACGAGGACGACGGCGGGCTCGATGGCGTCGAGGATCCGTCGCTCGACGACTTCGCGGACGAGGGAGCCAGCGAGACCACGCTCTCGATCGAGGGCGAGGACCTGAATGCGGAGGAAGATCTCGAGCGCGTCGAGCTCGATCTCGGGTAGGGCACGCAGCGTGGAACCGGGGGGTCCATACGCAGCACGATCGTAGAGAAGCCAGAGAACAGCTCGAGCGCAGCATGCGCGAGGGACTGGGCAACAAGCCGGAGCTGCGGGGGCAGCTTGGGCTGCCTGCCGACACGGACGATCGCGCCGTCGCGCGTGCCATCGTGGGGGAGCTCGCGGGCGCCGACGTCGAGCGGCTCTCGCGCGCCGAGCGCCGTCGCACCGCGCAGCCGGGAGGACGCAACTCGCTGATGCCGGTGGCGGCGAGCGATCGCTCGTTCCTGGCGCGGCTCAAGACCAGCGACGCCGAGGGCGGCGAGAGCGTGGCTGCCATGGTGGACGTGCCCACGCTGCTGGCCGTGCTGCGCGCTGGCTCCCTGCAGCAGCGCCGCGCCGCCGCACGCAGGCTCGCGGAGCGGCTGATCGACAAGGACATGTCGCCCGACGATCGACGCAGCATCCAGGAGGTGCTGGAGCAGGTGCGCGACGTCGAGGTCAGCTACGACCTGCTGGCCGGCCACGGGCTGCTCAATGGTCCGGCCTCCCGCGAGGCGCAGGCGTCGCGGCGCGAGGTGATCGAGCTGGGCGAGCGGCTCAAGCAAGAGATCGCGCTGTACTGGGAGGGCGAGACGCACGAGGAGCCGCTGATGAAGCTGTCCGGCGACGGCCGGGCGCAGCTGATGCTGCACGCGCGCGACCTCGATGACAGCCTGCTCTGGCACGTGTGCGCGCTGATCGAGGGCAGCACCGATGCGCTGGTGAAGCGCGCGCTGCTGTCCTCCGTGCGCTACGCCAGCGACCCGCGGCTGGTGCCGTCGCTGGTGTCGCTGCTGGAGGGGGACGACACGCGGCTGGTGATCGAGACCGCCCGCGCGATCAGCCGGATCGAGGACCCTCGCGTGTGGCCGGCGCTGCTGGCGGCGTACGAGCGCAGCGTGGTCGACGTGGAGCGGATCGCGCTCGGCGCCGCGCTCGGTCGGGTGGGCGATGGCCGCGCCGCCGACTACGTGCGCGCGCAGCTAAAGAGCCAGGACGAGCACGTGCTGACGCGAGCGCTGGAAGGGCTGCGTACGCTCGGCACCGCGGAGGACGTGCCGGTGGTGCTGACCTTCGTGCGCTCCAGCGATCCGGTGATCGCGACCAAGGCGATCCACACGCTCGGCCGCATCAGCGATGGCCGCGGCCTGCAGGAGCTGAGGTCCGCCAGCGACGCGCAGGGGGGCTCGCTCGGCGCCGCCGCGGAGGAAGCGCTGCAGCAGATCACCGCACGCCTGGTGCTGCGAGGCGAGGAGCCGGATGACAACGCGCTGCCGGCGCGCGCGGAGCCCGAGCGCAAGGTGACGGCCACCGCCCAGCCGTTCGCGCTCCGCTTCCGCGCCTTCCGGCACTACGCGATCGGCCGCGTCTGGCAGATCCTGGGTGCGCACCAGCGTGCGCTCAAGCGCTTCGAGGTCGCGGTCAAGATTCGTCCCGACTGGGCGGTGCCGATGATCGTGGCCGGCACCATCTACGCCGCGCGCGACGACTACGCGCAGGCGCTCGCGCTGTTTCGACGGGCGCTGGAGCTCGCGCGTCGCACCGTCGAGCGCAACCCGCTGGTGATCGTGCACGTCGCGCGCTGCTTCCTGCGTCGCTCGGAGCAGGTCGAGCGCGACGGCCGGATCGCGATCGCGCGCGGCCTCTTGCACGAGGTGCTGACGCTCGACCTACGTCGCGTACCGAGCTCGCTCCGCTTCGAGATCGGACGCCGCCACGAGACCTTGCGCATGCTGGGGGCCGGATGAGCGACCACGAAGCCCTGCTCGCGCGCTTTCTGCAGCACGCCGACAGCGGCCTGCGCCGCATGAACCTCGAGATCGCCAACGAGCAGGTCACGCTGTTCACGCGCGACGGCCGGCTGCGCGAGCTGTGCACGTGTGGGGTCGAGCGCTGCGAGCACATCGCGGTGGTGCTGCGCTTCCTGGCCGAGGGCGCCGCGCAGGCCTCGCCGAACGAGGTGCGCATCCGCTCGTCGGTGCGCCCGCCGCCGCCCGAGGCGGAGCAGGTGGCGCTGGCGACCGCGTTCGAGGAGCTGTGCGTCGCCTGCGCGCGCGCCGGCATCGAGGCGCGCGACTCACCGTCGATCAAGCAGGCGCTGGAGCAGCTGCTGCAGGCCGCGCCCGACCCGGTGCCACTCTCGCTGGCGCGCTGGGTCGGGCGCTTTCGCGATGCGATCTCGTTCGGCGAGCTGGGAGAGCTGGCGCGCCTGCTCGACGGTGCGCTGCACTTCGCCGAGCAGCTGCGCGAGGGAGCGTTCAGCGCGCTGGAGCAGCGCCGCGCCTGGCTCGACGAGGTCGACGGCGGGGATGCGCTGTCCGAGGTCGCGCTGCTCGAGGTCGCGCGTGAGTGGATCACCGGCCTCGACCGCGCGTCGATCGAGCGCCGCTACCTGATCGAGCTGGTAAGCGGGCAGGTCTACAGCGAGGAGCGCCGGCGCAACGAGGCCACGGTCTCGGTGGGTCCGTGTCCGCGGCTGGCTCAGGTCGCGTTCGCGGAGGTCGACAGCGCCACGCGTCCGCCGCGCGCCAAGCTGCTGCAGTACACGGTCAGCCTGCAGGTGCCGGAGGCGCCGTGGCAGCGTGTGGTGTCGCTGGCCGAGACCGAGCTCTCGGTGCTGCGCGAGCGCTTCGCCGCGGACCTGCGCGCGAGCCCCGCGCTGGCGGAGCCGTTCGCGATCTTCGCGCCTGCGCAGCTCGAGATCGCGGCCAACGCGCTGGCCGACAGCCAGGGCGAGCGACTCGCGCTGCGCAGCGATCCCAACCTGTCCGGCATCGATGCGTTGCTCGCGGCCACGCGCGGGGCGGACGTGGTGTGCGTGCTCGGTCGGCTGCTCGGGCGCGCGTCGGGCTTGCTGATGAAGCCGCTCAGCGTGGTCGTGCGCAATGGCGACTGGCTGGAGCTACGCCGCGTGACGTAGGGTGTTCACGGCCCGACCTTCACGCAGACTGCCTGCACGTAGATGCACTCGGTGTCCGTGCCGTCTTGCTTCTGGCAGCTGACGGACCACATGCGCACCCGCTCGGCCGGCGTGACGTCTTCTTGTGGCCGAACGTCGAGACGTGACGCGGTCAGGATGTTGCCGAAGCCGGCCCACGCGCCGCCGGAGGTCGCCAGCTCGCCGAGCTTGCAGGTGCAGCGCGTCGCGTTGACTTCCTTGTCGTAGTAGCAGTCGTCGGGCGTGGTGATCACGCGGTAGGCGACGCTGGCGGCGGGCAGGCTGTCGACCTTGGTCTTGAGGCTGGCGAGCGTCTGCGCCTGCTCGCCGACCAAGCTGTCCGCGACACGCGCATGCACCGCGTACGGCACGGCGCCCACGCGCGTGCGGGGCAGGGCCTCGCCGTCGACGCTGACCTCGGTCCAGGTCGCACTGCTGGCCACCGCCTCGGCGCAGCCTCCGCTCCCGCCAGGAAGCTCGACCTTGAAGCGGCCTGCATCGAACGCGATGTCCAGCGACGGAGTCGCGCACAGCGAGCCCGTGCTGGTCTCGCTCGCGAACATGCGCACGGCGACCTTGTGCGTGCCCTCGAGGGGCGCTCCATCGATGCCCGACACGGTCCCGCTGTAGAAGAGCGGTGCCGTCGCACTGGCCTCCTGGGCGTAGGCATGGAGCCCGTAGCCAGCCAGCCCTCCTGCGGCGACCAGCAGCGCGCGCGAGCCAAAGTTGGACGCCTTCATGGACTGATCCCTCCCTGAACGCAGAGCTTCGTGCCACAGCTGCGGGCGTGATCCCCGAACGCGTCGACGCGGATGCGCAGGGTCTTGCTCATGCGCACCGGGCCGCCCTCGACCGCGGCATCACGCGGGATTTCGGCCGTGCCCGCATCCGAGCCACCGTCGGGCGGGATCTCGGCGGTCTCTTGTCCGCCGTCCGCGCGCCTGTTGGTGTCGGAGAACCTGGGCTCCGAGCAGGCCGCGCAGAGCAGGAGCCCGCTCGCCGCTGCCATGCCGTACGTCATCGCGCGACACTAGCAACGAGCCTGCGCCCAGCAATGCGGACCGGGGTGACGTTTCAGACCAGGCGCAGCGCGTACTTCACGAGCTGGCGCGCGGCCACCACCGCCACGCCGAAGCCCGCGCGCAGCGAGCTGCACTGCGGCGACACGCGCGCGGACGCATTGACCTGGATCGGGTCGGGCAGACGATCGCGCACCACGGTCGACCACAGGGCGGGCTGGCGCACGTACGAGAAGGCAGGCCTGTCGAGCGTGGTGGCTGGCCGACCCCAGCGCGCGAGCAGGCTGAGCTCGATCCAGCGCGACGGTCGGTCCGTGGGCACGGCGCTGGCGAGCGCATCCGGAACGCGTGCCCCGAGCACGTCGCGGGCGAGCTGCACGGCGCAGGCGTTCCAGGCGGAGCCCGCGAGCACGCGCTCCGCGCTCACGTTCTGCGGGCCACGCTCCAGCAGCACCGCGACGTCGCAGAGCCAGAGCGGGTCGACCGCGTTGAGGCGCAGCAGCGCGAGCCGAAGCTCGTCCTCGGCGCCCAGGCTGCGCACGCCGAGGTCGTGCATGCGCGAGCGCTCCAGCAGCCCGGTGAAGGACTCGGCGCCGACCGGTCGGTAGTCGATGCGCAGCTCGGCGCGCTGCAGCGCCTTCTCCGCACGCGGCAGGTCGACGCCGTCGAGCAGCAGCTCCAGGCGATCGAGCGGGCGCAGGCCGGGCTCGGGGTAGAGCGACGCGCAGCTGAACCCGCCGCCGACCAGGTAGCGCACGTCCGCCGCATCCAGCTGCGCGAGCGTGCGCTTCATGCGCTCTTGATCGGAGCGGGCACGCGCGCTGTGGATGCGCTGCCCGTCGAGCTTGGACTCCAGCTTGGTGCGACGCGCAAACGCGCCCATGCCGTGCGCGAGCAACACCGGGGTCAGCGATGCCCACTCGTGCGCGGCCAGCACGGCGCGCGCGTCGACGTCCCAGAAGCGCCAGAGCGCCAGCGCGAGCGTGTTCCCGACGGAGCCCATGCGAGCCGCCTCCAGGGGCGAGTGCTTCGCGCGCACCGGCTGCGCCGCTGACTCGATTACGCTGAGGCTCGTCATCGCGTTCTCCGCTGTTTTGGACGTGTCTTGGCTGTAGACGCGTTCGTGCAGCGCGTCAACGAATCCGCCCGGATTCGCCGCCGTTCCTGGGCGGGGACAGCGCGCAAGCGACTAGAAACGCCCGGCTTGATAGTGATTCAGCACGGTCTGCGCGCCGAGCACGCTGGCGTACACGGCGACCTCGTCGATCTGCCCGGCAAAGAAATTGGTGTTGCGCTGGATGCGCCCGATCGTGAGGTTGTTGAGCCCGTCGAGCACGCTGGTCGAGCCGCCGCTCGCGACCGTGGTGCTCAGCGCGCCATCGATGTACAGCGACAACGAGCCCGTCGCGCGCGTGCGCGTGAACACCACGTGGTGCCAGTTGCCGTCCTTGTAGCTGGTGCTGCCTGCCGACACGATCGTGACATCCTGGTCCCCGCAGGTGAGTGGCACGAAGCACGAAGAGCTCCCGGTCCCCGCCAGGATCTTGCCGTCGCTGCGCAGCCCGATGCCGAAGTCCTTCACGGAGATCGTGGCGCTGGCGTCGACCAGACCGGCGGTTTGCCACCACTGGGTCACCGACGCGGCGCCCACGCCCTGCGTCGACTTGAACCACAGCTCGATCGAGAAGTCGGCCCCGATCTGGCGCTCGACCTCGATGTAGTTGCTGGTGCCGTTGAAGCTGGCGCTGCCGTTGGGCACCGTCAGCGCACCGCTCGCGACGTGGCTGACGCCCGCCACGTAGCTGCCGTGGTTGACGCTCTTGGCGTCGCGCGCCCGGCCCGTCATCTGCGCGCTGAAGTTGTCGAGGTGGGTGCCCGTGGTGTTCGACTGCGCATCGGCGCCCAGCGCACCCACGACGATGCCAGCCTGGCCGGTCGCGGTGGTGCTGGTGTCGAGCAGGACCGCACGCTGCACGCCGTCGAGGCTGGCGAACAGCGTGTTACCCACCACCTCCAGCTGCACGCGTCGAGTGGTGCTCGCACTGAGCAGCTCGTCCGAGGTGAAGAGCACGACGTACAGGCCGCCGACGTACTTCCAGACCTCGAAGCGACGCGTCTGCACCAGCCCGAGGTTGAGCAAGTTGAACTGCACCAGCCCGGCGAAGTAGTACGTGTCGAGCGTGGGCGACGCGCGCGCGATCACGCCGGCCAGGTCGTTCTGCATCAGCGACGCGATGTACACGTCCGCGCTGACCACGTAGTCGGCCGAGGCCGGCGCCGTCTGCGACAGGTACACCGCCCGCTGCGCGGCGCCGTTGCGCACGCGGTTGGCGCTGGAGATCAGGGCGTCGGTGCCCGAGGAGCCGTGCTTGAGCCAGGCGGCCGAGCGCGCTTGCAGCGTGACGCCCGCGCTGCCGGTGAAGTCATCGCTGACGAACTGCGTCGGCGCGGCGTCGTCGAAGCGCCAGTACGACACCGGCGCGTCCGCCAGCACGAGCGCTTCGTATGCGTAGCGAGTGCGCGGCCCGGTGCCCGCGTCGGCGGTGGTCGCGCCCTCGGATACCATCAGCGTCAGCACGAAGGGGCCGCTGAAGTCGTTGCCGCTGAGCTTCGCGGTGGCGGCGAGGCTGGCCGATGGCGAGCTGAACAACAATGCGGAGGAGAAGCTGGAGCTCAACGCGAGCGGGCTCGCCGCCGCATAGAGCTCGCTGGCACCACTCCCAGTGCGGAACGAGACCAGCGACAGCGCACACGCGATGTTTCCCTTCGCCACCTCGAGGCTCGGGGAGTCGAGCGGCGCGCCGGGCTGGAAGCGAACGCTCCACGACTGTCCCGCGCGCAACGCACATCCCGCGCCGTACGTGCCGTTCGCGCTCAACACCGCGTTGCTACTTATGGACCCTTCGCTGGTGCCGTACGCCTGCACGGTGTCGTCGTCGCACGCGTCGCCCGCGCACGGCTCGCCCTCGCACGCGCCAGCGAACATCGCCAGGCACATCGCGAGCAGCGTCCGTGCCCATCTGGGAGCATCGCGAGCAGCCATGGGCATCGTGTCAGAATTACGGCGTTTCGGCCGTGATCTTGAGCGTTCAGAATGAACGGGATGAAGCGATTGCAGTGCGCCGTGGCGCTGGGCGTCCTCTTCGTGATCGCGTGCAGCGATGGCGAGGATCCAGCACGACCTGGCGCGATCCTGACCGACCAGGACACCCAGAACATCATCTCCGCCGCCGACATCGAGTCGATGAACGGCACGTACACCAACTGCACCAACCGCACGGATCCGTGGAGCCTCGCGGTGACGGGAACGCCGACGCTCGACAACGCGCCGCTGTCCGTGATCCGCGGCGACACCGGTTGTCAGCTCGCGATCACCGAGATCCGCACCGGCGCCGACGGCTTGCTGGAGGCCAGCGCGCCGATCGCGCTGAGCACCACGTTCGGGCCGGCGCGCTCGTTCGGCAACCCGATCTCGTTCTACGCCACGGCCGCCGTCGGCTCGGTGAACTTCGGCGGCGACTTCAGCCTCACGCTGCTGTTCTCGGCGCAGCCACGCAACGCCGACGACATGCTGACCGCGAGCTTCGCGACGGTCACCAACAGCAGCGCCTCCGCGGTCGGCGTGCCCGCGCCGAACTACACCCTCAACGCGGCCGGTGCGACCGTCACCACGGACATCGCGGGCATCGTGATCACCGTGCTCGGCAACGTGGGGCTCACCGCCGGCTCGGCGCCCGGCGACTCGTACTTGATCGTGAGCGGCAGCGTCAACGACTCCTACGCCGACATCAACAGCACGTTCCTGGCAGGCTCACCCACCGCGGTGTCGGCGACGATCGCGGCCTCCGCGTTCCTGGCGCCCGGCGTGAACCTGGCGAGCGGCGCGGTGCGCACGCTGATCATCGCCAAGATCACCAACGGCGTGGCGTCCTACCAGAAGCTCGCGATCACCTTCAACCCGCCGAGCTAGTCGAGCACGATCGCTTCGACCTCGGCCTTGCCGACGTGCAGCATGTCGAGCTGCTTGGCGGCGGCCTTCGAGAGGTCGAAGATGCGGCGGCGCTTGCCGAACGGACCGCGGTCGTTCACGCGCACCACCACCGAGCGCCCGTTGTCGACGCGCCGGATGCGCACCTTGGTGCCGAGCGGCAGCGTGCGGTTGGCGGCGGTCAGCTCGTGCGGGTCGTACTTCTCGCCGCTGGCGGTCTTGCGGCCGGCGAAGAAGTCAGCGTAGTAGCTCGCCTCGCCCCGCATCACGTCGCGGTCACGGGCCAGCTCCTCTTCCTCGTGATCGTCGTTCACCGAGCCGTGGTGCTTGGTCTCGTGAGGGTTGGCGTTGTTGACGATGCCATGCTGCTTGGCTTCCCCGCAGCAGGCGCCCCCGTACAAGACCGCGACGATCGTGAAACCGAAGGACCAGGGGAGGCGCTCGAGCTGTCGCATGGATCACTATTGTCGATCGCCGGG
>JBEVNG010000222.1:0-8243 GCA_040508235.1 Polyangiales bacterium | reverse complement strand
GAGGGCGGCGGACGGCAGTCGTACGGGAACGTGTTGAGCAGCGTGCGGCCCTGCGCGTCGACCTCCTGGTTGCAGCGTGGTCCGTCGGTCCCGGGCGCCTGCGTCGACCACCACTGCTTGAACAACGACAGCCCAGTGGCGCCCTTCACGCGCGAGTCGCGCGCGAGCGTGTTCATCACGCGTACGAAGCTGAAGCGCTCGAGGATGCGCACGTCGGTGACCGCGAGCGAGCGCCGTTCGTCGAGCCAGGCCGCGTCGTTGCCACGCAAGCTCTGCGTGAGCATCTCGACCTCGTCGCCCTCGGCACATCCCCACGCCAGCAGACACACGCCCGCGATCCAACCCCGCATGTTCCCCCCTTGGCCTGCAGGCCTTCGAAGGGCTCATCGTCGATCGCTCACGCCGTGGCGTCGCCGCACGTCACGTTGCGGCGTGGGACAACGCTCAGGCGTCTCCAACGAGTGCTACTCGTCGTCGTTGCAAGGCTCGTTGACGGCGTGCTCGCGCACCGCCACGAAGCGGCCGCCATCGAGCGCGTACTCGGCGTCTCGGCAGGTCGCACCGCGCACGTTGGCGCCGTCTTCGTCCTCGTCGTCATTGAAGCGCAGCGCCTGCGTGCGCACGGAGAGCAGCGTCTTGCCCTCGTCCGAGCGCCAGGCGAGCCGCGAGTCGGTGTCGAGGTAGCCGTCCGGGATCGGCTGCCAGCGCACCATCTGATCCACGAGGCAGAAGCCGCCTTCGCGCTCGGCGACCAGGTACGAGCCCTGCCCGCTCTCGCCGTCGAGGCTGCCGTCCACGTTGACCACCGCCACGCGCTTGACGCCGCTCTGCTCGGGCGCGGTCTCGTACGTGCCGAGCTCGCCGCAGCCGGAGATCTCGATGCTGGCCTTGGCGGGATCGTGGCGCGCCAGGCACTTGGCCAGCTGCGCGCACAGGTCCTCGCTGCTGCTCGGCTCGAAGTCGCAGCTGAACGGGCCCATCTGCGCGCACGCAGGCGCGGCGACAGCGGGGCTGGGCGCCTCGCTCTCGTACGCCTCGTGCGTGTCGCGCGTGACGACCGCGGGCGTGGTGGTGATGACCGGCTGCCGCTGGAAGAAGCAGCCGGTAAGCATCAAGAGGGGTGCGCTAGCGAGTCGCCAAAAAGCCATCTGGCCACCTTGGACCTGATGTAGCCCCGCGCTGGCTACGACGCATGCGCGAAGCAGCTCAATCGCACCCGGGGGTGTTCAAGGCGTACCGGCGTCGGACTTCGGGGCGGTACCGGCGTCGGGCGTGCTGGTGGTCGGCGGCGCGGTCGGCGGCTTGTGCTCGCCGTTCGGACCGATGTCGTCGCACGGGTTGTTCTCGAAGATGGGCGCGTCTTCCTGGGTCCACTTGGCGTCCCAGGTACCCTCGCCGCCGCCGGCCGCGTTGCCGTCCGCCGCGGGCGGCTCGGCCACCGACCACTCGCCGTCGTCGAGCGTGGAGTTGTCGAAGTTGAACTGCGCGGTGAGCGGGCCCTGGAAGCTGAAGTCCGCGCCCGGGATGCCGATCAGCGTGTAGTAGCCGGTCAGCGTGCCCTTGAACTCGCCGGTGCTGCAGTTGAGGTCACCCTCGAGCCGCGCCACGAACGGGCTCTGCGTGATCACGACCGCGTTCGCGATGCCCTGCATGCAGCCGCCGCCGACCTTGAAGGTCTGGAACTCGCCGGAGCCCGCGTACTCTTCCGTCAGCTCGAAGGCGAGCGGCGGGAGCGAGTCGTCGAAGAAGGACTTGCCGCCCTCGATGTCGACCTCGAAGCCGCTGGCGAACAGGCCGAAGCCGAACGCGCCCGGGCGGTACTTGCCGCGGAAGCCGCCGGTGTAGTAGCCGGGCTTGCACTTGTTGGAGACGGTCGGCTTGCCGGCGTCACTTCCCGTGCCTCCGGTGCAGCTGCAGGCGCTGTACTTTCCGCTCTTGCAGGTGCGCGTGCCGGTCTTGCCGTTGGAACAGGAGCAGGTGCGCGACGCGCCTTCCGAGGTGCACTCGGACACGCCCGAGTCTTTCTCCTCGGGCTCGTCGTCGTCGGCGTTCGCATTACCCATGTCGTTGCCGGTGACCGTGCCGTCGCCGCTCTCGCCGCACGCTGCGAACAGCAGGCCGAGGGTGAGCAGTCCGGCACGCACTGGAGAGGTGAGGGAGTAAGTGGGGCGCAAGCTACGTCTCCTAGGGAAGTATGACGGCCATGTACATACCACCCCTCGTCGGTTTCCAGCTATAGGCTGGCCAGTGCGGTAACCCTCGAAAATGCGGTTTCTCGCCGCACTCTGGTAGCAGAAGTGACCGTTCCGACCACAGCGAGCCCGCGCTCGTCGGATAACGTCAACCTACCCGGACGACTTAGCCGAGATGCGGGGCGTTGACCGCCAAGGCTAGCCGCGCGGGATTATGGACCGACCTGGGTCATCGTTCCCGCGATCCAGGTCTTGAGGAACTCGGCGATGGTGGGCTTGTCGGCGCCGGCGGCCTTCTCGTAGAGGCGGCCGCGGAACAGCGACTGATGCGCCGTGCTGTTGGGGAAGCCGTCCATGTAGTACGTGCCGAGCTGCTCCGACTCCTTGTACTTCATGCGCAGCTGGTCGAGGCCCATCTTGAACTTGTCGGGCGGATAGGTGTCGCCGAGCGTGCCGATGAACAGCGACGTCGGGTCCGCCTGGTAGTTCGAGCAGTTGTCGTTTCCGAGCGAGAAGAACAGCCGGATGATCTCGTCGTGGATGCCCGAGATCAGCGCGACCTTCGCGCTCGGGTACTTCTCGCGCCAGTAGTCGACGATCTGGAAGAGGTTGCCGCCATCCGCGCTGCGGCACTGCTCGCCGCAGTCGGACGGGAACGCGGAGTCGACGCCCCAGCTATCGCGCCAGCGCTCCTGCAAGCAGACCGGGATGTAGTCGTTGGTGAACGGCGGGCTCGCATCGAGCAGCGCGCTCCCGAGCGCCTCGCGGAAGGTGTCCTGGATGTTCCCGAAGTGAATGCCCGCGCCGTAGCCACCCGCGCTCGAGCCACCCGCGACGAAGCGCGTGATGTCCGGGAACGTGGCCTTCATGCGGCCGATCACCTTCTTGATGTTGGCGTCGCCGTAGAAGTTCTGCGGCTCGGGCACGCCTTCGATCGTGACGTTGGTCTTGTTGCCCGCGTAGACGTCGCCGGTGCAGTACGGGATCCAGACCTGGCTCCAGCCCTTGACCGGGTTGTTCGCGTTCGCGAGCTCGAAGATGCCCTGCCCGTTCGGACCCTGCGGCGCGGGCAGCAAGAACAGCGAAGCGACCGCGCTCTCGCCGCCGCTGAGGAACTGCTCGCCGACGTTCTTGGGGTTGAGCGTGCAGAAGCCCGGATTGGCGCAGGCGCCGCCGCCCTCGAAGTAGATGAACAGCTTCTTGGGATCCTCGCCCCAGTGCACGTAGACGCCGAACTGCGAGCCATCGCGGCACTTGGCGCCGTCGATGTTGTACCAGTTCCAGCCGTTGATCGCGGGCGCGTCGAAGGGATGCTTGTCGGCCTTGGCCTTGTCGAACGCGGTGGTCGCGGCGATGTCGAGCTTCACGTACTTGTCGTCGATCACCGGCTTCTGATCGGTGTTCGGCGTGCCGGGATCCTCGCCCGCGTCGGCGGCGGAAGGCGTGCCGGTGTCCCTGGGCGGGTTGTTGCCCGCGTCAGCGTTGGTCGCCGGCACCTTCGCGTCGAGCTTGCCGCCCGCATCGCGGCTGCCCGCATCGCGGTTGCCGGTCGGCCTGCCGTCGGCGTCGTCCTGGGTGCCGTCGTCGCCGGGATCGTCGGCCGGCTCGGAGGGCGAGGGCGTCCCGGACGCGCAGTGAACGGCGCCGATCGCGGTCGCGAGGGCGAGCGAGGCTCTAAGCAAGAAGGAAGCACTCACGGAGACTCCAGACACCCGGCGTTTGGGCGTTTCGGATACGTTTTGGCCGGACGAGACACGCTAGCGCGGCACACCGGTCAGCCCCTTGCCCATGGCGACGCTGCGAATTGACTCCAGCGGTCCAGATGCTGACCGCGGTCACCCATGCCGCCAATCCGATGACTGGCCGCACCATCCGCTGGACTGTCCGCCGGAGCCGGGGTCGCGATATCGTCCTGGCCGTGTCCCGACCCACCGCCCAGCGCCGCAAGCTCGAGCGCCTGCTCGATACCCGCAACGAACATCCCGAGAAGCTCGCCGAGATCGACGCCCGCATCGCCGCGAGCTTCGAGGAGACCGTCGCCATCCTCGTGCTCGACATGTGTGGCTTCTCGAGGCTGACGATCCGCCACGGCATCGTGCACTACCTGGCGATGATCCGACGCATGCAGCGCACGGTGGTGCCGCTGGTGCAGGAGGCGCGCGGACACGTGGTCAAGACGGAGGCCGACAACTTGTTCGCGACGTTCGCCAAGGTCGCCGACGCGATCCAGTGCGCGCGCACGATCCAGAGCGAGCTCGCGCGCGCCAACGAGGTGCTGCCGGCGGACTGGGACGTGCACGTGGGCATCGGCATCGGCTACGGCCCGCTGCTGTTGATCGGCGAGGACGACGTGTTCGGCTCGGAGATGAACCTGGCGTCGAAGCTCGGCGAGGACATCGCGGAGGCGGGCGAGATCCTGCTCACCGCGAGCGCGCACGAGCGCGCGGGCAGCCTCAAGCGCGGCTTCACATTGCAGCGTGCGCGGGTGGGCAGCCTGCGCTTTCCGTACTATCGCGCAAAGACGAGGGCGAAGAAGCGCACCTCGTGAGAGGTTGCTCGTGCAGCGCGACTCGTTCGGCAAGCTGGCCCCGCTCGGGGCGCTGTACTTCGCGCAAGGTCTGCCGTTCGGCGTGCAGGGCACGGCGTTGCCGCTGTTGCTACGCGAGCGAGGTGCTTCCCTGGAAGCAGTCGGCTTCGCGGGGCTGCTCGCGCTGCCATGGTTGGGCAAGGCGCTCTGGGCGCCGCTGGTCGATCGCTACGGCTCCGCGCGCTTTGGCCGCCGCAAGAGCTGGATCGTGCCGATGCAGCTGGGGCTCGCGGGCTGCGCGCTCGCGGCGGCGTTCACGCAGAATCTCAAGGCGCTGGCGGCGCTGGTGCTGGGGATGAACCTGTTCGCGGCCACGCAGGACATCGCGGTCGACGCGCTGGCGGTGAGCTGGCTGCGCCCGGGACAGCTCGGGCCGGGCAACGCGCTGCAGGTGATCGGCTACAAGCTCGGCATGCTCACCGGCGGTGGCCTGCTGGTGTACGCGAGCCGCTGGATCGGCTGGCAGGGCCTGTTCCTGGCGGTGACCGGGCTGATGCTGTGCATCGCGTTGTGGTCCGCGCTGCTGCACGAGTCCGAGCAAGCCCAGCCGCTGCCCACGCACGAGATCCGCGTGCGGTTGTGGGAGGCACTGCGTACGCCCGGCACGCTGGCGCTGTTGCCGATCGTGCTGACGTACAAGACCGGCGAGACGATGGCGGACGCGATGTGGAAGCTGATGCTGCTCGACCGCGGCTACGCGGCGGCGGACATCGGCCTGTGGGCCGGCACCTGGGGCATGATCTGCTCGTTGATCGGCACCACCACGTCGGGCTTTTTGGCGCGACACACGTCGCTGCCGCGGCTGTTGTTGTGGACCTCGGGCCTGCGTGCGCTGGGCTTGATCGGCGAGTGGTACGCGGCCGCGCATCCGGACCTCGGCAGCGGTGGGCTGATCGCGATCACGTGCCTCGAGCACCTGGCGGGCGGCTCGATCACCACGGTGGTGTTCGCGCTGATGATGCGGCACACCGACCGCGAGATCGGCGCCACGCACTACACGCTGCTTGCCAGCGTGGAGGTGCTGGGCAAGCTGCCGCTCGGTGCGCTCAGCGGCGTGATCACGCGTGCCATCGGCTATCCCTCGTTGTATGCGCTGGCCGCGATGCTGTCGGTGCTGTTCATCGCGCTGGCGGGTGCGCTGTATCGGCCGCTGTCGCGGGAGTACGCATGATGCGGGACAGCGAGTATCACGAGGGCGGGCCGCGCAGCCGCAAGGCCTTTCGCTTCATGCCCAGCGCCGTGCTCTCGCACAACCTGCCCGTCGAGAGCGAGAACCCCAATACCGTCGGCCGGAACCTGTTCGCGCGCAAGCTGCGGGAAAACAGCACCCCGCCGCCGCGTCGCGACGTGCTGGTGTGGCAGGCGCCGCTGGCCTACCTCCTGGTGGCCAACCGCGCGGGCTGGACGCTGACCTGGCACGCGCCGTGGTGCCGGCGCTGCGACTGTCCGGGGGCCGGCTGGCGCTTCGCGTTCGAGCGCGGCTATCTGTCCGGGCTCGGCTTCGAACTGTCGTTCCCGCGCAAAGTGTAGCCGTCCGTACCACGCGAGAACGTGCGTTATCGGCTCGGTTTCCGGTGTTGTGAACGCGCTGTCGATGCAGTGCGCGGCGGGGGCGCACGGGATTTCGCGTGGTAGGCTCCGGCGCATTCACTGGGAGCGTGCGTGATGGGTAAGTTGAAGCTGAAGCCGGGCGTCGTGGTGGGCTCCGCGTTGCGGGATTTGTTCGACCACTGCAAGAGCGAGCGCTGTGCGTTGCCGGCGGTGAACGTGATCGGGAGCCACTCGGTGAACGGCGTGCTGGAGGCGGCGCGCCAGGCCAAGTGCCCGGTGATCGTGCAGTTCTCGCACAGCGGCGCGCAGTTCTACGCGGGCAAGACGCTCGACAACAAGGCGCACCTGGCGTCGATCAAGGGCGCCGTCGCGGGCGCGCACCACGTGCGTACGCTGGCGGAGGCGTACGGCGTGCCGGTGGTGCTGCACACGGACCACGCGGCCAAGAAGCTGCTGCCGTGGATCGACGGCCTGCTCGACGCGGGCGAGGCCTACTACGCGGCCACCAAGACGCCGCTGTTCAGCTCGCACATGCTCGACCTGTCCGAGGAGTCGCTGCAGGAGAACCTGGAGATCTGCCGCGCGTACCTGACGCGCATGCACAAGCTCGAGATGACGCTGGAGATCGAGCTCGGTGTGACCGGCGGCGAGGAAGACGGCGTCGACAACTCCGGCGTCGACAACTCCAAGCTCTACACGCAGCCGAGCGACGTGCTGGCCGCGTACGACGCGCTGCAGCCCGTGGGTGCGTTCACGGTCGCGGCCTCGTTCGGCAACACGCACGGTGTGTACGCGCCGGGCAACGTGAAGCTGACGCCCAAGATCCTGCACAACAGCCAGGAGTTCATCCAGAAGGAGCGCGGCACCAAGGACAAGCCGGTCGACTTCGTGTTCCACGGCGGCTCGGGCTCCAGCCCCGAGGAGATCGCGGAGGCGGTGTCCTACGGCGTCGTGAAGATGAACGTCGACACGGACACGCAGTGGGCGTTCTTGAGCCCGATCAAGAAGTACATGGACGAGAACGACGCCTACCTGAAGAGCCAGCTCGGCAACCCCGAGGGCGCCGACAAGCCGAACAAGAAGTACATCGACCCGCGCGTCTGGCTGCACCACGGCGAGAAGGGCCTCGCCGCCCGCACCGTCGAGGCCTTCAAGGACCTGGGCGCGTTCGGCAAGTTCGAGTGATCAGCTGGCGGCCGCGGCCGCGCGCTCGTGCTTGGTGAGCCACTGGTCGATCGCGTAGGCGGTCTCTTCGGGGGCTTCGAGGTGCGGGTAGTGGCCGACCTTGGACAAGCGCGTGAGCTCGGCGCCGGGGATCTCCTCGGCCAGGCGCTCGGCGATGCTGAAGCGTGAGGTGGGATCGCGGCTGCCCCAGACCAGGTGCATGGGCACCTCGCTGGTGCGCAGCGCGCTCAGCCAGCGCTCCTCGAAGCGCGCGCGCTCGCCAAGGTAGCTGGCGATCTGCGGCAGGCGCTTGTGGCCGTCGAGGAACAGGATCTGCTCCCACATCGCGTCGAGCTCCGCGCCGTCGACCTGACGTGCGAACACCTGCGCGACCTGCAGCTTGAACACCGCGCCCACCGCGAGCCCGGCGAAGAAGCCGCCGAGCGGCGTCTGCAGCACCTTCTGCGACGGCGTCACGCGCGCAAGATCGTCGTACACGCCGGCACTCATCAGCGTGAGCGAGCTGAAGTCGAGCGCGTGCAGCTTGCGCTGGCGGCGCGCGAGCAGCTCCGAAGCGAGGCTGACGCCCAGGTCGTGCGCGATCACATGCGGCCGCTCCAGGTTCAAGCGCGTCAGCAAGCCCTCGACGACGTCGGCCTGCTCGAACAGCGAGTAGCTGTAGCGCTCGGGCTTGTCGGAGAAGCCGGCACCCGGCAGGTCGAACAGCACCACACGCCGGTGCTCGAGCC
>JBEVNG010000205.1:0-7844 GCA_040508235.1 Polyangiales bacterium | reverse complement strand
CGGGAATCGGACAATGGCATCGCTCCTGCTTTACCCGAGCGCATGTGCCGAAGAGTTCAGTGCGAGATCTGCCAGAAGCCCACGTTTTCGGGCTGCGGTCGTCATGTCGAGCAGGTGCTCGGCAAGGTGCCTGAAGCCGATCGCTGCCACTGCCGCAACGCCGCCAACAGCAGGCACCACGGTCGCCCGAGCGCGGTGAGCCTCGTGGCCGCGAAGTTGCAGACGTCTGCTGCCTAAGGAACAGAGCGAGGAAATGTGACGGGCTCCCCGTCGCGATGGTGGTCGTATGTCCAACATCGCGGAGGATTCGTTTCGCCCTCGCACGTCGTTCGGCCCACGCGCTTCGCGAAGCGCTAATGCCTCGCTGCAACGCCACGAGCTCTTCGTGTGCGTCTAGCTTCCGAGGGTAACAGTCGATGGCCGAGCAACTCCCCACGCAGTTCGCGCTGCGCGAGCCTGCTGCACGCAAGCTTGCAACCACCACCAAGACGCACGTCCAGCTGCCGGCGATCACGCCGCGCTGGCTCACCCTCCTTCTGCCCTGGAAGCCCGTCGAGGCGGGCATCCTGCGCGTCAATCGCGTGGCGAAGGATCACGCGGTCGACGTGGTGTGCAGCGCCGAGGGCGAGGACGACCTGCCCACGACGTACGTCGACTACGACGACCGCCCGCGCGAGTACACGCTGACGTCGATCTCGACGATCCTGAACGTCAACACGCGCGTCGCGGACCTGTTTGGCAGCCCCTTCGACCAGGTGCGCGAGCAGCTGCGCCTCACGATCGAGATCGTGAAGGAGCGCCAGGAAGATCAGCTGATCAACAACGAGCAGTACGGCCTGATCAACAACGTCGACCCGTCGATGGTGGTGCAGCCGCGCAAGGGCCCGCCCACGCCCGACGACCTCGACGAGCTGATCGCCAAGGTGTGGAAGGAGCCCGCGTTCTTCCTGGCGCACCCGCGCACCATCGCGGCCTTTGGTCGCGAGTGCACGCGCCGTGGCGTGCCGCCGCCCACCGTCACGATGTTCGGCTCGCCGTTCATCACCTGGCGTGGTCTGCCGCTGATCCCGTGCGACAAGGTCCCCGTCGAGGGCAACAAGAGCAGCATCCTCCTGCTGCGCGCCGGCGAGAAGAAGCAGGGCGTCATCGGCTGCTTCCAGCCTGGCCTGCCCGGCGAGCAGTCGCCCGGTCTGTCGGTGCGCTTCATGGGCATCAATCAGGCGGCGGTCGCGTCGTACCTGGTGTCGCTGTACTGCTCGGCCGCGGTGCTGAGCTACGACGCACTGGGTGTGCTGTCGGGCGTCGAGCTGGGCAACTACCATGAGTACAAGTGAGCGCGATCCGTTCTCCTTCGAGACGGTGAGCTTCGACGTGCCGCGTGCTGGTTCCTCGAGCGTCGAGACGTTCGGGGCGCCCGCCACGGCGCAGGCGAAGCAATACGACCCGGCCTCGCAGGGGAGCGGACTGCCCGACCTCGGCATGTTGAGCAAGCTCGCCAACGAGTTCTTTCGTGGCGGCTTCGACAACGCGCCCGTGGGTGGGTTGCCGGGATTGCCGGCGGAGCAATCGGCCAATCAGGTGGTCGATCCATCGCCGTATCTGGCCGCGATCGCCTCGCCGCTGCACCCGGCTTCGTTCGAGCCCTCGACGTCGTTCGGTCCCTCGACGTCGGTGCAGCCGCGTGCGGAGCTCGCGGGCTACGAGGCAGCGCGCGCACCCGAGGATCGCGGTGGCGGGCTGTACTTCATGCCCGAGGCCGAGCAGCGCGCGGTGATGCGCGACGCGATGGACGTACGCGCGCCCAACGCGAACCCGCCCGGTGTGCCCGCGCCGTATGGCGCATCGTCGCAGCAGTACGGCGCACCGCTGGCGTACGGTGCGCAGCCCAGCGCGCATGGTCAGAGCAACGGGAGCGCGAGCCCCTCGCGGGCTCCCGCGTACGACATCACGAGCTTCGCTGGCGCGCCCACCACGCTCGGCGGACGCATGTTCGACGTGGCGTCGATCCGGCGCGACTTCCCGATCCTGAGCGAGGTCGTCAACGGCCATCCGCTGGTCTGGCTCGATAACGCGGCCACCACGCAGAAGCCGCAGGCGGTGATCGATCGCCTCGCGCACTACTATGCGCACGAGAACTCCAACATCCATCGCGCGGCGCACAGCCTGGCCGCGCGCAGCACCGATGCCTACGAGGGCGCGCGCGAGAAGGTGCGCCGCTTCCTCAACGCGCCCAGCGCGCAGGACATCGTGTTCACGCGCGGCACCACCGAGGCGATCAACCTGGTGGCGCAGAGCTTCGGCCGTCGGCACCTGCGCGAGGGCGACGAGATCGTCATCACGTGGCTGGAGCACCACTCCAACATCGTGCCGTGGCAGCAGCTCGCGCAGCAGACCGGTGCCAAGCTCAAGGTGGCGCCGGTCGACGCGACCGGCCAGGTGCGGCTCGACGAGTACGAGCGGCTGTTCACGCCGCGCACGCGCCTGGTCTCGTTCACGCACGTGTCGAACGCGCTTGGCACCGTCACGCCCGCGCGCGAGATGGTGGCCATCGCGCACCGCTACGGCGCGCGCGTGCTGGTCGATGGCGCGCAGGCCGTCTCGCACATGAAGGTCGACGTGCAGTCCCTCGACGCCGACTTCTACGTGTTCTCCGGCCACAAGGTGTTCGGACCCACGGGCATCGGCGCGCTCTACGGCAAGTCGGAGATCCTGGAGGCGATGCCTCCCTGGCAGGGCGGCGGCAACATGATCGCCGACGTCACCTTCGACAAGACCGTCTACAACCCCGCGCCGTTCAAGTTCGAGGCCGGCACCGGCAACATCGCGGATGCGGTGGGCCTCGGCGCCGCGCTCGACTACCTCGAGCGCATCGGCATGGACAACGTCGCGCGCCACGAGCACGAGCTGCTGGTGTACGGCACGCAGAAGCTGCTGGAGATCGACGGCATCCGCTTGATCGGCACGGCGGCGGAGAAGGCGGGCGTGATGTCGTTCGTCATCCCCGGCTTGCCGTCCGAGCAGGTGGGCGCGGCGCTGGCGCAGGAGGGCATCGCGGTGCGCTCCGGTCATCACTGCGCGCAGCCGATCCTGCGCCACTTCGGGCTGGAGACCACGGTGCGACCGTCGCTCGCGCTGTACAACGACACCAGCGACATCGACGCGCTGATCAGCGTGTTGAAGCGCTTGCGCAGCAACCGCCTCGTCTAATCGACCGAGCCGGGCATGGTCCTGGCCCGGGGTTTGCTCACACTCGGCCGTCCGCCCCCGCGGATGGAGGAGTGATGAGGCATACGGGCGACGGCGATGGCGCGAGTGGTGCGGTCTCGGAAGAGCGCGCGCACGGCGTCTTGCCCATGGTCGCCAAGAACCTGCGTCGGCTGCGCACCAACAAGGGCTTCTCGCTGGAGAAGCTCGCGCGCGCGTCCGGCGTGAGCCGCGCGATGCTCAGCCAGATCGAGCTCTCGCGCAGCGCGCCCACCATCAACACGCTGTGGCGCATCGCGAGCGCGCTCGGCATCCCGTTCAGCGCACTGCTCGGCGCCAGCGACGAGCTGCAGCCCACGGTGCTGCGCAGCGAGGGCGCGGCGCGGCTCTCCAGCGCGGACGGCAGCTTCCAGTCGCGGCCGCTGTTCCCGTTTGGCCAGGGCCCGCGCAAGAGCGAGTTCTACGAGCTGCGCCTCGCCGGCCACGGACGCGAGCTGGCGGTCGCGCACCCACCCGGCACCGTGGAGAACCTGGTCGTCGCCAGCGGCCGCTTGCTGCTGGAGGCCGGCGGCTCTCGCTACGCGCTGGATGCGAGCGACGCGATCGTGTTCCAGGCCGACGTCGCCCACAGCTACGTGAACCCGGATGCGACCGAGTGCGTGATGTTCTTGGTGATGACGTACCCCTGAGAAATCCTGGCCGTGCTCCGTACCGAGGATATCTGCTCGTGAGCCGCTGCCAGCGCAGCAGGGCAGACGCAGTTCGAGCTCTATGGCGACGCGTCGCGCCGCGTGGAGGTCAGGCACATCCCTTGCGGTAGGCGCCGCCGACCGGGGTGGAACGCCCTGGTCGGGGAGAACATGCGAAAGATCCAGCTTGGAATGCGCACCGCCCTGGCGATCGGCCTGGTCACGGCGAGTGCTTGCGGCGATGACGACGTCAGTCCGATCGATCGGCCCGACGCGCAGACGGCCGACGCCGCCACCGACGGCGGGGGGCCGACCGCGCCACTCGATTCCTCCGCGCCGCCGCTCGACGCCACGCAGCCGGCGCCCGACGCGGCCCAGGATGCGGGCCCGATCGCCAAGCGACCGAACATCCTGCTGATCGTCGCCGACGATCTCGGCTACTCGGACCTCGGCGTGTTCGGCGGCGAGATCAGCAC
Source organism: Polyangiales bacterium (assembly GCA_040508235.1). Lineage (GTDB taxonomy): Bacteria > Myxococcota_A > Polyangia > Polyangiales > DASUME01 > DASUME01. The sequence continues at coordinate 3,475 of JBEVNG010000205.1, read as the reverse complement.
GCCCAACATCGACGCGCTGGCGTCGAGCGGTCGCATCCTGACCGACCACCACTCGGGCTTCACCTGCGCGCCCACGCGCTCGATGTTGATCTCGGGCACCGACCATCACCTGGTCGGACTGGGTCGCATGGGCGCGGGCACCGGCGCGCAGGCCGGCAAGCCGGGCTACGAGGGCGTGCTGAACGATCGCGCGCTGTCGATCGCGGAGCTGCTGCGCGACGGCGGCTACCACACCTATATCGCGGGCAAGTGGCACCTCGGCTCGGGCGACACGCAGTCGCCGCTGCAGCGCGGCTACGAGAAGTCGTTCGTGCTGCTGCCCGGCGTGTCGACGTTCTTCTCGGAGCTCTCGAGCCCGCCGACCGAGGCGCAGACCAAGAACTACCGCGAGGACGGCCAGTACGTCACGCCGCCCGCGGACTTCTACCAGACCGACTTCTACACCGACAAGCTGATCTCCTACTTCGACGCGCAGCGCGGGGACGACAAGCCGTTCTACGCGTTCGCGGCGTACACCTCGCCGCACTGGCCGATGCAGGCGCCCGAGTCGTTCATCGATCGCTACAAGGGCAAGTACGACGAGGGCTACGAGGTGATCCGCGCGCGCCGCTTCGCGCGTCAGAAGGAGCTCGGCATCATCCCGCAGGACGCGGTGGCCGCGAACCTGCTGCCGGTGACGGCGGAGCGTCCCGGCTGGACGGAGCTGACGCCGGAGCAGAATGCGCTGGAGGCGCGCCGCATGGAGATCTACGCGGCGATGGTCGAGAACCTCGACTGGAACATCGGCCGCCTGGTCAAGCACCTGAAGGACATCGGCGAGTACGACGACACCTTCATCTTCTTCCAGTCCGACAACGGTGCCGAGGGGCGCAACGCGGACCGCGCGACCGCCAACAACACGCTGCAGAACCTGGGACGTCCAGGCTCGTACGTGGGCGTCGGCGTGCGCTGGGCCGAGGTGAGCGCGACGCCGTTCCGACTCTGGAAGGCGTACTCACCCGAGGGTGGTCACTCGGTGCCGGCGATCGCGCACCTGCCCAAGCAGACCAGCGCATCCGCCAAGTTCAAGGGCCTGACGCACCTTACGGATCTCGCGCCGACGTTCCTGGAGATCGCCGGCGTGCAGGACCCGGGCTCGTCGTACAAGGGCCGCAGCGTGCACCCGATCACGGGCAAGTCGCTGTTGCCGGTGCTGGAGGAGCGCGCGACCTTCGTACGCGACGAGAACACCGTGCTCGCGGACGAGCAGGACACGCACCGCTACGTGCGACGCGGGCGCTGGAAGTTGCTCTGGCTCGGTCCGCCCTTCGGTCTGACGCCCAGCGCCTGGCAGCTGTACGATCTGCAGACGGACCGCGCGGAGATCAACGACGTGTCCGCACTTCATCCGGACATCGTCGCCGAGCTCACCGCGGAGTGGGAGGCTTACGTGCAGCGCGTGGGCGTGGTGCTCGGTCAGCCCGGTGGAGGCGGCGGCGGAGGCGGCTGAGTTCGTCGCCACGCTCAGCTAATTAGCTCTCCGCTGCGGACTTTCTTGGCCGCGGCGAATGGCGAAGCGACCGCGCAAACCCGCCGTAAGATGCGCGGCATGTCGCTCTCCCCTCGCGAAGCACGCTTCGCACTCGCCGTGCTGTTCGGCATCAACCTGATGAACTTCTTCGACCGTCAGGTCGCTGGCGCGCTCAGCGAGCCGATGCGTGTCGAGTTCGGCATGTCCGACGTGCACGTCGGTCTGATCGCGACCGTGTTCACGCTGGTCTACGCGACCGTCGGCGTGCCGCTCGGGCGACTCACGGACAGCTGGTTGCGCACGCGCTTGATCGCGATCGGCGTCGCCACCTGGAGTCTGTTCACGGCGGCCTCGGGCATCGCCTGGAACACCAGCTCGTTCGTCGCCACGCGCATCGGCGTCGGCATCGGCGAGGCCAGCTGCGCACCGGCGAGCCAGTCACTGATCGCGGACATCTATCCGCCCGAGAAGCGCGCGCGTGCGATGGGCGTGTTCATGCTGGGCCTGCCGCTGGGCATCTTCGCGGCGTACACGCTCGCGGGCATCATCGGCGAGAAGTGGGGCTGGCGCAGCGCGTTCTTCCTGGCCTGCTTGCCGGGCTTGCTGCTCGCGGTGCTGGTGATGTTGGTGCGCGAGCCCCAGCGCACCACGCCCATGGTGGTGACGCACCAGCCGGCCGCGCCGGCGCGCACGGTGCTGCGCATCCCCACGCTGCGCTGGATCATCCTCTCGGGCATCCTGTTCAACTTCCAGATCTACGCGGTCAACATCTTCCAGACGCCGTTCCTGCAGCGCTTCCACGAGCTCGGGCTCAAGGACGCCAGCGCGATCTCGGCGCTCTCGCTCGGGCTCACCGGCGTGGTCGGCCTGCTCGCGGGCGGTGCGCTCGGCGATCGCTTCGGCGCCAAGCGTCCGGAGGGCAAGCTGCTGGTGGCGGCGTTCGCGATGTTGCTCGGCACGCCGTGCGTGTTCTTCGCGCTGCAGCTGCCCAAGGGCGCGGTGCTGATGTTCACGCTGTTGATGGGGCTCTCCAGCGCGCTGACGTTTGCGTACTACTCGACCGTGTACAGCGCGATCCAGGACGTGGTGCCCGCGAACATGCGCGGCACGGCGGTGTCGCTCTACTTCTTTGGCATGTACGTGCTGGGCGCCAGCTTCGGCGCCACGATCATGGGCGCGTTGAGCGATCACTTCGCGCGCGCGGCGGCCGCTGGCGCGGAGCTCACGCTCGCGCATCGCGCCTCGGGCCTGCACGACGCGATGTACGTCATGCCGGTGTTGTTGCTGCTTTGCGCGGGCTCGCTGTTCGGCGCTGCGCGCAACGTGCGTGCGGACATGGCGCGGGTGGCGGGCAAGCCCCAGCCGGCGCCGGCTCCCACGCCCGAGCTGCTCGACGAGGGCGTGCACGCCAGCGAGTGACTACACGCCCTCGACCGCGATGGTGGCCTCGCCGCTGATCGCGCTGCGGCCGCTGCGCGTGCGCATCGCTTCCCCGTGTCGGTCGTACCAGGCGCGCGCGTCGTCTTCACTCCAGCTGGGCACCGCGCACGCCTGCAGCGCAGCGCGAAATGCACGCGCTGTCTGGGGCCGCGCCTCGGGCTGCTTCTGCAGGCAGCTCATGATCACGCGCTCCAGCTCGGGCGGGATCGCGAACGCCACGCGCTGCGAGGGCGGGCTGGGTGGCGAGTGCAGGTGGTGGCCGCAGATCTCCAGCACGTTGCGGCCGATGAAGACGTCGACGCCGGTCAGCAGGTGGTAGCCGACGGCGCCGAGCGCGTACAGGTCGCTGCGTGCATCGACGCGCTGCGGGGTGCTGATCGCCTCCGGCGCCATGTACAACGGCGTGCCGCTGATGCGGTCGTCGATCGTGACCGCCTGCATGGTGGGCGCATCCCCCTGCGCCTCGCCCAGCTCCTTCACCAGGCCGAAGTCGAGCACCTTGGCCACGTCGGGCACGCCGCCCTG
>JBEVNG010000203.1:0-5035 GCA_040508235.1 Polyangiales bacterium | reverse complement strand
GTTGAGGATGCGGCGCAGCGAGATGTCGTCGCGCGGGTTGATCGCCACGCGCAGGTAGGCGGCTGCGTCCTTCACTTCCTTGCGGTCGAAGAACTGCGTCCCCCCGAACAGGCGATAAGGGATGCCGTTGGTGCGCAGCTCCTCCTCGATCAGCTTCGCCTGCAGGTTCGAGCGGTAGAGCACCGCCATGTCGCGGTAGTGCACCGCGCCGGACTTCGCCAGATCGCGGATCTCCTCGGCGACGAAGCGGGCCTCGTGACCGGGATCGTTGCACTGGACGAGCCGCACCTTGTCGCCGCCGCCGCGCGCGGCGCGCAGCGTCTTGTCGTGGCGCTTGGTGGTGCTCTGCGCGATCGCCGCGTTGGCCACGTCGAGCACGGGCGCCTTGGAGCGGTAGTTGTCCTCCAGCTTGATCAGCCGCGTGCCCGGGAAGAACGACTCGAACTCCAGGATGTTGCGCACGTCCGCGCCGCGGAACGCGTAGATGGACTGATCGTCGTCGCCGACGACGCACACGTTGCGCTGTTCGTTGGCGAGCAACAGCAAGGTCTGCAGCTGGCTGACGTTGGTGTCCTGGAACTCGTCGATCAGGATGTAGCGAAAGCGCAGCTGCCACTTCTCGCGCACCTTGGGGAACTTCTCCAGGATGCGCACCGGCAGCACCACCAGGTCGTCGAAGTCGACCGCGTGCATGTGGCGCAGCTGCGCCTCGTACTGCGGGTAGATCTGGCGCGCGACGGCGTCGTACTCGAAGTCGCTCTCCGGGATGTCGGCGGGCGCCTTGAGCTCGTTCTTCCAGCGCGAGATGCGCGCCAGCACCGCGTTGGCGTCCAGCTTGCGCTGGTCGTTCGCCATGCCGGCCTCGCGCATCAGCTGCTTGATCAAGCCCAGCGCGTCGGCTTGATCGAAGATCACGAACTTGCCGTCGTAGCCGAGGTTCTTGTTCTCCTCCTGCAGGAAGCGCACGCCGAAGCTGTGGAACGTGGACATCTCCAGCTGCTCGGCGACCTTGTGGCCGACCAGCGGGACCATGCGCTCGCGCATCTCCTCGGCGGCCTTGTTGGTGAAGCTCACGGCCAGGATCGACTGCGGCCTCGCGCCGCGCTCCAGCAAACGCTGGATGCGCATGGTGATCACGCGCGTCTTGCCGCTCCCGGCTCCAGCCAACACCAACAACGGACCACGATCATGCTCGACCGCGGCGGCCTGCGACGGATTCAACCCTGCGGACATCGAGCGCTCGTTTTTACTGCACGCTCGCGCGCGCGCCAACAGAACGCGGCCGCAATCGCGGCTTCGACACGTAGCCATTGAGGATCACGCCGGTGCGCTACGATGCGGCCATGGCGAACGACGATCTGCAGCTCGACACGTTGGCGATCCACGCCGGCCAGGCACCCGACCCCGTCACCGGCGCGGTGATGCCGCCCATCGTGCTCTCCAGCACGTTCGCGCAGAACGGGCCCGGCAACCACAAGGGCTTCGAGTACGCGCGCACCGACAACCCCACGCGCCACACGCTGGAGGCCTGCCTGGCGGGGCTGGAGGGCGCAAAGCACGGGCTCGCGTTCGCGTCCGGCTGCGCCGCGATGACTACCTTGCTGCACACCTTGCGCGCGGGCGATCACGTGGTCGCGTGCGACGACGTCTACGGCGGCACCTTTCGCATCCTCGACAAGGTCATGAAGCCGCTCGGCATCGAGACCAGCTGGGTCGACCTCACGGACGCCGAGCGCCTACGTGGTGCGATCACGCCCGCGACCAAGCTGGTCTGGCTGGAGACGCCGACCAACCCGATGCTCAAGCTGCTCGACATCCGCCGTGCGAGCGAGATCGCACACGCGAGCGGCGTGAAGGTCGTGGTCGACAACACCTTCGCGACGCCGATCCTGCAGCGACCGCTCGCGCTGGGCGCGGATGTGGTCGTGCACTCGACCACCAAGTACCTCAACGGACACAGCGACGTGGTGGGTGGCGCGATCCTGACCAGCGACGACGAGCTGGCCACGCGGCTGCGCTTCTTGCAGAACGCGATCGGCGCCGTGCCCTCGCCGTTCGATTGCTTCCTGGTGCTGCGCGGCGTGAAGACGCTGCCTGTGCGTATGGAGCGCCACGTCAAGAACGCCCAGTACCTGGCCCAGTGGCTGCAGCAGCACGCCGCCGTGGAGCGCGTGTACTACCCCGGCCTGCCAGCGCACCCGCAGCACGCGCTCAGCCAGACCCAGATGTCGGGGCCCGGCGGCATGATCTCGTTCGTCGTGCGGGGCGGACTGCCCAAGGCGCGCCAGCTGCTGGAGCGCGTGCGGCTGTTCGTGTGCGCGGAGTCGCTGGGCGGCGTGGAGTCGCTGATCGAGCACCCGGCGCTGATGACGCACGGCTCGATCCCGAAGGAGACGCGGGAATCGATCGGCATCGTCGACGGGTTGATCCGGATCAGCGTCGGCCTCGAGGCCGCGGTGGACCTGGAGCGTGATCTCGCCCAGGCGCTGGCATGAAGTTGTTTACGGGCCGCAACCGCCGTTGCTAGCATGCGCCCGGTTCCGATTCTGGAGGCATGGGATGAGTAAGAGGTCTGCGCTTACGGTGGCCGTCGCCGTGGGATTTTCGCTGTGGGGCTGTAGCGACGAGGCCCCTGGACCCGGTGTGGGCCCGGAAACCTCGTGGCAGATCCTCTGCGCACCGGACGATCCGACGGAGAGCTGCGGCACGTCCGAGAAGCCGCACGGTCCGCTCGACGGCCGCGACGCCGAAGACGACGACGACGACTACAAGTTCAAGGTGTCCTGCCGCCGCCCCGGCAGCGGCCTCGTGATCACCATCGAGGACGAGGGGCGCGAGCGCAACGTCGACAAGCAGCAGGAGGCGCGTCCGCGCAGCATCCTCTCCATCTCTCGCGCCAACCCGGAGAAGAACACCTGCACGGTGGCGGTCACCGAGTATCCGCTCGGCGTGGGCGCCGGCGAGCGCAAGATGCAGGACACCTGCGAGGGCACGGACCGCGTCGAGGGCGAGCCCGGTAGCTGCGTGCTCGAGGGCTCGTTCGACTCCAACGGCTACGCCTTCGAGGGCTCCATCCAGTGCGACGGCCTGCGCTACAAGAACGCCGGCCCCGCCGCCTGGATCCTGCGCGCCGCGTCGCCCAACAACGACGAACCCGTCAAGCTCCAGATCGCCAACTGCGACTGACTTGATATTGCAGGCTAGAGGCACCAGAACCAGGCGGTGACCGCGCTGCGCGAGAGTCCCGCCGCGTTCGAGCTCGCCGACGAGCCCGACAACTTCTCGCTGGAGCGCGTCGCCTGGCTGATCCGGCTGCGCTGGTTTGCCCTGCTCGGCATTGCGATCGCGGCCGCGCTGGCGGCGCTCGGGGCCTTCCCGGGCGTGCGCTGGCTGGTGCTGGTGGTCACGGCGGCGCTGGCCGGGGTCTACAACTTCCTGCTCTGGCGCAGCTCCAAGGCGGGTGACACGCCCGCGGGCGGCCTGGCCGGCACCATCCAGGCGCTCGGCGACATGCTGCTGCTGACCATCGTCCTCTGGGCCGCGGGCGGCGCCGAGTGTCCGTTCATCAGCTACTACGTGTTCCACGTCGCCATCGTCGGCATCCTGGCCGGCCCGCGCGCCACCGAGCTGGCGGCGCTGACGGCGATGCTCGGCACCGGCTTTTTGGTGGTCTCCACGGAGTTCGAGCCGCTGCGCATCGGCACCTGGGATCCCGTGCCGCCGTGGGGCTTCATCGCGGAGGCGGTCGCGTTCGTGAGCACGGTCGCCACCGTGGCGTACCTGGTGACCAACGCGATGCGCGAGCTGCGCGATCGCGAGAAGGCGCTGATGCGCGCGCGCGACAACGCGGCGCTGGAGTACGAGCTGCTGTCGAACACGCTCGATCAGCTGGAGGCCGGCCTGGAGGTGCTCGGCAGCGATCGCACGGTGGCCTGGCGCAACCGACGCGCGGACGAGCTCAATCGCTACCCGGCCGTGGGAACCGTGTGTCCGCACGGCAAGCGCGCGTGTCACCCGGTGGGCAAGAGCGAGTGCCCCATCGAGCAGACGTTCTCCACGGGCGAGCCGGGGCGCTGCCGCTTCGCGATCCAGGTCGCGGGCCAGGAGCACGTCTACGAGATGCTCACCTTCAAGCTGAGCGCGCCGCGCGCGGGCGTGCAGCTGATGAACCTGTACGTCGACCGCACGCAGGCCACGCTCGCCGATCAACGGCTGCTCCTGGCCGAGCGGCTGGCCAGCCTGGGCCGCGTGGCGCAGGGCGTGGCGCACGAGCTGAACACGCCGCTGGCCACCATCCGCACGCTCGCCAGCGACATGCGCGCGTCCCTGCGCGAGCTGGTCGAGGATGGCTCGGGCATCGAGAAGCTGCGCGCGGACATCGACGAGTCGGCCGCGCTGGTGCACGACGAGACGCTACGACTCGGGCGCATCACGCAGAGCTTGCTGGCCGGCGGCGATCTGGTGCGCAGCAAGATCGAGGGCGACGTGCCGATGGCGGCGGTGGTCGAGCGTGCGCGCGCCCTGGTGTTCGCCGGCGTGCGCACCGGCCCGCACGTGGTGATCGGCGATGGCATCGACGGCTTGACCGTGACCGCCGACCCCGACCGGCTGGTGCAAGTGCTGGTGAACCTGCTGCAGAACGCGCATGACGCGGTGCGTGGTCAGGGCACGGCCACGGTCACCATCCGCGCGGAGACGGCGGGCGAGCACGCGCTCGTCTTGATCGAGGACGACGGGCCGGGTATCGCGGACGAAGTGCGCCAGCGCCTGTTCGAACCCTTCGCCACCAGCAAGCCCCACGGCACCGGGCTGGGCCTGTACATCTCGTTCATGCTCGCGCGTGCGATGGGTGGCGACCTGTGGCTCGATCCGCGGCCCGTCGGCGGCACCGTGGCCACGTTGCGGTTGCGGCGCGCGACGCCGGTCCAGGTGTCGGCATGAAGGGCTCGGTGCTGATCGTCGACGACGACCGCACGTTCCGCTTCGCGATGAGCAAGGCGCTGCGCCGGCACGGCTTCGACGTAGAGGAGGCGGA
>JBEVNG010000185.1:0-5568 GCA_040508235.1 Polyangiales bacterium | reverse complement strand
TGAGCTGGAAGCGCCGATCGAGAAGGTAGTTCCTGAGTTGACGCTTCGGGGCCCCGGGTGCCGGTGCCACCGATCTCGCTTCAACGCCCATTCGTAATCTCCCGCTCGACATCATACGCACCTCGCTCGAACGCGTACCAGTCTCGAACAATCCGCCCTGAAACCTCACGCCCTCACTCGGCGCGCGCGATTCCTGACTCCATCGCCTGGGGAAGCCGACGCAGCGCGCCGGTGAATGCTGCTTCGACGGCCTGCAGCTTGGCCGACTCGCCGCTGCCCCCGCCGGACACCGTGGCGGCGCCCGACAACATCACGCGCATCGCGCGGCCGGGGTACGTGCCGACGATGATCGAGACCTGCGCGCGCAAGGCGCCGTCGGGCTTCTGTTCGATCTTCGTCACCGAGCTGTCGAGGTAGTAGCCGACCAGCTTGCGGGTGCGCAGCACGCTGGTGGCCGCCGCCTGGCCCTCGTTCTCGGGCGCGATCCGGACGCCGTTGAAGACCGCCACTTCCTTCACCATGTGGTCGCGCAGCTCGCGCAGCGACGGCGCGGCCAGCCCGCTCTGCGAGCTCGGCGTGCCGACCGCGACGTAGTACACGGAGCTGCCGGTCGCATCGGGCACCACCGGCGCGGACGCCTTCTCGATGGTCGCGATGGCGTGCTCGATCGCGCTGCGCGCGCCGGTGTCCTTGTCCTTGCGCGCGGCCTTCAGCGCGACCAGCGAGCTGCTGTCCTTCAGGATCTCCAGCGCGCCGGCGCTGGCCGCACGCACCGCGGGATGCGCGTCCTTCAGCGCACCGACCAGCGCCTTCACGGCGGCCGGCTCCGGCGCTCGCGAGCCCAGCGCGAGCGCGGCCTGGGTGCGCACGCGAAACTGATCGGAGGTCGACAGCATCTTGATCAGGAAGTCCCCTCGTGAGTCGGCGAGCACCGGAAGCGGAGCGAGCCAAACGAGCGCCAACCACAGCGCCGACAAGAGCGGCCAATTTCCGAGTCGCTTCCCCACGGTCTTCTCCGATCATCGCAAGCGCCACGGTCGCCAGGCAACGCCGTTCGTGCGTGCGTGGCTGTGGGCCGCGACGCTGCAAGCCGCGCTGCTGACACCGCCATGCACGCAGCTCCCGAGCCGCGAACGTGCCACTCCCGCGCGCTCGCTCGCGCTAGGCTATCGCCCGTGGTCAGCTGGCTCGCACTCCTGCGCTCCCTGGTGAGGCTGCTCGCCGCCTGCGGCGTGTTGCTCGCGGGCCGCGTGCGCGCCGAGCCGATGGTACGCGTGCGTGGCGAGAGCCGGATCGAGCTGGGCGTCGCGCACGCAGACGTCGGTGTCTCGATCACCGGCGCGCTACGCGACGAGCTCGGCGCCCCCCTGTCCGGTCGCCTGCTCGCGCTGGAGGCCGTGCCCGTCGATGATCCTGGCGACCCGTGGCGCACGCAGGTCACCACCGATCCAGACGGACGCTTCTCGCTCGAGATCGCGGACCCGGAGCACGACTACCGCTTGCTGGCCACCTTCACCGGCGACGAGACGCACCGCGGCGTGCGCGTCGAGCGGCGTGTGGAGCGCGCGCGCTCGGACGTGCGGCTGGAGCTGCGCTTGCCGCTCGGACACACCATCGATCTCGACGCCCCGGAGCTGATCGTCGAGGCCGTGGCGGAGTCGGACGTCGGCGGCAACGAGGTCTCGATGCGCGTCTGGGACGAGGCGGGGCGCGAGCTCGGCAGCGGCACCACCGATCGCGGCGGCCACCTGCGCGTGCGCGTGCCGACGTCGAAGATGGGACCTCCCGGCGCGGGCCTGGTGCGCATCGAGTCGCTGCGCGATCAGCGGCGCGCGGAGGCGCAAACGGAGGCGCGCATCGTGCGCAAGCGGGCCGTGTTCCTGCGCCTGAGCGCGGAGAGCCCCGAGATCGAGGCGGGTCAGCCCGCGCGTGTACGCGGCCGCGCCTTCACGCATGGCGGCGAGCGCGGAGAGCAGCCGCGCGCCTCCATCCCGGTCGGCCTGTTCCGCGACGATCGACACCTCGCCACCGTGATGACCGACGCGCAGGGCATGTTCGCGAGCGAGCTGTGGGTCGATCTCGACCAAGGTCCACTCGAAATCACAGCGCGCAGCGAGGGCGACGCCACCGGTGCGTACCCGGCCGCGGAGGCGCGCGTCAGCTTGCGCATCGCGCCCGCACGCCCGGTACCCATCAGCTGGTTGCTGCTGGCCGCGGTCGCGATCGCGACGGCCGTGATCACCGCGCAGCGCCTGCGCGCGCCGGCCCTGGACGCCCCGCCCGAGCCGCGTCGCGAGCCCACCGAGCCCAGCATCTCGCCCGCGCGTGCGCGTGGCCGGCGCGACCGCAGCATCGTCAGCGGACGCGTGATCGACCTGCGCGGCGATCGCGGGCTGGCGCACGCACGCGTCACGGTGCTGCACATCCAGCCAGAGAGCGTGTGCACGCTGCAGAGCGACGAAGACGGCCGCTTCGAGTCGCCGCCGCTGCCCTCGGGCCGTGCGCGGCTTCGTGTGCAAGCAGACGGCTACGTGGGCACCGAGATCGAGCTGGAGCTGCCGCACCGCGGCGAGTGGAGCGCGGTGGTGATCCGCCTCGAGAGCTTGCGTGCACGTGCGCTGGCGGCCTTCCGCACGCTGATCTCGCGCGCCCTGCCGACGCCGCGCGCATGGGGTATCTGGACCACGCGTGAGGCGCGCGACTGGATGGCGGAGCGTGCCCCCGAGCAACGTGACGCACTCCGCAAGCTGAGTGGCGAGGTCGAGCGCGCTTGCTACGCGGCCGAGCCCCCGGCCCCGGCCGAGGTGACCTCGATCGAGCAAGGCGCGAGCACGCTGGGCGCGGACCTGCGCACGCGTTCCGTCGCCGAGCGTGCGCAGAGTGCCACGAAGGCTACCAGCTCCGGCCCCCCCTCGCGGGAAGGTCGTGCAGCGCGTTGACTCGCCGAGACGTCCGTTCTTATATGCGGGCTCGCTGATTTTTGCTCGCGCGCGCGGGACCACCGCTGCGACCTTCGTGCACGAGTTTCCTGAGGAACCATGAGTTCGACGCTCACCATCGCGCTCGCCATCGCCGCCGCGCTCGCGATCGTGCTTCTGATTGCGCTACGAAAGCGGCCGCAGCTGCCACGCGAGCCCGGCCCGGCCAAGCCCGAGGAGCTGCCTGGATCGGTCACGCGGCCAGCCGGCGACGCCTCGATCACCAAGGCCGAGCGGCGCGCACCGCGTGATCCGTCGGACACGCTGCCGCTCGAGGTGGAGCCAGCGCAGCAGGTCGTGCCCGCGCCGCCCGAGCCGCGGCCCTCCGTGGCGCCACGCCCGAGCGCCGACGACCTCGTCTCGCTCAAGAAGGGCCTCGCTTCGACGCGCGGCGGCTTCATCGCGCGCCTGTCGCAGCTGTTCCGCGGCAAGAAGCAGATCGACCCCGCCCTGCTCGATCAGATCGAAGAGGTCCTGATCGGCGCGGACATCGGCGTGCCCACGACGCAGCGCATCCTGGATCGCCTGCGCGACCGCATGTCCAAGAGCGAGCTTACCGACGGCGATCGCGTGTGGAGCGCCCTGCGTGAAGAGGCGTCCGCGATCTTGAGCAGCGGACGTGTTGGATTGTCACTCACTCATCGGCCGGCCGTGATACTCGTGGTCGGCGTGAACGGCGTCGGAAAGACCACGACGACTGGCAAGCTTGCTAGTCGGCTGAGCAGCCAGGGCAGCAAGGTCATGTTAGCCGCGGCGGATACTTTCCGGGCCGCGGCGGTGCTGCAGTTGGAGGTCTGGGGCAAGCGTATCGGCTGCCCCGTGATCCGCGGCAAAGAGAACGCCGACCCCTCCGCGGTCGTGTTCGATGCCGTGAAGCGCGCGCAGAGCGACGAGGCCGAGGTGTTGTTGATCGACACCGCCGGTCGCCTGCATACCAAGGCTCCGCTGATGGAGGAGCTCAAGAAGATCGGTCGTACGGTGGAGAAGGCCCTCGGCCGTCCCGCCGACGAGATCTTGCTCGTGCTCGATGCGACCAACGGGCAGAACGCGCTGCAACAAGCAGCGATGTTCCGCGAAGTGTTGCCCGTGAGCGGAATCGTACTGACCAAGCTCGACGGCACTGCCAAGGGCGGTGTGGTCTTGGGTATCGTCGACGCGCACAAGCTGCCCATTCACTACGTCGGCATCGGCGAGCGAGTGGAGGATCTGCGGGAGTTCGATCCTGCAAATTTCGTCGAGGCGCTCTTCGAACGGACAGAAACGGAGCCGTCGGCAGCGTGAGAGGCTTCCAGCGTTGATTGTCCGAGTTTCACCATGATATAGTCGGCCGCGCCTTGCGGGCGTGACGGATTCCTCAGCGATTTCACAGGCTTGCGCCTCTGTTATCGCGGTCAAAACGGGCTGATTCTGAACCAGTGATGGGCCGCTGCAATGGCCGCGCTGTGCGGAGTTCTAAAGAGGTATGCATGACTAAGTCTCGAATCGTGGCGTGTCTCGCGCTCGCCTTCAGCTTGCAGGTGAGTGGATACGCCGCCGCCCAGGACATGAGCTTCGACCTCGAAGAGACGGAGTCAGCCGGAAGCAAGCCCAAGAAGGGCAGCAAGCGCGAGCGACGCCATCACCGTCGTAAGGGCGACGACAAGGAGCAGGCCGCACCCGCTCCTTCCGGTTCGTCTTCGTCGGGTGGCGACGAAGAAGCGCCCGTCATCTCGCCGGACGACGAAGTCCCGGGCCAGGAGCCTGGCAGCGCCGGCGCGAGTGGCTCCGCCGACAGCAGCCTGCTCGGCGACCTCACCGCGGACGATCCCGCGGCGCCCAAGGAAGTCAGCGACAGCGGCCCCAAGCTCGCCGAGGTCTCCGAGGAGATCTACGCGGTGCAGCAGATCTACGGCATGCGCCGCAACCGCGTCGAGCTCATGCCCTCGATCGGCTTCACGCTGAACGATCCGTTCGTCACGCACACGAACGTCGGCGTCGGCCTGAACTACTGGATCACCAACGTGCTGGCCGTCGGCGCCAACATCAACTGGTACCAGGGCCTCGAGAGCGAGAAGGACCTCAACTTCCACGTCCGCCGTTCGACGCGTCTCGGTACGCGCCCCACGGAGTTCCGCTTCGGCGCGTCGCTGAACATGACCTACGTACCCGTGTACGGAAAGTTCTCCATGTTCCGCCGCTACATCTTCCAGTGGGACGCCTATCTCTCGGGCGGTATCGGCGTCATGCAGACCAAGCCGGTTCCGGTCGTCGACCCGCAGATCCGCACGTTCGACTACTCGTACAAGATCTCGATCCTGAATCCGGCGATCGGTCTTCGCGTGTTCGTCAGCAAGTGGCTGACCGTGTTCGGCGAGCTGCGCGCGTATCCGTACCTCGAGAAGCTCGAGAACCTGAACGTCGGCCTCGGCGATGCCGCACGAGCCGACAAGAAGGCCTGGCTCGATGACTCTTCCACTCTGGTCTTCAACGTCGTCGCGTCGATCGGTCTGACGGTCTACTTCCCGTTCGGCTTCGACTACAAGCTGCCCAAGTAAGCCCCGGAAGCGCTCACGATGCAGACCCTTCAAAAGCAATCGAGGAAGTCCATGAA
>JBEVNG010000494.1:0-32612 GCA_040508235.1 Polyangiales bacterium | reverse complement strand
CTCCTTCGCGCAGGATCAGAAGGTCTACAACGTGCTCGATATCGCGCTGATCGATTGTCACACCGAGACGTCGAGCGAGCTCGTGCTCAATCAGATCTTCGATGCCGCCAGCGCAGGGGTTCGCGGTTGGGTGGTCTGGATGGAGTGCGTGCCATTCGCGCACTACAAGGATCTATCCGACGAGGACCGCAGGTCGATCGCGGGCATCGTCGGCTTGGAGATCGAGGTACGCCGAAAGGGCTCCGTACAGGTGGAGGAGCTGCGCCTCTCGGTAGAGAACCCGTCCGGGGTCGCGCTGCTGTCGCGCACCGTGGCCGACTTCGTCAGCGATCGCGCAGTGGGTCGCTCCGTCTTTGAGTACCGCCAACGTGTCAATCGCACCACCTCCGCGGATGCCTGGTCCGACTGGCGCGAAGAAAGCGGCTCGGCCGCGTCCATCTACCTGAGCTGAGCTCCTTGAACCGAATTGCGCGCTAGCCGCTGGAGGATTCCATGCAGACCTTTCCCGTCGTGCTGACCCACGAGAGTGTCGATGTGTACCCCGATGACGAAGATCCCAACCTGTTCTACTTGATCCCGTCGCGGCCGCGCTTGCGCCTCGACGGTGGAAAGCCGGTGTTTAGAGCCACTTTCTGGACCGACGATGCGAGCGGATCGACGACCTCGCCGAGCGTGGCTGGGCTGCGCGGCGGTTCGCTGCACTTCGACGTCAACCTCGGCATCTCCGACGAGCTGCAGCAGGCGATCGTCGAGCGCATTCGCGACACTGGCGTGCAGCAGCAGCGCGTCGAGATCATGGAGCAGGAGGAGCGCGAGCGCGTGCAGCGAATGAGCCGCGCGCTCGGAGCAGGTTCGGACGTCACGCCGCGCTCGCGCATCCCTACCATTCGCGAGCCGCGCTTCGGGTCGGTGCAGTTCACGGACGGAAAGGTCGAGCTGCTGGAAGAGAAGGGCGGCGACTTCATCGCTTGGTCCTCCGCGGGCGGCGCGCCGAGCCTGATGGCGGACAACAACTCTGCCTTCTCGCTGCGGCTCAACGCGGAGGCCGCGGCGGTGTGGTACCGAGCGCTCGAGCAGAACGCTGCGGCGATCGCGGTGCGCTACGAGCTCAAGTTCCAGGTGCGCCTGCCGAGCCTACAGATCCACGTGTGGGCGGGCTCGCACCAGAAGCTGGACGTCGAGCGCTCCGTGGAGCGTGTGGTCACGAAGATGGACCGAGGGTGTGATGATGCGGACGTCGAGCGCATCGATGTTCAGGCGCTCTCCGAGACGCTGACGGAGGAGGGACTGATCAACGTCGAGATCATCAAGGGCTCGGCGAAGATCAGCGATGAGCAGGTTAGCCAGCTGCGCAACACCGCCATCGACCTCATCAGTGACCGCGTGAAGGAGGTGCTGATGCACAAGATCCGCGGCATGACCGAGGCGGAGCGCCAGTCCTCGTTGCTGAACAAGGTCACCGAGGAGATTACCTCCTTCGCAGAGCTGCGGCTGACGCAGAGGGACGTGATCCCGTGGGGCGCCAATCCGCAGGCGAACATGGTCGACTTCATGGGTGGCATCCAGGGTGACGCGCGCAAGCAGTTGGTCACGCTGGTGGACCTGAGTAACCCCGTGGTCGCGACGCTCGAGGTCGAGGTCGCGGTCGAGGCCTTATGGGACACGGACCCCGGCATCGCGCGCGTGATCGTGCGCGTGGAGTATCCGCCGGCGGGCACCGACCCACGCGCGGTGCAGGAGTTCTCGTTCACCAAGGCAGAGAACGCGGTGAAGATGTTCCGCGTGCGACGTGCGGCGAACGACCGCGGGACCGTGGACTATTCGGCGGTCGCGTACGTGAGGGGTGCGCGCGAGCCGATCGACCTGGGGCGCGCGCGAAGCAATGGTCGCGTGTTCGTGAACGTGCCGGAGCTCGGCAGCTTCAAGCTCAAGGTGCGCGCCAACCCGAGCATGTTCGCCGGCCTCGGCTCCGGAAAGCTTGCATCGGTGCAGGTCGACTACGAGTACAAGGCGGAGGGTGAGCCAGACCATGTGGTCGACAGCCTGTTGCTGCGGCCGACCGAGCTGGACAGCGGCGTGCAGGTCACGAAGATAACCAACCGGGTGATCGACGAACCGATCCGCTTCCGTCCGACGTACTTGCGCGACGGCGCACCCGAGATCGTGGGGGACTGGCAGCAGGTCTGGGTCCGCGCGGGGAAGGAACAGAACGTCGAGATTCCGCTGCCGTGGAAGGACTCGATCCGAGTGGGCGCGCGCGTGCTCGGGAGCACTGCCGTCAAGAGTGTGCTGGTGGAGCTCAAGCACGAAGACGGGGACTTCGTCAGTGACGCGCGCGTGATCATCGACGCAGACGATGGCGACGGAGCTGCTTGGTCGGGTTCCACCTCTTTGCCGCAGCTCGATAAGACCAACCAGCGCTTTCGCTACCGCTACAGCGTCGAAGGCAATGACCAGCTAGTGGTGGGCCCATGGGTCGACGCGGAGGGCGACCAGGAACTCGTGCTCCCGTTGCTCGCCGTGAAGCTGCGCAGCCAGCGACTCCACCTGGGCACGACATACACCGAGGTCCTGGTGAACTTACGCTACGTGGATACGTCGAGAGCCTTTGAGGTCAGGAAGGAGATCTACCTGCACGCGGGCGCGAGCGATGCCACCTGGCTGGTGCCACGCGTCAGCGTCAGCGTCGACGAGTACAGCTACTCGATGACCTTGTTCGATGCAGCAGGACTGGTCACCGAGGTGCCGGAGCGCAGCTGGCGAGGTGAGAACCTGATCCTGAGTCTGCCGAACGATTGAGTGTAGGAGACGGACCATGCTCCTCCACAGCTCTCCCTTCTTGCTGGTTGATGGCATCACCGTGTTCCGGGATCACCTGGATCCGGAGGCCTTCTACTACCTTCTGCCCATGCCGGAGCTGGCGCGCGACGGCGACGAGCCGGCGTTCTGGGCGACCGTCATCCTGTTGCCCACGCGCACCGACGTGGCGGTCGGCCAGCAGCAGGTCGGGCGTGTTCAGATCTCTTTCGACGTGCGGCTCGCGTTGTCGGACGCGCAGCGCTCGCTGCTCGAGCGGGAAATCGCCAAACGCTATGGACGGGAACCGAAGCGGCTCTCTCCTGTACCGCTCTCGGGAGGGAACGTCAGCCTGGCGATAGCCACGCCCAAGGCGGGGCAAGACCACCCCGAGCTGTCTGTCTACGAAGGTCACCCGCCCGCGCTGACGGCGGACAACCGCGCCGCGCTGACGATCGCGGCGCAGGGTGCGGAAGCGCAGATCTTGGTAGCGGCGCTATCCGCGGGCGACCTCTCGGCTGCACTCGTATACGAGCTGGACGTACCGGGACTGGCTCCGTCGTTTCAGGCCTCGATGAACGTGCACTGGGAGCAGGTTTACGCGCGCCTGCGCGAGCGTGGCGCCGAGAACTTCGTGTTCGTGTCGGACGAGGTGGAGCGGGTGATCGAATCGCTGCGGCAGAGCGATGCCATCGACCTGAGGCTCCAAGAGCTCGACGAGGAGGGCGCCTCAGCGGCGACGCGCGCGCTGTTCGACGAGCTGAAGAGCCAGGTCATGGACAAGCTCTTCACATCGCCGCTGCCGGCAGGCGAGGTGCCGGTCGAGGATCGCATCGGCCACGGCGTGCGCGACATACTCAGCTCGCTCCTGCCCGGGACCTCGCACATCCTGCGCACGCTCGACCAGACTGCCCTGAAGACCACGTCGATCGACCTGAGCGAGCAGCGCGTGAGGACGTACAAGTTCTATCCGCAGTCGACGCTCTCCGGCTTGCTTGCGCGCGCTTCGGCGTCTGCGCGCCTGCGCTACGTGCGCACCGAGGAGCTGCCACACCGTATCGAGGAGGTGGTCGTAGAGCTGTCCGCGAACGCCGCGGCGCTCGGAGTGCGTGGCGTTGAGCTACGCGTGCAGGTGCGCGCAATGGACGACTCGATCTTGCTCGACGAGAGCGTCGGCCTCGCGGCCGGCGCAAACGAGCGCAAGTCGGTCCGCTACCGGCGGCCCGGGGCGGAAGCGGTCCGGGTGCGAACCAAGGCCGAGCTGCTGCTCGAGCCTGCGTTCGCTCCCGACGCCATGGAACGCGTTGCGTTCGACTGGCGCGAGGTCGAGGGCGGACGCATTTGGTTCGACCCGGAGGAATGGCTCGATACGATCAAGCTGCAGCTGGAGCTCGACGACCCGGCGACGCTGGACACGGCTGCCGTGTCGATGATCATCGAGGCGTTCCTGGAGGGGCGGGCGAGCCCCCTGCGGCAGATACAGCTCGCGTTCGCTGCGGATACGCGCTCGCATAGCGTGTCATTGATCGTACCCCAGCAGCAGCGGGTGAGCTTTCGTGCCCGGGAGATCTTTCGGCGTCGAGGCGAGCCGGACTTCGTGCGCGACGTGGGCGACCTGGCGAGTGGCCACCACCGGATCATGAATCCATTCGGGCAGAGCTGGACCATGGAGGTACGCGGCGTGTCGACGTGGGTCGAGACGACTGCATTAGTCTGCGAGTTTCGGGTCTGGGACGTGCTCCGCGAGAGCTGGCTGCACGACGAGCACTCGCTGTCCAAGGAGTCGCCCAACTACACGCTGCGCTTCTCCACGAGCTTGGAAACCCCGCGCACCGCGGAGGCGCGCGTCACACGCCTCGGCGCCGATGGCTCGATCGTGCGTGGGCCGTGGCGAGACCTGTCTGGCCTCGTTGTAGCACTGCTCGATGATGTGCGGGCCGAGCGCCGTCTGCGCGCGACGGCTCGGGTGCCCAAGTTCGCGGCGCTGAGTGTCCAGAAACTGTACGTGGAGATCGACCTGGGAGCGGGGGTGATGCCCACTCTCGAGCTGAGGTCCGATGGCGCGCGAGCGGACTTTACGTACGAGTTTACGGATCCGACGCGTCCCTTCTACCGCTACCGTGTCCGCGCACGCAGTCGCGATGGACAGCGATACACGGGCCCGTGGCTCGAGACCGGAAGCGACGACCTGACCATCACGCTGCCGGACGCTCCGTGGCCAAACTGACGTGACTGGCTCAGCCGTTCACGGCGAGCAAGTCGGAGTCGACGCCCTGGAACGGGACGAGCTCGCGCCTTCCATCCTCAAAGCGCTTCTCGACCTGCCACTCCAACGAGGGCTCGTTCGCCAGGCTGACGGTCTGCGGACCAGTCGCAGTCCCGCGCCACTCCAGCGTCTTGGTATCAACCAGGTCGCCGTCGCCAGTACGTGCGCGGAAGGTGGCGCGCAGGAAGCGTAGTCCAAGCTCGGCTGGAGCTGGACCGAGCCACTCGACGCGGATGTTCCGAGTGGCCGTGAAGGGAAGCACCAGCGTGCCGCCGGCCGTCTCGCCCTGGCCGAGCCGTACCATCACACCGCTTCCACGGATCGCAGTGGCTTCCCATTGGACGCGATCACCCGGGCGCAGCACGGGGAAGGAGATGTCCGCCGCTGAGAACTCAGGTGCGGTAAGGCGTAGACGCTGGGTGCGCGCATAGCCAGTGGCCGCATCGAGGTAGCTGAGCACGACGATGACCTCGAGCAGGTCGGCCGGGGCGGCCGCGACCAGTACCGCCATGCTGACCCGGGACATGAAGGGGTCGTTCGCGGTCCAGTCCGGGTCGCGTAACACGCACCGCTCGGACTCGAACGAGGTCCCATCGGCAAAACGATACGTCAGCGCACCTTGCAGCGTGATAGGTGTTCCTTCGGCGCGGCGTACGGCCCAGGTGCGCGTCGGGTTGGCTGCGTCGACAGAGAGCGTCCGTGACGAGACGACGCTGCCGTCGTGGGCGAGGGCGCGCAAGCTCGCATCCGTCCCGCGTACCATGGAGGCATCCATGGCGCCCCACGTCAGCGTGAGCTTTCGGGACGGGGCGAGCACGGAGGGGAACAGGTCGAGGTCCATCGAGCCGCTGCTGTGCGGCTCCGACCAGAGCTCTGCCGGCGAGTCGACTTCGTCCGCCGGCCCGTAAGTGAGCTTGGCCTGCCAGCGATAGAAGGCGGGCTCGTCAGGCTGCATGACGATCTGCAGGGTACGCGGGGCCGCGTCGGTACGTGCGAAGGCCAGGTCCGCGAGGGGAGCGGCGGACTCTGGCATGCGCAAGCCTCCGTCGCGTGCGCGGGTGGGAGCTAGCTCGCCGTCTCGACCGCGCCAGATCACGACGCGCAGTTGGCGCAGCAGTGGATCCTCGAAGGCTTCGGGGGCGGCGACCTCCACCGAGAGCTGGCGCCAAGCCGCCGAGAGCGGGACGCGCTGCACCAACGAGGCGCCATGAGTCTGGTGCGCGGCAACGTCCAGGTGCGCCGCAGGGTTGTGTGTGCGTCGGGTCGCGGAGCGGCTCCGGTAGTCGACCTCGATGACGCGCGCGTGCTCGACGCGCGTATACGAGAAGCTGAGCTTGACGATCGACGCATCCATAGCGCCCGCGAGGTTACCCAGCGGACCCAATGCCGCGGCGGGCGAGACGGTGGGCGTGAACAGCTCGCGCATCAGCGTATCGTAGAAGTCCTGGACCGCCTCGGCGATCAATCGCTGAGACTCCTGATCGTCCGCTTCGACGACCTGATCGATCTTGATCACTCCGTCTTCGCGCATCTTGCCGAACGTCGCGCGCACGTCTGCGCTGACATAATAGATCTGTACGCCCACACCGGCGCTGAAGTACTCGGCGCAGCGATTGAGGTCTGCGGACATGCGCAGCTTGACGGTGGGTCGCAACGCCGCGAACGACAAGTCGTAGAGCACGGCGATGTTCGCCGCGGTCCGGCCCTCGAGTGCGCTCGCGATCATCGCCGTGGCGATGCGGTCCATCCGAGCGTGGAACAGCGCGCCGAGCAGTGTGTCCGAGAGCGATGGTCGACTGCTCCCGACGACGTCGCGGACGAGTGTGTCGGCGGGGTTTGCCGCACGCTGGCCGTCACTGTCGAGCAGCAACAGACTGACGCGCCCATCTTCCCAGGGGGGCGTCACCAACGTCAGAGACTCCAAGTTCAGCCGCGTGGCGAGCGCGCGACTGGCGGCGGCGAGGCGGTCGGGCGATACACTGCAGCGTACTCCTAGCGAGAGGATGGAGCCGACCGCGGCGTCGAGGGCTGCAGGCTGTCCAGCTACCGCTTCGTCGGGGAAGAAGATCTGCATGTTGAGATCGAGGCGGCCGGCGTCTAGAGTGCGGACTCCCACCTCGTCCGGCAGGTAGTACGCGAGGTCCGCGCGCTCGTGATCCCCGAACAACGTGAGCCCTTCGATCGAACCGAGCGGACGAGATAGATCCAACATGGAGTCCTAGCTGCGCACGACGACCACTCTGCGAGCGGTGGCGCGAATCGGAAATGTTTCTTGCGTTGGACCGGTGAACCAGACCTCGACGGTCTGGGCCGTCTGCAGCTGCGCGCGAGGCAGCGCACGTTCGCCGTGTTCGGTCCGCTCGAAGAACTCCGTGCTGGAGGTGAGCGTGACCTGCGCGTCGGCGTAGCTTTGGAGACCGGCGCGTGAGCCCGCGATCTCGAGCGCGCCATCCGCCGGAGAGGACGCGTCGCCGACGGAATGGACGCGCCGGATGGTGCCTATCAGATCCATCGCCCGCTCACGACGTTTGGCTCTTCCACGCGAGCAAGTTGTCGTAGACCTCCGTGACGATGCGCGTCGCCGAGTTGGTGCGCGTGCCCCCGTAGGCGTGCACGCCGAAGGCGTAGCGCCCGCCGTCCTGCGTGAGGTATGCGGCACTTCCGCTCTGTCCTCCCGCCGTGTCGATGTCGTAGTACACCTTGCTTGGGCTGACGGTGTCGACGTTGCGGGTGTCATACCATTGCGTGCCACTGGGCTTGTCGCCGGGGTAGCCGCTGATGTTGCCTACGGCCGCGCGCAGCTCGTCATCGCTGTAGGCGCCGAAGCCGAGCCAGCCGGTCTGCTCTCCGACTGGTTCCGACAGTACGATCGCACCGTAGTCGTAGTTCTCGTCGCCGCTCTCGACCCACTGTCTGACGGTACGGAAGCTCCGTGAGGTGACCTGGCCAAAAGGAAGGTTGTCCTCATTGCGCCCGGGCATGACGACGATCTCCTTGACCCAACCGTCGCGACCGTCCACTCCGCTGTTCTTGATGTAGACCACGTGCCCTGCCGTGATCAACGTGTGAGGGCCGATGAACCAGCCCGTGCCGATCCAGGTAGAGTCGTCCGCGGCCGTGATCAGCAAGGAGGCGTGCACGCACCACGGATACTCGCCCGTGTTCGTGATGCGCTGACGGTCGTCCTCCCCGTGAACGGTCTCGAGCAAGAGGGCGCTGGGCCTCTGCGGATAGGAGGCTTCTCCGATGTCGCGCAACGTCGTAGACGGCGACAGCTCCCTTCGCTTGTCGATCCGGGTGGCCACTTCGCGACCTGCGATACGAGGCCGCACCTTGGCTCCCGGAACTTGCTCGCTCCCGCTCTCGCTCACTGGATGCGGTTTGCTGGAGGCACCGGAGGAGGGCGGGCTGGTGAGAGTGCGCTCGGTGCGAAAGTCCTGATCGTCTGGCTCGCTCGATACCGACGTGTGACCACTCGACTTGGACGATTCACTGTGCGGTACGACGGCGACGGCTGCGGATGCTCGCATGGTTCGTTTCTCCCTCGCTGATACATACGAACCTCACCCGCCTGAATTCCTCTCCGTCTGACACCACATGTTCTCACGAGATGTCGAGCACCATGGAGCCGAGCGTGCTGGAGATGGCGGCGAGTAGCTCGCGGCGGGAGCAAGGTTTGTGGACGACGGGCGGCCGACCTGCTTCACGACCCGGTCGTGCTGATCGCCATCCACCACCATTACGCGCAGCGCTCTCCTGCCCGATGGAACATCTGGGGTCACGACGACCTCCCGATTGCGTGGGCACAAGGGAACACAGAAACGAATCGTGGGATTCGTGCAGGTCCGTCGCGCAGGACGCATCGGTAGCGATGGCCTAATCCGGGAGGCCCGCGACAGGCTCGAGTCCGCTTGGACTGATGCTGTCCAGTCCGATCACCACCTGGTTCGCATCCGCGCACACGACGCGCTCGTCTTCACGCAACGCGCAGACGCGGAAGCCCGCGATCCAGAGCTCACGCAGCGCGACCTCGCTGGGCACCGCGATCGAAGGCGAGCCGACGGACTCCAGCATCGGCGGCAGCACGTTCCAGCAGTACCACCTCCCATCGCTCTTGCTGCCACACAGCGCGAGGCTGCCGGCGGCGTTGATGCTGACCATATCGTCCGAATCGTCGAGCGGCGTGCTGCTGCCGTTCTCGGTGTTGTGGCAGAGCACGTTGCCCGCCTCGACAATCGCGCAGACGGTGTCGTAGCTGGTCACCGCGATCGCGCGCGCCCCGGCCAGGGCCTCGAGCTCCACCGGCGCTGCCCACTGTCCGTCGTTCGACTGCCAGCACCACACGGCGTGGCTCGCGTCGCGTGCGCAGTAGTGTCCGGTGCTGCCCGCGCGCAGCTCCTCGATCTGCTTCAGGCCGTCGATCGCACACGGCCGTGAGGCGGCTTCGCCACTGCCGCCCCAGCAAGCGACCGTCCTGCCTGGCTCGCGCACGACACAGGTGGACTCGTCGTCGATGGCGAGTTTCAGCGCGTCGCCGATGCCCTGGGCTG
This sequence comes from Polyangiales bacterium, assembly GCA_040508235.1. Classification (GTDB taxonomy): domain Bacteria; phylum Myxococcota_A; class Polyangia; order Polyangiales; family DASUME01; genus DASUME01. The sequence goes on along the minus strand of JBEVNG010000494.1, from coordinate 23,000 downwards.
CTACCGGCTCGAGCGTATCGATGCGTGTGCCGTCGCCGGCCTGTCCGCGATCGTTGGCGCCCCAGCACTCGATCGCACCCTCGCGCGTGCGCACGCAGGTCCTGCCAGTCGCGGCGGCCACCTCCACGGCGTCGCTCCGCAGCACGCTCGCCTGGACCGCGGCTGCGGACTCGGTCTGCTCGCCCGTGCCGAGCTGGCCCAGGAAGTTATCCCCCCAGCAGTAGACGCCAGCGCTCCGGATGACGCAGGCATGGGACGGGCTGACAGCAAGCTGGTGGCCGACCCGGTCTGCCGTGTCCGCACTCTTACTGTCGCAGGCCAACAGTGCGACCAGAGTGGCCAGGGGCAGTGGGCGTTGGTTCATCGCGTTCCTCCGATCGCGAGCGACCATGCCCGAGCTCGTCGCGGCGTACAACAGGCGTGCGCGTCTGTGTGCGTGCTGCGCGGCTGTGGGTACGATCGCGCGTCCTCGTGCGCGCTCGTGCGCTCGTGGGCGAGCGTCAGGTAGAATCGGCCGCATGCCGCCTGGCAGCCAGGAGTCGCCGAGTTTGCTCCTGCCGAATCTGCAGCCGCTCAAGCGCGTCGCCGGACGTCACTGGTTCGGTGCATACCGCAACGTCGTGGTCTGCTACTGGGCCCAGATCTGCACGCCGGACGAGCTTCGCAGCTTGCGCGCCAGCTATCGCACGCTGGCGAGCGAGGGGAAGACCACCGTCTCGGTGCTGCATTACGTGGAGCAGGGCGCGGGCCTGCCCCTGCCGCAGTCGCGCAACGATCTCGTGGGCAAGTCCGACATGCACCTGGTCAGCCTCGGCTGCGTCGGCGTCGTGCTCGCGGGTTCAGGGTTCTGGGTCAGCGCGCTGTCGAGCTTCACGATGGGAGTGCGCATGCTGTTGCCCGCGGGCGGGCTCGCGCTGCGGGTGACGCGCGACCTGGCGGAGATGCAGCCATGGTTCGCGGAGCAGCACCTTCGCACCACGGGCGAACGCCTCGAGCCCGGGTCGCTGGACGCCTGGATCGAGCAGGCGCGCACGGCGCTGGTCGGCGAGTGAGGCTGCTTCGTCTCGCGTGGCTGTGCGCGCTGCTGGCCTGCCATGCGAGCGCGCCGGTCGGTACACCGGCGCAAGGACCGAGCTGGCGCGCGTGGTCGCCGCGAGCCTTTGCCGAGGCACGCGCCGCGAACAAGCTGATCTTGATCAGCGTGCAGGCGGACTTCTGCCACTGGTGCCACGTGATGAACGCGACCACGTACCGCGATCCGCGGGTGCTCGCGCTGCTCGCCGAGCACTTCGTGATGCTGCGCGCGGACGAGGCGGAGCGCCCGGATCTGCGGGAGCGCTACGCGGCCTGGGGGTGGCCCGCGACGGCGCTGCTGACGCCGGATGCGCAGCCGATCCACAACCTGCGCGGGCACCAACCTCCCGCGCGCTTTGCCGCGTTGTTGGAGGATCTGATCGCGCGGCAACGGCGCGGCGAGGCGCTGACGGTCTCCTCCGTGTCCAGCGCGCAGCCGGCGGAGCTCACGCTCACGCGTGACCGCGCGCTGGCGCAGCTGGATGCGAGCTACGACGTGCGGCAGGGAGGGTGGGGCAGTCCGCAGAAGTATCCGTTCGCCGCGCCGGTCGAGCATGCGCTCTGGCGCGCCGCCGTGCGCCACGAAGCAGACCGTCAGACGCACGCGCTGCGGAGTCTGCAAGGGTACGCGCAGCTGATCGATCCGGTGGTGGGTGGGCTGTTCCAGTATTCACTCGGGGGCGTGTGGAGCGAGCCGCACTACGAGAAGCTCGCCTCGATCCAGGCGGGTGCGATCGTCAATTTCAGTCATGCCTACCATGCCAGCGCGGACCCACGCTGGCTGGAGCAGGCAGGGCGGACCGCGCGCTACGTGCTGTCCACGCTGCGCAGCCCCGACGGAGCTTTTTACGCCAGCCAGGAAGCGGATGTCGGTCACGTCGGCGAGCCGGGGCATCGTCAGGGTGCGGACTACTACCAACTCGGCGCCGACGAGCGGAGCCGGCAGGCGTCGCCCGCGATCGATCGAAGGGTCTACGCGAACCTGAATGGCGAGCTGATCGTCGCGCTGTGCGAGCTGGCGCGTGCGGATGGGGATGCACGTTGGCTGGTGCACGCGCGGCGTGCGCTCGACGTGCTCTCCGCGTCGCTCCAGCGTGGCCGCGCCTTCGCGCATGAGCACACGGCGGGCGACGTGCTCTACCTCAGCGATCAGGTCGCGATGATCCGCGCGCTCGATGCGCTGGCGCTGGCCAGCTTCGACCCCACGCTCACGCGCCGTGCCGACGACACCCTGCGCTTCGTGCTCGACACGCTGCAGGATCCGCGAGGCGGCTTCTATGCGCACACGCCGATCGAGGGCGCGGCCGGCGTGTTTGCCGAGCGGCAGAAGCCGTACGACGACAACGCGGAGCTCGCGCGCATCTTGCTCGCGCGCTCGCACAGTCAGGATGACGCCGGGCTGGCGAAGGTGGCGCGCCGGGCGCTGGAGGCGCTGTCCGATCCGGCGCGGGTCGCCGCGCGGGGCCGCTTGGTGGCGCCCTACTTGCTCGCGCTGGAGCAGCTCGATGGGCCGTACGTGATGTTCTCGATCGTCGGGCATGCTGACGACCCCGGCGTGCGCGCGCTGCACCAGGCCGCCTATCGGGCCTACCTGCCCCATGGCATCGTCGCGTTCAGCGAGCCCGAGCACAGCCGCTATCCCTACCCGGGCAAGGCGGCGCTCTACCTGTGCTCCGACAACGCGTGCTCGTCGCCGCTGCACGATGCCGCTTCCCTTCCGGCTGCTTTGCGGGCGTTTCTGCAGGACGAGGCCGCCGCCCAGTGAGCTCGATGACTTGCCAAGTCGCCCGGCGGCTGCAAGAAGTCCGCGCCATGGCCCCACGCATCATCTCGGACGCGGAGTACGAGCACCTCCATGCCACGCGCAAGCGGCTGCTCGACCTGCCTCGCGGGCGCATCATCGACGTGCAGACGCCCCCCGCGGCCGCGCTCACGCTGGCCTCCGCGGAGGGCGAGCCCGAGCAGGTGCGCGACGCCGTGCTCGCCTTCTTGAAAGCGGTCAATGAGCTGTGCGACGGCGTGCTGCGCAAGCAGGGCCGCGCGAACCTGTCCGCCGTGCAGGCCGCGGAGGACGGCTTCGCGTTCCTCTCCGACGCGCTGGAGCTCGGCGGCGAGGACTCCGCGACCTACCTGCGCGCGACGCGGGACGCGCGCGCGGCGGCACGTCAGCTCGACGTAGCCGGCGTGGAAGCCGCCATCCGCGCCCGCGCCGCGGCACGAGCCGCCAAGGACTTCGAGACGGCGGACCGCCTGCAGCGCGAGCTGGTCGCGCAGGGCATCGTGCTGCACGACCACGCGCAGGGCACCGACTGGACGTTGCCCATCTAGCGTTGGTCTAGCGAGCGAACGCCCGCGTCACCTCGCTCCACCAGGCCTCGGTGGCCGCTCCGCCGTTCACGCTCGTGATCAGCACGTCGTCGCTGGCGTTGTCGTCCGCGAGGTAAGGTCCACCCGCATCGCGTGCCCAGCGCACGCGCTTGGAGGCCGTGGCGTAGCTGGTGGAGAGCAGCGTTGCGGTGGGGCCACCGTCTGCATCGTAGTGGGCCCACGGGTACACGTAGATGCCCAGCATCAGGCCGCGTAGCGGATCGCTGGGCAGCTGCTCGACGCGCCAGCGCGGGGTGGACGGATAGCGCGTCTGATCGAGGCCGCGCTGGTTGAAGTCCCGGAACGGCACGATCACGCAGCGCAGCTTCTCCAGCACCGTCTGCGACGCGCTCGGGTCGCCGGTAATGTTCGTCTCGCCGTAGTACCTGCCGTCTCCGTCGAAGTCGTGGAAGCCGGCGAGCGCCACGATCACCTTGGATGCGATCGAGGGGTCGCGTCGGTACGCCTCGGCGATGCGCATCAGCGGCCCTCCGGCGATGATCACCAGCGGCGTGCTCGCCGACGCGGCTTGCGCTTCGCTGATGATCAGCCGGACGGCTTGGTCCCCGGACACGGAGCTCGGCACGTTCTGAAAGCCGCTGGCGCGCGCGGCTTCGATCCACTGTTTGCGCTTGGCGTCGTCGGTCGCCGCCGTGTGGCAGCCGTCGCCGCTGCAGCCGCCGGGCGCGCTGGTCTGCTGGTCCGTGATGATGCCGCGCAGGTTGATGCTGCCGTTGCTCTGCAGCGCCATCATGATCACGTCCGTGTGCACGTCCTCCGGGTGATCGTTGCTGTACAGGATTGGATTCGAGCGTGTGTAAGGAACGTGCGCGCTGGTGCCGCCGGAAGGGGGAGGCTGTGTCGTGGGCGGCGGCGTTGTGGGCGGCGTGGGAGGGGTGGTGCCCGCGGACGCGGTCCAGCAGCGCTTGGTGAGGCCGGGCGCGGGGTCCATGCCGAAGCTGCTGCCACGGCAGTCCACGCCGTTGGTGAACTCGCGCGTCGGCGCGTAGCGACCATCGATGCCGTAGCGGACTGTACGTGTGCCGGAGAACGAGCAGCGTTGCCACTCCTGCGAACACTCGCTCCACTGCGTCTCGGCGGCTTGCGTGATGCCATCGAGCTCCTCTTCCGCGTCGAGCTCGCCGGCGCATGCGACGAAGGACCAGACACTCAGAGCGAGTCCACGACGGTTGAAGGAGCGTTCGAGTCTCACGGCGACATCCTCTCTGTGGCTGACAAGAGGACGGTATGAACGCGAGGCGCATCGGCTACGGCACGCAGCGCGCGATTGCACGCGACGGTAAGCCACTTCCGTGGGTGGGCCGATCCGCGGTGTGGCGCCACGCATGCTGGCTTGTCACGGTGGTCGGACCTGTTCTCGGATGGAGACAAAGGGGGGCGCCGAGACCCGCGCGCATGCCTGTTCCAAGCTTTGTCGAGTCGAAGTAGGCTCTGTCTGGGCGGTGGACATGGAGCTGGCGTTTGCGCTGTTGCCTCTCGGCGGCCTCGACGTGGCGATCTGTTTGCACACCGCCGAGCCCGTGCCGACGAACGAGTGGGATGACCTGATCACGCGGCTCGCGAGCCACATCGCGAGCGGCGCGGAGCCGCAGCGCGCGCGCATGCTGGTGGTCACCGACGGCGGGGCGCCCGACGCGCGTCAGCGCTCGCAGCTAGGCCGGCTGCGAGGCGGCCAGGTGATCCAGACCGCGGTGCTGGTGCCCGGCATGAACAACCCGCTCAAGCGCGGCCTGATGACGGCGCTGACCTGGTTCAACCCACACATGGCGTTCTTCGTGCCCACGCAGCTGAGCGACGCGCTGCACCACGTCGGGCTGACGGAGACACAGGCCCAGCTGTGGACCGCACTGCTCGGGCTGCAGCGGCAGCTGCCTCCGGTGCGCACGCTGCAGCTGATCGCCCAGGCCGCCCAGCTCCCGCTCGGCAGCGCGAAGGGAATGCAGCGCGTGCAATAGCGCGGGGCGGACCAAGATCTGGCACCTCGAGCCAGAAACTGTCCTGTCGTTCGCGCCTCACGAACGCTTGGACGTGGCGGCACGCCGGCGTTCCTTCGACGCGCTCCGTCGTCCGTCGGCTGGCCTGGTTCCTGCTCGACTCCGGCGCATGAAACCACGCGTCGTGATCCTCGGTGCGGGCTTCGCAGGCCTGCAGGCCGCCAAAGTCCTGCGAAACAGGCCGGTCCAGGTCACTCTGATCGACCGCCACAACTACCACCTGTTCCAGCCGCTGCTCTATCAAGTGGCGACGGCGGCGCTGCAGCCGGCGGAGATCGCGGGACCGATCCGTCAGATCGTGCGCGCGCCCAATGTGGACGTGCTGCTCGGCGAGGTCCGGAGCATCGACTGCGCACGCAGGGCGGTCGTGCTCGACGATCGGGAGGTCGACTACGACTATCTGCTGATCGCCACGGGGGCCACGCACTCGTACTTCGGCCATGACGAGTGGGAGCGCCATGCACCTGGCCTGAAGACGCTAGAGGACGCCGCGGAGATGCGGCGGCGCATCATCCTCGCGTTCGAGGCCGCGGAGCGCGAGCGTGACCCCGTGCGCCAACGGGAGTGGCTGACCTTCGTCGTAATTGGCGGCGGGCCGACAGGCGTCGAGCTGGCCGGTGCGCTGGCGGAGATCGCCCGCCAGACCAACCCGCTCGAGTTCAAGCACTTCGACCCGCGCGCCGCCAAGGTGATCCTGGTGGAGGGTCTGCCGCACGTGCTCAGCACGTACCCGGTGTCGCTCTCGCTCGCGGCCAGGCGTGCGCTCGAGAAGAAGGGCGTAGAGGTTCGGACCGACATGCGCGTGACGGACGTCGGCGCGGACTACGTGGTCGCCGGCGCGGAGCGGATCGCGACACGCACCGCGCTGTGGGCGGCGGGTGTCGCGGCCTCGCCGGTGGTGCGCACGCTGGGTGTGCCCCTCGACCGCGCCGGGCGTGTGCTCGTGACGCCCGAGCTCAACGCACCCGGCCAGCCCGAGGTCTTCGTCGCCGGCGACCTGGCCGCGATCTCCGTGCATGGCCGGCCCGTGCCGGGCGTGGCACCGGTCGCGATGTCGATGGGCAAGTGGGCGGCGCGCGCCATCCTGCGCCGCATCGCCGGCGAGGCCGTGCCCGCGTTCGACTTCTGGGATCGCGGCACGTTCGCGGTGATCGGGCGCGGCGCCGCGGTGGGCAACCTGTTCGAGAAGGTACGCATCCATGGCTACCTGGCGTGGCTCAGCTGGCTCGCCATCCACATCACGTACCTGGTCGGCTTCCGCAGTCGGCTCGCGGTGCTCTTCAACTGGGCGTACGCGTACCTGACTCGTCGTCGCTACGCGCAGCTGATCGTCGGAAGGACCAGCGAGCCGCCCACGCACGCGGTGGAGAAGCCGCGCGGCATCGCGTCGTCCTGAGGCAGCGCGCGAGCCGTGTCGATGACCTTCTCCGCGCCGTCGCACCCTGGAGCTGGCCGACCTAGTCGCAGCCGCTGAGCGTCAGTTGTACGTGGGCATCTGCTCGCCGTCCTCTTCGGGGAGGGGGCACTCGTCTTCGCGCGTCATGAAGCACATGCTGGTCTTGAGGTCGCAGCAGGCGATGCCCGCATCACGCGTGGCCCTGCAGTCGCTGTCGGCCTTGCATTGGCCGCTGGCTGCGTCGGAGCGCTTGCCGGCGTCGCGCGGCTTCACTTCTTCCTCTTCCTCCTCTTCCTCGTCGGTGGGCTCTTCCTCCTCTTCCTCGCTCGGCCGGGCCTTGGCGTCCGCCTTCCCGGCGTCGCGCACACGGCCGGCGTCCCGCTTCGTCGAGCTGGTCTCTCCCTCGTCTTCGTCGGCCTCGTCGGCGTTCACGTCTCGCGCCGCGGGCGGGTCATCCGAACAGCTGCTGGCAAGGGCCGCCACCAGCAGGGAGGAGGCAGAGAGGCGAAGGAAAGAGCGGATGTCCATGACGTGACCTCGGGGCAGAGAAGGGGAGGCTAGCCTCCGTGCGCATCGGACATCGCGCGGGGCCTGCGCGCAAGGGGGCACGGCTCGCTGCGGCGGAGATTCCGGGCCCGCCGTTTCATCTTTCCGGTGGGACCGCTCGCCGTGGCGTGGGCGGCCAGCCTCCGGTGCAATCTCGTCGCTCCCCGTGGGCGGTCTGAGTATGTTGCCGGACCGATGTCCATCTCCGCGCCCATGGCCGAGCTACGCAAGCCCGCGTGGGGCTCGGCCTTTCAGCTCGACCTGCTCGACAACCGCTACCCCGCCATCCACGGCCTGCGCGTGCTCGGCATCGTGAGCGTGGTCCAGTTCCACGTCAGCTGGATCCTGGAGGGAGAGCATCATTTCCGGCTGGATTCGGCCTTTGCGCGTACGTCCTACGCGGTGTTCTTCGGCATGGACCTGTTCTTCATGCTGAGTGGGTTCCTGATCGGCTGCATCCTGCTGCACTCGCTGGCGACCGCCGGCTCCCAGCAGGTCTGGCGCTTCTACGTACGCCGCATCTTCCGGACTTTCCCGTCGTACTACGTGGTGCTCGCGATCCTCGCGCTGACCACCGAGCTGACGGCCACGCAGCGGGAAAACCTTCCCTATGAGGCGGCCTACCTGACGGATCTGCTGGAGCCGGGCAGCGACAAGACGGTCATGTTCTGGGGCTGGTCGCTGGCCCTGGAAGAGCAGTTCTACCTTACTGTTCCGCTGGTGTTCTTTGGGCTACGGCGCCTGCGCAGCGACGTGCAGCGCATCGTGTTGCTGACCGCACTTTGGGCGAGTGCCCTGGGCGTGCGGGCCTGGATCTACCTGGACGGGGCTCCCTGGCAGGACTTCGACCTGTACAGCACGCTCTACTTCCGGCCCCACACTCGCTACGACACGCTGGTCGCGGGCTTGATCCTCGCGGTGGTGCATCGGCGCTGGGGCGCGGAGCTGCGCGCCTGGTTCGAGGAGCCGCTCCATCGCGCCCTGGTCGCGCTGCCCGGGCTGCTCTGTCTCTGGTTTCTCCTGCGACCGTCGACGTTCCACATGCTCGACCCTCAGGTACGGCACCTGTTCGAGTGGGGCACGGTCACCACGCTGATGTACTTCTGCTTCCTGTTGCTGCTCTTGCACGCCGAGAGTCCCATCAAGCGCGCGCTGTCTGCTCCGGTCTTCCGCTCGATCGCGACCCTGGGCTACGGCGTGTACCTCGTGCACATGCCGGTGTGCGATCGCTTCGTGATCCCGCTAGCCGAGCTGCTGCTGGAGCGCGAGGTGCCGATGTACCTGGTCTGGCCGCTGTGTCTGATCCTGGTCATGGCCTTCGCGCTCGCGGTCGCGTACGTGCTGCACGTACTGATCGAGAAGCCCGCGTTTCGCATGCGGGCGCGCTGGTCTCCCTGATTCAAGGATCGGACGGCAGACCGAAGCCGAGCTCGGGCAGCGTCAGCTCGTTCAGGTGGCCGTGGCGACGCGACAACCACAGACGGCCGTCCAGGAGCGGGCGGTGGAACGTGATGCGCGCGCGCGTGGCGATGGTGTCCGCGCTCTCCAGGACCTCGAGCGAGAAGGGCGCGAGCGACACCGTGACGTCGGCGGGCGCGGGCGGCGACACGCCGCGAAACAGACTCAGACCGCCGGTGGGAAACAGCCCCGTCTCCCTGGGCGTGACCAGCTCCAGCGTGTCGTCCTCGGGTCGCAGGGTGAGCATGTGGTTGGGATCGGAGAGGATGTCCCAGCGCGACCACGGTCCGCCCTCGACGACGGTCGCGAACGGGCAGAAGAACGAGTCGACGCCGCCGCGCAGCACCACCACCTCGCGCGTCTCCAGCTCCTGCATGCGCTCGCTGATCGCGTGCACGTCGTCGCGGAAGCGCTCCGCGTCTCCATGAACACTCATGCTGGCCAGCCAGGCGCTGACCGGACTGTGCACGAGGTGCAGGAAGGCGAGCATCAGCGCGCCAAGGCCCGCCCACTCGGCGGCGCGTGTCGGCGGGACCTCCGGTGCCGCGAACCAGGCGTGCTCGAGCACCAGCGCGATCCAGGCTGCCGCCCCCAGTAGCGCGACGGCGGTGAGCCGCGCGGCGGGCACCGTCGGCAACACGGGCAACAGCGAGAGCAACGAGCCGACCAGCAGCCAGCGCGCCTCGCTGCGCACCGACGTGTCGAGCGCGGAATGGGCGCGGCGCAGCTGTGGGAACAGGAACAGCGCGCCGAGCAGCGCGCAGGGCAGCACCATCGCCCAGGGCAAGCTGGCCCACCAGGTCTCCGTGCTGACGCTCAGCCAGGTCTGCACGAACAGGGCAGACAGACGAAACGGCGCGACGCGCAAGAACGCCCACGGCGCATGCAGCGGATCGACGTAGAAGCCGGAGCCCGAGGAGCCGTAGCCGAGCACGTGCCGCGTCAGCAAGTAGCCGGCGGTGGGCAGCACCACGGGCAGCAAGCCCAGTACGCGCAACGTTCGCGCGCGCAGTAGCGAGAGCGCGAGCATGTAGCCCAGGAAACACAGCGCCAGCTCCCCCGACAGCAACGCCAGCGTGTAGCCGAGGCATGTCCAGAGCGCGGTCCGCAGCCGGGGCTGTTCGCAGAACTCACGGTGCGAGCGCAGCGCAAGCAGGCCGAAGACCAGACACACCAGTGCGTTCCGGTTCGCGATCCAGCCGAGCGGCATCACGTGGCACGGCGCGAGCGCGAAGATCACCAGCGCGAGCCACGCCGTGCGTCGCGGCAGCACCCGGAGATAGAGCCCGCGCGCGGCGAACACGGCGGCGCTCCACCACAGGAACGAGTGCACGTGCTGCAGCGCCACGTCCAAGTGCAGCAGGCGTAGCTCGGCCCAGAGCAGCAGGCTGGATACCGGGCGCAGGAAGCGCATCGTCAGCTGCGGGTGCGTCCACCAGGGCAGCAGACCACGCTCGCGAAACAGCGCGCGATTGTCGTCGCTGACGAAGTCGTACAGGTTGAGCGGGTGGCGCGTGACCGGGAAGCGTCCGTCCACCATCAGCGTCTGCAGATAGTCGTCCAGGAACCGCGTCATGCTCAGGGCGGGCCAAAACACCAGCGCACCGGCCGCGATCAACAGCAGACTGCCGACAGCGGCATGGCTGCGCACGAACAAGACAGGCGATGAACGCACCACTCGCGACGTCACGGGTCGCGGACTATACGCGCTCCGGCGGCCAACCGATCGACGATACGCTGGCAGCCGAAGAGTTCACGCGGGCGGGTGCACGCTGGCGGCATCGAGGATTCTGACCGCATCCCTCGCGAGTAGCGATGGGTCTTCTTGACGAGACATGGGTCCGCAGGCGTGATAAGTGCCGTCGCGATGGCCACTTCAGAATCCGCGTTCTTGCTCTACGGGAGCCTCACGTCTCCGTACGTTCGTCGTGTCCGCATCGTCGCCGAGGAGCTCAACTTGACCTACGAGCTGCGCGAGACCGCCAGCGAGGCCGGCCACGCCGCGCTCCGGCAGCGCACACCCATCTGGAAGGTCCCCACCGCCGAGATCGCGGGACAGCTGGTGTTCGACTCGCACGCGATCACGGAGCTGCTGCTGGTGCGCGCTCGGAGCGCCAGCTTCCCGCCGCTGGCGCAGGATGACATCGCGGCGCGCAACCTGATCCACGTGGCCGATGGCGCGCTCGATGCGCTGATCAACACGTTCAACCTGGCGCGTGACGGCATCACGGCCGACAAGGCGTCCTACGTGAAGAAGCAGCACGACCGCGCCGAGAGCAGCCTGCGCTGGCTGGAGCAGGAGCTCCCCGCGAGCTGGACCGACGACAAGCGTCAGCTCGATCTGGCGGAGGTCGTGGTGGGCAGCTCGCTCGCGTGGATGCGCTTTCGCGATGCGTATCCGGTGGCGCGCCATCCGCGTCTGCTGCAGGTGCTGGACACGCTGGAGCGCCGCCCCAGCTTCGCCAACACGCGCCCCGTCGGCTGAGCGGTCGCATGATGTGGCGTGGGCTGCAAACGCCGCATTGGCGCGAGCTCTCCGCGTGAGGCGCGCAACCAAAGCGGGCCTCCGCGTGTGTGTTCCGCTGTGCGTCGAGAATGCTTGCGCCGATCCCGTGCCGCACGACGACGTTATCGAAGTGGATGAGTCGCTCGACCAGCTCACGGAGCTGATCGTGATCCCCTCATGGTCGCCCGCCCGCAGCGCGCGGCGCGCGATCATCCTGCGCGCGGCGCGCCGGCCGTCGCTGATCGTGCTGCCCGACGACGTAGGAGTACCCAACGAGCCGTCGCGTGTCCGCATCCCTCCCAGGCGTCCCGGCGCGCGCTCGATGCAGCTGACGGCCTTCGCCCCGGCGCAGCTAGCCACGCCGCCCGCGTGATCGCGGTTGCGTTTCCCGCGCTCCGCGGGTCGCTGGTGAAGCTCGGCGTCGGCGGCGACGCGTGAACACGGCTGCGAACAGCAGCCCGGTGAGCCAGCTCGCGCGATCGCGGGAACCGACGTTGCAGCCTCCGCCGGTGACCGTGATCTCCAGCCCGCTGTCGACGCTGCCGGCGTCGAGGCCCGTGATCGGGGACTCGACGATGGTCGTCGGTGGTGTGCCTGCGTCGAGCGTGATCATCGGGAGCGAGGCGTCGGGTGTCTCGAGCGTCGGGGGAACGTCATCGCTGGCGTTGTTGGGGTCGCGCTCGCCGGGATCGATCTTGCCGTCGTGGTTGGCGTCCTCGAGGCCGTCGGAGACGCCGCCGCGGTCGGTGTCGGCGCTGACCATGAAGGTGGTGGTCGTGCCGCCGTCGCCATCCGCGCTGCACTGCTTCGCGGCCACGTTGGTCGCCGGGTCGTTGCAGAGCGACCCGCGCTCGGTGCCGTCGCCGAGACCGTCTCCATCGCTGTCCGCGTCGAGCACGTTGATCTTGCCGTCGCGATCCGTGTCGTCGGCGCGGTTGGCTTCTTCGCCGTCGCGTACGCCATCGTCGTCGGTGTCGGCGTCGCGCGGGTCGGAGCCGAGCACCTTCTCGGTGTCGTCGGACAGGCCATCGCCGTCGGCGTCGATGATCTCGGTGTCGTCCTGAGGATGGCCGAGCGTGGGATCACGCTCACCGGGGTCGAGCACGCCATTGGCGTTGCTGTCCTCGCTGCCGTCGCTGGCACCGCCGCCGTCGGTGTCCGCCACGACGGGCGACGTGGTGGTCGCGCCCTTGTCGCCGTCCGGCCTGCACGAGCCGGGCTTGGTGGCGGCGTCGCTGCAGTCCTTGCCTGCCTCGGTGCCGTCGTAGAGACCGTCGTTGTCGCTGTCGGGATCGAGGATGTTGATCAGTCCGTCGCCGTCGCTGTCGTCGCCGGGGTTTCTCTCCTCGCCATCGCGCAGTCCATCGTCGTCCGTGTCGGAGTCGCGCGGGTCCGAGCCCAGGATGCCCTCCTGCGCGTCGGACAGGCTGTCTCCGTCGAGGTCCGACGAGGGGAAGTCGTCGCTGCCGTGGCCCAGTGTGGGATCGCGCTCGCCCGCGTCGACGCGACCATTGCGGTTGCTGTCCTCGTTGCCGTCGAGGGCCCCGCCCCCGTCGGTATCTGCAACGGTCGGGTCGGTCTGGCTGGACGGGTCTGCATCCGCGATGCAGTGCGCGAGCGAGAGCGCGGTGGCGGGGCTGTCGCAGCCGTGGCCCGACTCGGTGCCGTCGTACAGACCGTCGTCGTCGCTGTCGGGATCGAGCGTGTTGATCAGACCGTCGCCATCGCTGTCGGCGAATGGTGCCTTCTCCGCGCCATCCGGCACGCCGTCGTCGTCCCCGTCCGCATCGCTCGGATCGCTGCCGTGCTGCACCTCGTCGGCGTCGGAGAGTCCATCGCCGTCGCTGTCCGTGCAGCTCCCCATCCCGCTCGCGCACAGGCACTGCTGGGTCGTGCAGCCGGCGACGGGGATATCGGTGCTGGACGCACCCGGCACCATCGCATCGCCGTCGGTCGGCGTGTCACGGCTCGGCGCGCCGCGCTCTCCGGACGCGCTGATCACCGCCTGGTTCGCGAGCACGCCGCTCGCCGTGGCATCGACCGTGACCACGAAGGCGACCACGCTTCGACCGCCCGCCGCGATCGAGGCGCCACCTCCCAGCCGTACCGAGAGCGTGCGCGTCGCCGCCTCGTACGAGGCTTGATCCCCGTCAGCGGCTTCCGTCTGCGGCGCCTCGTCGACACGGATCGAGCCCGGCACCAGCGTGACGCCCACCGGCAGCGCGTCGGTCAGCAGCGTGTTCACCGATGCGTCGTTTCCGCTGTTGATCACCTCGATGGTGTACGCGAGCTGATCGCCGGGCAGCAGATCCCCGCCGTCGACGTCGCGCACACTCTTGGTGGAGCTGCTGAAGTCGGGGCGGAACGTGGAGATCGAGGTGACGAAGGCGCCCAGGAAGTAGTGATCGAGCGAGCTGGTCGCCTGCACGTCGACGGAGGTCTGACCGGGCGTGAGCCGCGAGGTGACGTCGATTACGTCCAGGTCGAGCCCCGCCATCGAGCGCGGACGTCCGTTGAGCCGCGGCAGGTCGCCATCGTTGCTGACCGGCGCGCCGAGGCGTGAGCGCGTGCCGTTGAAGAAGTTGCCCACCGGGTTGAGCGCGTCACTCAGGCGATCGCCGTCATCGAGCGGCGCCTGCCCGAACAGCAGCGCGTCTCCGCCGTTGGTGTCGTCGCCCTCGTAGACGAGCGCTCCGAGCTTGGCGTCGAAGCCGGCGGTCGGAACCAGGAAGCCCGACAGCTGCACCGACGCGGGCCGTCCCTGCGCGACATCGGCGAGACCATCGAAGATGGCGAGGTTGCGCGGCGGCTCGCTGTCGAGCTTGTAGAGCACCACCATCGCCCAGCCCGCGAACAACACGTCCTCGTCGGTGCTCGGCAAGCTCTGTACGTCGACACCGGAGACGCGGTACACGCCGCGCCCGTTGGCGCGCACCAGGCTCGTGACGTCGGCGACCGACTGATACACGACGTCATTGCCTTGGGGCACCACGTACGAGCGCAGCGCCGTGACGTTCTCCGAGAACGCGAGCGGCCGCTCGATGGTGACGCTGGTGTCGGCGCTGCCGCCGAACCTGCGCGCGGCCCAGTACAGGAAGGCGTGCGTGACCTCGGCGCCCGCGGGCAGCGCGACGAAGCTGCTGCTGCGCGCGCTGCCCGGCAGGTTGGTGAGGCTCGCGTTGGCCGTGCCGAGGAACGGCGAGTCCGCGCGCCAGTACACGTCGATCGAGCTGTCGTCCGCGTTGAGGCCGCACGCGAACGGAGCCGGCGCGTCGCCGACGATGGGCGAGGGCGCGTCGTCCGGCCAGGAGGCGCAGTCCCAGCCCAGCGTGTTGCCCGCGAGCAAGAAGTCGCCGCGTTGATCGACCTGCACCCGTGGCAGCTCCTGCGCCTGCGCGGAGCTGCACAACGACACGAGGCCGAGCACGGCGACGAACCGCGAATGTAACGTCATGGTGTGGCTCCTGGCGCGGGCTCTTGCTTGCGCTTGGCACCGACGAGCTTGCCGTCGATCTCGCGAATGTGGAACTCGACTCTGCGATTGAGCCTGCGGCCGTCCTCGCTGCCGTTGCTGGTGACGGGATACTCGGCTCCGAAGCCAGCGCTGGCGAGCCGCGAGAGCTCGACGCCGTGGTCGGCCAGCCAGCGCAGCACACTCAGCACACGCTGGTTGCTCAGCCGCTTGTTGAACTCCGCCGTGCCCACGTTGTCGGTGTGGCCCTCGATCGACACCTTCCCGACCTCGGGATGCTCGAGCAGCAGCTGCGTCACGGCCTTGAGCACGGAATAGCTGACTGGCAGCAAGGTCGCGCTGCCCGTCTCGAACTGCACCTGATCCAGGATCCGGATCTGACCACGCTCGATGCGCGCGGCGGGGCAGCCGCTCCGCGCGGGATCCGCGTTGGTGGGACCCGCGTCGTCGGGGCAAGCATCCAGCTCGTCGAGCACGCTGTCCTCGTCGCGATCGCTCGCGGGGCAGCCGTTCTTGGCGGGCTCGACGCTGTGGATGCCGGCGACCTCCGCGCAGGCGTCGTCGCGATCGAGCACGTCGTCGCCGTCGCGATCACGCAGCGGGCAGCCGTGCAGGCTCGCGTCCGCGTGGCTGAGACCGGGCTCGTCCGGACACGC
The DNA here is from genome assembly GCA_040508235.1 of Polyangiales bacterium. Classification (GTDB taxonomy): domain Bacteria; phylum Myxococcota_A; class Polyangia; order Polyangiales; family DASUME01; genus DASUME01. The sequence continues at coordinate 7,510 of JBEVNG010000494.1, read as the reverse complement.
GTCGTCGCGATCGAGGATCTGATCCTGATCGCGATCGGAAGGAGGAGGTGGTGGCGGCGCCTGCCTGGGCTGGGGCGCCCACTCCGCCGACGCGACCACCCGCAGCTCGGGGCTGCCCAGTCCCTGCGTGAAGCCCGTCCCGACGCCGGCTCCGAAGCGCCATGTCTCCGCATGCGTGTAGTGGGCGCCGAGCAGGCCCTCCACCGGTGTGCCACGCTCTCGGAACGCGCCGCCCTGTACCACGGTCGATCCATGGACCTCTGGTCCGACCAGTAGCTTGCCGTCGAGCGCGCGCACGCCCGCCGCCACGCCGAACAGGAGCTCGCTGCCGAGCTTGGAGCCGGCAAATGCGCCATCGTGGGCGCGGTAGCTGAAGCCCAGGCGTGCGGCGTACGCGATGCGACCGAGCTCGCCGGCCAGCGTCGCGTGCGGAGATAGACGGACCTTCCCATCTCCGGAGAACGCAGCGCGCGTTCCGGTCGGCAGCCAGAGTCGCGCACCGACCGCGCCGGTCAGCGCACCGCGGTACTTCCCGAACAGACGCACGTCTGCAGACAGCCGGAGATCTCCGAGCGCGGCTCCCTCGTCGACACCGTACTGCGGCGCGGCCGCCACACCGTCGCCGCGAACGGCGGCCGCGAGGGGCAAGCTCCCCGCCAGCCGCAGTCGACTCCAGAGCACGAAGCTGCCGCCGAGGTGCAGGAACAGCTGATGCTTGACCAGTTGCCCCAGCTCGCGCCCCGATGGATCGCGTAGAACCAGCGGTTTGTAGCCATAATCCAGCAGGACGCCGAGGGCGGGCGTGGCGTGCCCGTGCAGCGGCAGCGAATCAAGGACGAACCAGTCGCTGCCGCGCTCCGAAGCCTCGAAGCGATCGATCGCGAACCCGCCGGTCTGCGCACTCGCCGTCGCCGCGAGTCCGAGCATCAGGAAGACCGATGCCAACCAGTATTTCGCGCAGGGACACATCGCGTTTCTCATCCGCCGAGCGCACTCCTTGCGTGCCTGACCTCAGGTAGCAGAAAGAATTCGCGCATGCTCGCGACGTGCGCGCGAGAAGCGCGGGTCGTTGTCGGATGGTGCGGGTCGATGTTGGACACCAAGTCGCAGCTGCGCCGGTCGTTCAAGGAGGAGTAAGGTTATGCAGCATCGCTGTGCAGCACGCGGCCGTGGTAGCTTGCGCGGATGAGCGATGACGCGGTGCTGGTGGTGTTGTGCACGGTGCCGACCGCGCAGGTGGGGACGGAGCTGGCGCGCAAGCTCGTGGGCGAGCGGCTGGCGGCCTGCGTGAACCTGCTGCCGGCGATGCAGTCCTTCTACGAGTGGCAAGGCGAGCTGCACGAGGAGCCCGAGTGCCAGCTGGTGATCAAGACGCGCGCGGGTAGGTTCGATGCGCTGCGCGCGTGGCTGACGCAGCACCACCCTTACGACGAGCCGGAGATCCTCGCGCTCCCCGTCGCGCGAGGCAGCCCGAGCTACCTGGACTGGGTGCGAACGCAGACAGCGTGAAGGCTACTGCGCCTTGCGTGCCGCGACGGCGTCGTCGACCCAGCGCGCCAGGTGGTCCGCGATGTAGCGGTAGGCGAGCTTGCTGTCCTGCTCAGGCGGGTCGTAAGTGCGCACCAGACCGCGATCCACGGTGAGGTTCGCGAACGGATCGCCGCCCTTGCTCGCCTGCTCGCCGCGCTCGTTGTTCAGGTTGTGCACGTGCACACCCAGCAGCCCGACCCCGAGCTGCCACGAGCGCTCGATCTCGTACTGCACCCACTTCCGCGAGGCCGTCTGCGCACCGATCAACACGATCGTGCAGGAGCGCCCGCGCAGCTGCTGCTCGAACCAGCGCTTGATCGCGAACTCGCCCGTGCGCTGGAGGGTCGCCCACTCGGTCGGCTTGGCCTCCAGGTTCGGCACCAGTCCGTTCAGCTTGCGAATCAGCTCGGCCCGCGCGCGGTCTTGCTCGTAGTGCAAGCTGTAGAAGACGTGGCGACTCACCCTCCACCCGCCAGCGTCCAGATCTCGCGGCCTGACTTCAGGGCCCGCTTGCTGATCTGGATGTCCTCCGCACCCTCGGACTCGGCCATCGCCAGCAGCGCGGTCTCGTCCTCCGGCGTCCCGTCGCAGAAGCCGAGCGGACGCGTGGAGTTCTGCTTCACCAGCTGGGCCTTGAACTCGCCACGGTCCCAGCGGGTCTGCGTCTCGTTGTCATAGGGGTGAATCACGCCGTCACCGTACGCGCGATATCGATCCGCCGCTAGCCGGAGCGGTCTTCGGGCGCCGTGAGATCTTTTGTGCCGCGCGCATGCGACGGTCGGTCGTGGTCGGCATCTCCCCAGCAGAGCCGCTTTGGCTCACGCATGCCTCGATGGAGTGTCCGTGCACAATCGGCTCGTGTTCCTGGTTCTGTGGCTGCTGTCGGGGTGCGCCGGTGTGTACCTTCCGCCCATGGCCAACGCTCCCGCCTTGCGCCAGGCAGGGCAGGCGACCGTCAGCGCCAGCGCGCGCGTGTTCTCCCCGCAGCACGGCACGCACGCCGCCGCCGCGGTCGCGATCACGGACTCGTTGCGCGTCGCGGCCTCGCTCAGCGGCAGCTTCGCCAAGCGACGTGGCATCTACGCCGAGGGGCTCGTCGGCGCCGAGCCCCGCCTCAACCGCATCGTGCAGTTGGGGATCCTGGGCGGCGCCGGATATGGCGACGTGGATGCCAAGCACGAGCGCTGCCCGGACGAGCCGCAGGTGGATAGCTTCTGCTTTTCTCCGGGAAACCACGTCGACCAGGCGCGGGCCACGTATGTTCGCTACTCGCTGCAAGCATACGCGGTCGTGCACGCGCCCAAGCTCGTGCACGGCGGCGGCGGTGTGCGTGTGTCGCTGATGGACATGCACCTCCACGAGATCGACGAGGTAGCCGTGCAGCGCCGCGCCTTGCCGATCGCCCTCGAGCCGTTCGCGTTCGCCCGGGTCGGTGCGCCGTTCTTTCAGGCCGAGGTACAGCTTCGCTACACCGGCTTGATGAACGGTCCGCGCGAGCTGGGGCGCACGGTGGTGGTGGCCGATCAGTTCGCATTCACGGTGGGCTTTCGCGTCGTGCTCGGGCCCGGCATCGAACGGCGCTGGCCACGCGACTGGCGCTACCATTGAGCGCGCTCGCGACTACGGACCGTCGGCCCAGCCGATCGCGGGCGCGACCTGCAGCTCTCGCAAGAAGGCGGTGGGAGGCGCCCCGGCGATCGCACGGAACTCGGCGATCAGGTGGGCTTGATCGTAGTAGCCCGCGCCGGCGGCGATGGCCGCCCAGCTTGGCTCTGCACGCGTGCTCGCGGCACGCACGGCGCGCCCGAAGCGCTTCAGCTTTGCATACGTCTTGGGAGCCACGCCGAAGCTCTCCTGAAAGACGCGACGCAGGTGGCGCTCACTCAGGCTCAGCTCGATCGCGATGTCCTTCACCGTGGCGCTCCTCAGCTTGTCCGCGACGTGGAGTGCGAGCCGCGCATGGGCGTCGCCACGCGGCTTGTCGCGCAGCCGGTTGGACACGACGGAGTCCAACAGCCGAACGACCTCCGCCGGATCGCGCGCCTGCGCGAGCTGCTCGAACAGCCGTTGCGTCACGGCGCTGCCCCACAGGTCCTCGAGTGCGATCGTCTGCCCAGTCAGAGCGGAAGGCGCGATGCCGAGCACCGCGAGCGAAGTGTGCAGAGGAAGACTCACGGCCACGGTCTGCTGTCCGCGCTGCAGCAGCTTTCGGTACACCGTCGGGCGCACGCCCATGGCATGGGCATCGAGTCCGTGGCGCGCCTTGGATCCTCGGCGCACGACCAGTCGGAGCTCCGGGCGGGGAACCACGACGCCCGCCGCATCGCGGTCGCGGACGTCCGTGTGCACGCCGACAAAGGACGACGTCGCGAGCGGGAGAGGAGCAGCGAGCGCGGGCATGCACGGCAGTGTGAACCTGCGCCGGCCGAGCCCGCAAGCTGCGATGTCCGCTTCTTCCAATCCGAGACGCGCGCGCGTCGCTAGGGTCTGGGTATGAACATCCTCGTCACCGGAGCGACCGGCAAGGTCGGAAGCCGCCTCAGCAAACGCCTCGCGCAGCGAGGAGATCGAGTGCGTGCGCTCGTGCGCGATCTTACACGCGGCGATGCGTTACGAGCCGCGGGCGTGGAGCTCGCGCGAGGCGACCTGCTCGACCCGGCTTCCCTCGCGGCCGCGGTGCAGGGCGTCGACGCCGTGGTGCACTGCGCGGCGTTCTTTCGCGGCGCGACGGCGGAGCAAGCCCACGCCGTCAACGACGTCGGCACGCAGCACCTCGCGAGCGCGTCGCGTGCAGCGCGCGTCAAGCGCTTCGTGTTTACCAGCACGGGGCTGGTCTACGGCGGGGCCAGCGCCGGACTCGCGAGCGAAGACGACGACTGCATCGCGGAGCTCGCGTATCCCGCCAGCAAGCTCGCCGCCGAGCGCTTCCTGCTCGCGCTGCCCGAGCTGGACGTGCGCGTGCTGCGCTTGCCCTTCGTCTACGGCGATGGCGATCCCCATATCGAAGAGATCGTGCCCATCATGCGCGGCTTCCCGCCCACGTTCCGCATGTCGCTCGGCCACCACGTGGACATCGCGCAGGCCGTGGCGCGCCTGCTCGACGCTCCGTCGCCCGCACACCGCATCTACAACGTCGTCGACGACGAAGCGCCCGACCTGACGACGCTGTTGGCGTCCGTGGGCGCGCCGCCGCCGGACGGCTCGGACGCGGCGCGCGCTCAGCCCTTCTCCGCGCTCATGGACGGTCGACGCATCCGCGAAGACCTGGGCTTCCGGCCGACCTACCCACGCCTCGCGGACGCGCTCGCGGCAGGTGCCGCATGACGAACGCTCAGAGGTAGACGCGCATCTGGTCGAGCACGGGCAGCAGCTGCTCTCTGTCGTTGTGCTCGCCGAGGTGGTAGAGCTGCGCGTAGAGCTTGGCCAGCTCGCTCCACGATGGCTGGGCGGTGGGGACGGGCTGGGTCTCCGCGGCGAAGCGAAAGTGGCGAGCGCCGATGTCGATGCTGGGCTTGCTTCCTTCATGGCCAGCGAGCGAGCGCAGCAGGGGAGCGAGGTCGCTCAGGGCGGGCTCGTCTTCGTCCGACGTTTCCCAGGCGTGAAGCTGTTCGCGCAACACCAGGTCCTGGACCTCGTCGCCGGGCGTGCGCGTGGACAGCGCCTCGTAGAGGTTGCCCAGGTTCGACTTTTGTTCGATCAGGAAGGCGGGGGCCCAGGCATCGGTGAACGGTCTGTAGCGTGCTGGCGAGGCGTGGACCTCGCTGGTGGTGTACAGGGCGAGGCCCGCGCCCACGCGTACACCCTCGAGCGCGTGGGTGTCTTCGAGCTTGGCGCGGAAGCCTTCGCGCAGCTGCTCGATGGGCAGTGCACGATCGAACGCGAACATCGAGTGGAAGAACGCGTTCTCGAACAGCGCGGGGAAGCCCGCGGCCGCCAGCGTCGACTGCAGGTGGCGCACGGCGCGGAACGGCTCCGACTCGCTCGGCAGCTCGTGGTGGACGTCGTGCATGTTCGTGTTGACGAACACGCCGCCACCGGGAGCCAGCCGGCGCCGCACCAGGCTGAAGAACTCCTGGCTGACGCAGTGGGTGGGGATGAACTCGCCCGCGAACAGGTCGACGATGATCAGGTCGTACAGCTCCTTGTCCTCCGCCACGAACACGCGCGCGTCCGCGCTGACCAGCGTGTTGCGCTTGGGGTCGATGCCGAACAGCTCGGTGGCCACGCGGTGCACCTCCGGGTCGATGTCGACGCCGACCATGTGCGCCTCGGGGAACGCGACCTCCAGCCCGCGCAGCACGCCGCCCACCGCGGAGCCGAGCACCAGCACCTTGCGCGGCTTCGTCAGCCAGCCGGGCGCGAGGTACATCAGACCCTCCAGGTCGCGCAGCGGATCCTGTGGATACAGGATGGAGTGCGTGTAGACGCGCGACGGATGGTACGCGAGCAGCTCACGGCCGGCCTCGTCCTGGGTCTTCTCGATGCGGATCTCGCCGTACATCGACTCGGCCTGGTAGATGATGCCCGGGTCGAGCTCCGTGCTGCGCGCGCCGAGCAGCGTGAGCGAGAGGGCGGTCAGGCCCATGCTCGCCAACACCTTGGCGACCCGCGGCTGGCCCTCCGGCGTGGAGGACAGCACGTACCCGAGCGCGACCAGGAACAGAAACACCGCGCTGCTGCTGATCGCCGTGCTCGCGACGCCGATGAAGGGCAGCAGCACGTACGAAGCCAACATCGTGCCGACGATGCTGCCCACGGTGGACAGCGACATGAAGAATCCTGACTGCACCCCCGCGTCCGCACCGGCGCGCGCGCCCACGGTCTGCAGACGGATCCAGTACGGAGAGATCATGCTCATCAGGAACATCGGCAGTCCGTAGAGCGCGATCGTGAGCATGCCGGCGGCCAGACCGGAGCGCAGGTGCACGTTCAGGCCGTGCGCCGCCCGGATCGACTCCGCGACGGACGCGAGCGGCTCCAGGAACAGCGCGGTGACCACGATGGAGTAGAGCGACGCCACGGCGAGCAGCGCGAACAGACTGCGCGTGGTCTCGAGGCGCGAGCTCAGGTGGCCGCCCACGTAGTAGCCCGCCGAGAGCAAGATCATGATCACGGTCAGCAGTGTGCCCGTGACCACCACCGAAGATCCCAGGCTCGTCTGCAGCACGCGGAAGCCGCAGATCTCCAGCGCCATGATCTGGAACCCGCCCCAGAACGAGGTCGCGAGCACGACCCAGCTCGGCACCCGCTCCGCACTGGAGGGCAACGTCTCTTCATTCGCAGTGTTCATTTCTTACCTTCGCTCGGTCAGTAGACCGCGACTCCACCGCCGCCGCGGTTCACGTCGGCCACGGCGTTGAGGGTTCGATGCTCGCGATCCAGCTCGATGCAGTGCGCGTGTCCAATGTGGGACTCGACGACCAGCTCGTGTCCGCGCTGGCGCAGCGCGTCGGCCAGCTGGGGCGCGAGGCCTGGCTCCACCAGCACTTCATCGGGCAGCCACTGCTGGTGCACACGCGGGGCTTCGACTGCCTCGCGTAGCGAGCGACCATGGTCGATGATCTGCATCAGGATCTGCGCGACCGTGGTGGTGATGGTCGGTCCGCCGGGCGAGCCGACGACCGCGCGCAGCTGATCACCCTGCAGCACCAGCGTGGGCGTCATGCTGCTGAGCATGCGCTTGCCGGGCGCGATCGAGTTTCGCTCGCCCTGCACGAGGCCAAACGTGTTGGCCACGCCGGGCTTGGCGGCGAAGTCGTCCATCTCGTTGTTGAGCGTGATCCCGGTGTCCGGGATCTGCACCAGCGCGCCGAAGTCCGTGTTGAGCGTGAAGGTGTTGGCGACCGCCATGCCCCGCGCGTCCACCACCGAGAAGTGCGTCGTGTGCATCGGCTCGGCCACGGGAATGCCGGACGCGATGGTCGACGATGCGGTCGCGTGCGTGCGGTCGATCGCGCTGAAGCGACGCGCGATGTACGCG
>JBEVNG010000146.1:0-4384 GCA_040508235.1 Polyangiales bacterium | reverse complement strand
TCATAACAATGCTGCGCTTAGTCATCGGGAATCGGCTCCGATGGAGAGTCCGCTGTCGAGTCGCAATGCCGCGCGCGCGTAGGCCACGTCCGCATCCGCCTGGATGCGCCCCACGTCGGCGCGGAAGAGATCTTGTTGTGCCTGGAGCACGTCGAGCTGGGTGGCGACGCCACCCTCGTAGCGATCGTGCGCGAGCTGCGCGGCGGCCGAGGCGGCCTCCACCTGCGTGCGAGCCGAGCGTGCGCGCTCGATCGATGCGTTGACCTGGTGCCAGTCGTTGAAGATGGCGTCGTCGGCCTGGCGCACGGTCGCGTCCGCCTTGGCGAGCGCCTGATCCGCCTGCGCCTTGGTGGCGCGCACGGTGGCGGGGATGGTCATGTCGAGCCGCCAGACCGCGTTCAGCTGCGCCTGGTAGTAGTAGTTCTTGAGCACGAGCGCGGGAGCGTTGGTCAAGCGCTCCTGCACGGTGCCGCTGACCGTGGGCAGCCAGGCGGCATCGGCGGCGCGCTTGCCCAGCTCGGCGGCACGGCGTGCGGCGCGGGCGCTCTTCACCGCGGGCGTCTCCTTGGCGTTGCCGAGCCAGGTCGCGAGCGGCTGCTCGGCCGCGAGGTCGTCGGCCGGGAACTCCGCCGACGGCTCCGGCGACAGGCCACTGAGCGTCTCCAGAGCACGCCGCGTGAGCGCGACGTTGAGGTTGGAGGCCGCCACGTCCTGCTCGGCGCGCGCCACGTCGCCGCGCGCACGCTGCACGTCGAGCTCGGAGGCGGTGCCCGCGTCGCGACGCTCCAGGGTGAGCTGCGCGTTCTGCTGCGACAGCTGCAGCGCCCGTTGCGCGGCGCCCAGCACGGCCTCGACCGCCAGCAGCTGGAAGTAGCTGCGGGCGACCTGACGCGCGATCTCGTTGCGCGTGTTGTCGAGGTCCGCGCTGGCCATCTCCGAGGTCGCCCTGGCGGCGCGTCGGCGCGCCCAGCCGCCGACGTCGATCAAGGGCACCGACAGCGAGAACGTGGCGTCGAGCTGGTTGTACGGCAGCACCTTGATCGTGCCCCCGCTCGTGGCGCTATCCGGAGTCGGCAGCATGCCGTCCGTGGGGAACAGCCCCTTCGGGAACTCGATCTGGTACTGGTTGCGGGTGTACACGCCCTGCGCCTGAATCGCGGGCAGCAGCGCGCCGGTGGCGCGGTCGGCCTCGGCGTCGCGTTGCTCGTTCAGCGCGGCGGACGCGCGCAGGTTGGGGTTGGTCTTGTGTGCGCTCGCCACGAAGGCGTCGAGCGGCTGCAGCGCACTCCCGGGCACGCTCCAACCGAGCGCGCCCGCGAACGCCAGGGCAGCCACGCCCGGCCGATACTTCAAGTTGATGCCCATCGTCTCGTCCAAAGGGGGGCGTGTACCGTCACGCCGGGTGCGACTATGCAGGTTGTCCGATTCTATCGCAACGTGGCGTTGCGTTAAGATTCGCAAAGCGAAGCGTGGCGCTCTGCCTACCCGGGCGCTATTGCAACGCAATGTGGCGATAAGGAGAGCCGTGCCGGAAGCGCGCAAGCAGTCGCCCAGGCGACCGATAACACAGGGAGTACGCGTCGGCGGCCGCAGCAAGCGCGTGGTCGAGGCCGTGCTCGGCGCGGTGGTGAAGGAGCTTGGACGCAGCGGCTACGCGGCGTTCCAGATCGAGGAAGTCGCGCGCCTCGCGGGCGTCAACCGGACCTCGATCTATCGGCGCTGGCCAACCAAGGCGGCGCTGGTCGAAGCCGCGCTACGCGAGGTGTCGCCGTTCAGCCGCTGGGTGCCGGCGACGGGCAACCTCACGCGCGACTTGCTCGACCTCTCGCAGCAGCTGGTGCGCTGGCTGCGCTCGGCGCAGGGCAAGATGCTGATGAGCCTGGTCATGCGCGACGTGCGTCACCCGGAGCTGTTCAAGCTCGCCAAGGGCCTCGGCGACGAGACGCTGGCGCCGTGGATCGCGCTGGTCGAGGACGCCAAGAAGCGCGGTGAGATCGCGCGTGACATCGACGCGGCGCTGCTGATGCAGATGGTGCTCGCGCCGGTGACGGTGCGGCTGGAGCGCGGGGAGCGCGTGGACGCGCGCGTGCTGACCATGCTGGTCGACGTGGCCGTCGCGGGAGCCGCACCCGGTCAACGCAGGACCCGCGCTCGCGCGGCTCCGTCACGTGACCGCAAGCCTCGACAGATGTAGAGTCCGCGCGTGCAAGCGCAGACCCCCGTCACCTTCTTTCCCGTCGGCACGCAGCGTCAGCTGGAGCAAAACCGCGAGCGCATCCGCGCCAAGCCGTACGCGCACCTGTTCGACGAGCGACTCACGGTCCCGCGCAGCGTGCTGCCGAGGCTGAGCGCGCCGATCGCGCAGCACGAGGTACTGCCGTTCGTGCCGGCCGCGCTCAACACGCTGCTGGAGCCCGGCTACCAGCAGGCCGAGAGTGGCTACTGCGAGCTGCCCGATGGCACCGGCTACACCGCGAGCCTGGTCGACTTCCCGGGCTGCACCGGCGCGATGCTGGAGTGGTGGATGTGGTGGCACGCGATGGAGGCCGAGCGCTACACGCTCTGGTACCCGACCAACCACGTGCAGGCGGTGCCGCAGATCTCGCGCGACGAGATCATGCGCAGGCAAGGCGCGCAGCGCTACCTCGGCGTGACCCATCACGTGGACGAGTGGATCGGGCCGGAGCTGATGAAGGTGGCGATCGAGTTCGTCGACCCGGCCGAGTTTGGTCTCGACACGTCGCGCTTCGCGCAGGCGGGCATCGTGGCGCACGCCTGCGCGCGCGTCTGGCTGCGCACGCCCAAGGTCGGGGCTGCCAAGATGATCCACCTCGCGCGCAAGACCGAGCGCGGCTTCGAGCTGCGCAGTCGCTACTGGCTCGCGCACGAGCCCGAGCTGGGCATCGGGTCGCTGCGCCTGTCGCTGGAGCCGTTTGCGACCTGGCTCGGCATCAAGCGCAAGCTCGCCGGCGCGCGCATGGCGTACGAGCAGCTGCTACACGACCAGATCGAGTTCACGCACCTGGCCACGTTCCTGGCGCGTGCGTATGCCGAGTTCGGGGACGGCGTCGAGCGCGCACAGCAAGTCGCCGCGGCGCTCTGAGCGGCCCCTCCGCAGTTCGGGACGAGACCGCGTATGCGCACGCGCGCGCCCGAACATTTGCACTTTTCCTGAGCGGGCTGCCGTAGTTCCTAGGTGCTCATGCGAGTGAGCAAGACCTTCTGCTTCGCGCCGTGGCTCGCGCTGCTGCTGATGCTGGCCGCTTGTGACGACGACGACGAAGGCCGCGACGTCGGCGCGGCCTCGGCCGACACGGCGCCACCGAGCGCGGGCACCGGGCTGAGCTTCGGCGACGTCACGGGGTCGTCGCTGACGGTGCGCTGGGATGCAGCGTCCGACGACCGCACGCCGCAGACCGCGCTCGCGTACAAGCTGGTGTGGGCGCGCACCGCGAGCGAGCTCGACAGCCTCGAGAAGGTCGACGCCATTGCCGGCGCGCAGCGGGTGCTCGACTACGAGCCGTCGGCGCTCTCGCGTACCCTGACCGGGCTCGACGGGGCGACGCGCTACTTCTTCGCGCTGGTGGTGCGCGACGAGGCGCTGAACAAGGCGCTCTATCCCGTGGGGTCGGTGAGCACGCTCGACGGCGCCGCACCCGTGGCGGGCGAGCCGCTCAGCTTCACCAACGTGGCGGCCACCAGCGTGACCGTGATCTGGGGCGCGGCCAGCGACGGCACCACGCCCAGCGAGGGGCTGGAGTACAAGCTGGTGCGTGCGTCCGACGAAAGCGCGCTCGACACGCTCGACGAAGTACGCGCGATCGAGGGCGGACCGGAGCTGGTGCAGCCCTTCACCTGGAACGTCACCAGCGTCGACGTCAGCGGGCTCAGCACCTCGACACGCTACGTGTTCGCGGTGGTGGTGCGCGATGCGCAGGGCAACCAGGCGCTCTATCCCGCCTCCAGCATCACCACGGCCGATGTCACGCCGCCGACGCCCGGTAGCGCGATCACGTTCTCCGGAGTCACCGCGAGCAGCCTGACGGTGAGCTGGGGCGCCGCGACCGACGCCGCCACCGACAAGCTCGCCTACAAGCTGGTGCGCGCCGACGATGCCTCGCAGATCGACACGCTCGAGGAAGCGGATGCGATCGCGAGCGTGGTGGCGGACTTCAGCGAGGGCCTGCTCAGCGCGGAGCTCACCGAGCTGACGTCATCCTCCGCCTACGCCTTCGCCGTGGTGGTGCGCGACGAGTCCGACAACCGCGCGCTCTACGCGCCCGCGACCGGACGTACGCTCGACACCTCCTCGCCGACCGCTGGCTCCGCGATCAGCTTCAGCCAGGTCACGGCGACCGGCATGACGGTGTGCTGGGGCGCCGGC
>JBEVNG010000063.1:0-4971 GCA_040508235.1 Polyangiales bacterium | reverse complement strand
GCCTTGTTGTCGAGGTACCAGCGCACCGTCTTGCGGATGCCGGACTCGAAGGTCTCCTTGGGCGTCCAGCCGAGCTCGCGCTGCAGCTTGCCGGCGTCGATCGCGTAGCGCGCGTCGTGGCCGGGGCGATCCGTGACGTAGGTGATCAGCTTCTTGAGCTCGGCCTCGCTGGCCTGGGTCTCGCTGGCGACGATCGCGATCAGCTCGTGCACCACGTCGATGTTCTTCTTCTCGTTGTGGCCGCCGATGTTGTACGTCTCGCCGACCTTGCCCTTCTGGATCACGGTCCAGATCGCCTCGCAGTGGTCGGTCACGTACAGCCAGTCGCGCACGTTCTCGCCCTTGCCATAGACCGGCAGCGGCTTGCGATCGACGAGGTTCGAGATCATCAGCGGGATCAGCTTCTCCGGGAACTGAAGCGGACCGTAGTTGTTCGAGCAGTTGGTGACCTTGACGTTCAGCTTGAACGTGGTCGCCCAGGCGCGGACCAGGTGATCGCTGGCGGCCTTGGTCGCGGAGTAGGGAGACGACGGGTCGTACTTGGTCTCCTCGGTGAAGTAGCCGGTCGCGCCGAGCGTGCCGTAGACCTCGTCCGTGCTGACGTGGTGGAACAGGCCCTGGCCTGGCTTCCAGGTGGCGCGGCAAGCCTCCAGCAGGTTGAACGTGCCGTCGACGTTGGCGCGCACGAACGCGCGTGGGCCGGAGATGCTGCGGTCGACGTGGCTCTCGGCGGCGAAGTGCACGACCAGCTCCGGCTGGTGCTTCTGGAACACCGCGAGCACCTGGTCGAAGTCCGCCAGCTCGACGCGCTCGAAGGCGTAGTTGGGGAGCTTGGAGATCGCCTCGACGCTCTTCAGGTTGGCGGCATAGGTCAGCGCATCGACGTTGATGAACTGGTGCTCCGGGTGCCGCGGCACGAGCAGGTTGAGGAAGTTGGCTCCAATGAAACCCGCACCGCCAGTGACCAGAATCTTCATGCTGCCCCTCTAACCGTCGACAGTAGCTGCTATCTTCGCATGGGCAAAGAGGAAGGGAAGCACCATGGTAGACGTGCCGATCGCGCTCCGTACGACGGTCGTGGTCAGTCCAAACCAGGTCTCGACGTCGCTCGGACACGAGGCCGTGATACTCGGCGCGGACGCCGGGGAGTACTTCGGCTTGAACGAAGTGGGCGCACGCATCTGGGAGCTCGTGCAGCAGCCGGTGCAGGTGTCGGAGATCTGTTCACAGATCTGCGCGGAGTACGAGGCGCGCGCCGACGAGGTCGAGCGCGACGTACTCGAGCTGCTCACCGAGCTGCGAGAGAGAGGCTTGCTCGATGTCCGCGACGCGAGCGCTGGCTGAGCTTGCGCGCAAGCTCGTCACGCTGCCGTCGGACGAACGTGCGCTGATGTTGCAGGCGGCCGTGCTGTTGCCGGCGGTGCTGCTGGTGCAGTCGTCGCTGCCGTTCAAGCGCTGGCGCACGCTGCTGACGCGCGGCGCTCCCCATGCGGCCAGGACGCTCACGCCGGAGCAGATCGCGCAGGCGGTCGACCGCGCGCGGCGTGGCATGCCCGGCGTCTACAAGTGCCTGCCGGTCTCGTACACGGGGCACTTGCTGCTTCATCGCCACGGCCACGACTCGCGGGTGCAGGTCGGCGTCGCGCGCGATGCCGAGGGCAAGGTCGAGGCCCACGCCTGGGTGGAGTGCGAGGGGCGCGTGCTGATCGGCGAGCTGCCGGACCTGAGCCGGTTCGTGCCCTTTCCTCCGCTGCGCGTCTGAGTGGGTGTGATCCAGCTGTCTCACCTGCTGGCTCCCGCAGTCGCCAGCGTGCGGGACCAAAACGCAGGTCGGCCCACCTCGCCACAGACTGGACCGCACCCTGGGGCATGGAGGAACATCGGATTTCGTGGGTCCACGCACGCCGGACCGGGGTTCACCCGGGATTTCGCCCTCGGTACGCGGTTTGCACAGTGTCAGACCGAGTCCGGCATGGACTCTTCTCCCACTTCGAGCGGCTCGTCTCCTGCCGCCCTTTCTGCTAGAGGATGGTCATGGAACAGAACAAGAAGCAGTACGTGAAGCCCGCGCTGAAGCTCCACGGTTCGGTCGAGGCCGTCACCGGCTTCACCGGCGAGCACGACGTGTTCGGTGGTGGCTTCCTCAGCACCAAGGCGAAGTGCAAGGCGTCGGGCCAGGGCCCCGCCGACCGCATGAGCTGAACCAGGGCGCCAAGCCCTGCAGGGATGGGATGGATCGCCGCGTCGCCGGAGCTAGGCAGTGAACGCCTACTCGGTCTACGGCCTGGGGCTTCGCTCCGAATTTCCCATCCCGGAACTGCTCGATGATGACGAGGGTGCTCGCCGTGAGGCGGACATCCTCGTTTCAATTGGATCGGCCCGACCCGCGTGGCTCAGCGAGAGCCACGACGACGAGGAGCCCAACGCCGCCTGGGCCGAGCGCAACGCCGAGCGCAACGAGACCGTGGTCGGCTTCGCCCAGGTGGGCCGCTACTGGGTGCGTGCCGGGCACCAGATCGTGATCGAGCCCGAGCCGGGCGCCGAGCACGCGCTGATCCGCCATGGACTGCTCGGTCCCGTGCTCGCGCACCTGCTCTGGCAGCGCGACATCTTCACGCTCCACGCGAGCGTGCTGGGGCTATCCGGCCACCACGTGGCATTCGTGGGCGTCTCCGGCGAGGGCAAGAGCACCACGGCCGCAGCGCTGGAGGCGCGCGGGCATGCGCTGGTGTGTGACGACGTGGCGGCGGTGGACCGCCAGCTGCGTGTGCTGCCCGCGTTCCCGCGCATGCGCCTGTACGAGGACGTGCTGCGCGGCGTGGGCGACGAGCCCAGCGCGCACCCGCAGGTGCACAGCCACATCGACAAGCGCTCCAAGCGCGTCGCCCACTTCGTGCGCGAGCCGGTGCAGCTGGAGCGTGTGTTCGTGTTGAGCACCGGCGACGACTTCGCGCTGGAGCCGCTGCCGCTGCAGCAGGCGTGCATGGAGTTGATGCGCCACACGTTCTGCGCGCACCAGTACGCGCCGCTGTACGGCTTCAAGCAGCACATGGAGCGCGCGGCCGCGATCGCTTCCAAGATACCGGTGCTGCGCTTGACGCGACCCAAGGACCTGGCGCGCCTGCCCGAGCTCGTGCAGTTCATCGAGGCCCACGCCGGATGACTCCCGCCATCGAGGTGGAAGGAGTCAGCAAGCGCTTCCATCGGCCGTTGCCCTGGCTGCGGAAGCTGTTGCGCAAGCAAGGCGAGCCCGTCGTGGAGGCGCTGCGCGGGGTGTCGCTGCGCGTGGAGGCGGGCGAGATCTTCGGCCTGGTGGGGCGCAACGGCCAGGGCAAGACCACGCTGATCAAGACCACCTGCGGACTGATCGAGCCGAGCGAAGGACGCGTGCGCGTGTTCGGCTTCGACAGCGTGCGCGACGGGCGCGAGGTGAAGCGGCGCGTGGGCCTGGTCAGCGCGGACGAGCGCAGCTTCTACTACCGCCTGAGTGGGCGCGACAACCTGGCGTTCTTCGCGCGCCTGCACGGCATCGAGAGCGTGCCCGAGGCGCTGATCGACACCTTCGAGCTCGGCCCGGTGATCGACAGGCCGTTCCAGGAGTACTCGAGTGGCAACAAGCAGCGGCTGGCGATCGCGCGCGCGTTGTTGCCCGATCCGCCGCTGCTCTTGCTGGACGAGCCCACGCGCAGCCTCGACCCGATCTCGGCGGAGGGCCTGCGTCGCACGCTGCTGAGCTGGGCGCGCGCCGGCAGCGGCAAGACCGTGCTGATCACGACCCACAACCTCGCCGAGATCGAGCAGCTGTGCTCGAAGGTGGCGATCCTCAGCCGCGGTCGCGTGATCGAGTGCGACACGATGGCCGCCCTGCGCGCGAAGTACGCGCGTGGCGAGACGGTGCGCCTCAAGCTGCGCGGACCTCTGGAGGCGCTGCGCCAGGTCGGCGCGCGTGAAGGGGTCTTGACGGTGCAACGTGCGTCCGGCGACGAGCTCTTGCAGCAGGCGATTCAGCGCGCCATCGAGGCGGGCTTGACGATCGAAGGCTGCGACACCGAGCACTTCGGGCTGATGCAGGTACTGGCGCAGGTCGAAGCGCGCGGTTCCTCCGCGCGCGAGCCAGACGAGGCGCAGGCGCGATGAAGGCGCTCTCGGCGTTCCTGCTGCGCGACCTGCGGCTGGCGACCAGCTATCCGCTGGCGTTCCTGCTCTCGATCGCGCGCGCGCTGTTCCCGCTGCTGGTCTTGTACCTGCCGGCGCAGCTGATGGGCGACGTGGCCAGCACGCGCGAGTATGGCGGCTTCTTGCCCTTCAGCGTGATCGGCCTCGGCACCATGAACTTCTTCATGGCCAGCTACGCCAGCTTCGCCAATGCGCTGCGCGCGGAGCAGACGATGGGCACGCTGGAATCGATCTTGATGGCGCCACTGAGCCTGCCGACGCTGGTGCTCGCCTCCGCGAGCTGGGGGCTGGTCGGTTCGTTGGCGAGCGCGGTGGCGTTCATCGGCGGAGGTGCCTGGCTGTACGGAATCCCCCTGCCTGGAAACCTTGGCAGTGGCCTGCTGATCATCGTGCTGACCACGCTCGTGTTCGTGGGCATCGGGGTGCTGTCGGCGAGCTTCACCATGGTCTGGAAGCGTGGCGACCCGATCGGTCCGCTGATCTCGGCCACCTTCTTCCTGCTCGGGGGCATCATCTACCCGCCGAAGATCTTGCCGAGCTGGCTCTCGTTCGTGTCCCAGCTGCTGCCCGTGACGCACGGTGTCGAGGCACTGCGGCAGGTCTTGCTACAGGGGCACACGCTGGCCGACGTGCGGATGCACGTGCTGGTGCTGGTGGGCTTCGCGGTGGTGCTGTTGCCGGGCAGCCTGCTCGCCTTCGGTTTCGCGGTCCGACGCGCGACAAGAGACGGAACCCTCCTTCAGTTCTGAACTTTCTCGCGTATGCTTGGGCCGCGTGAAGCCCTTGCTCGAGGCA
>JBEVNG010000050.1:0-6651 GCA_040508235.1 Polyangiales bacterium | reverse complement strand
GCCGGCGCCGTTCACGAGACAGCCGATGTTGCCGTCGAGCTGGATGTACGAGAGGCCGGTCTTCTTGGCCTCCAGCTCGGTCTCGTTCTCTTCCGCCAGGTCGCGCAGGTCTTCCCACTGCTTCAGGTGGCGGAACTCGCCGTTGCTGTCGAAGTTGAGCTTGGCGTCGAGCGCGATCACCTGGTCGTCCTTGGTGACGATCAGCGGGTTGATCTCGACCAGCGCGGCATCTTCCTTGATGAAGAGGTCGTACAGCGACGACACGAGCTTCACCAGCGCGCCCTGCTGCTTGCCCTGCAGGCCCAGCGCGAACGCGATCTGACGCCCCTGGTAGGGCGCGAGGCCGACCGCCGGATCGATGGCGACCTTGACGATCTTCTCGGGGTGCTTGTCGGCGACCTCTTCGATGTCCATGCCACCCTCGGTGGAGGCCATCACGACGACCTTGCGGGTCTCGCGGTCGATCACGAGCGCCAGGTACAGCTCGCGGGCGATGGGCAGGCCCTGCTCGACGAGCAGGCGCTGGACCTTCTTGCCCTCGGGTCCGGTCTGGTGGGTCACCAGCGTGGCGCCGTAGATCTTCTCGGCCGCTTCCTTGGCCGCCTGTGCGCCCTTCACGACCTTGACGCCGCCGGCCTTACCGCGGCCACCAGCGTGGATCTGCGCCTTGACGACGACGACCTCGTTGCCGGTCTCCTTGATGAGCTCCTCGGCGGCCTTGGCGGCTGCCGCCACGTCCATCGCCGGAATGCCCTTCGGCACGGGGATCCCGTACTTCCGGAACAAGTCCTTACCCTGATACTCGTGAATGTTCATATCTACCCCTGCGGCCGCTGCGGCCACGTCGAGCCTGGGTCCGGCATGAGGGTTTCGCCCGAATGACGGGCACCTATCCACTCAGCCGCAGGGGGCATAGCAGCGGCAGGCCACCGTGTCAGCCGCGTCTCTCCGCGCCTCGAAAGTCGCGCGCTTAGCCGCGCGGATGGTGGCGAGCGTGCACGGCTTTGAGGTGGTCGGTGAGTACGTGGGTGTAGACCTGGGTTGTCGAAATGTCCGAGTGCCCCAACATCACCTGGACGGCGCGCAAGTCCGCGCCGCCTTCGAGCAAGTGCGTCGCGAAAGAGTGCCGCAGCTTGTGCGGACTGATCGGCTTGCCGATGCCGGCGGTCAGCGCGTGCTTGCGCACCAGCCGCCAGAACACTTCGCGACGCATGGCCACGCCACGCACGGTCACGAACAGCGCGCGCTCGTTGGGCTTGGCCCAGGCCGCGCGCACACCGACCAAGTAGCGCTCCACCAGCGCACACGCGGCATCGCCGATCGGCACCAGCCGCTGCTTGCCACCCTTGCCGTCCACCTTCACGAGCCCCTGCTCGCGCGACAGGTCCTGCAGCAAGAGTCCGGTCAGCTCCGACACGCGCAGCCCACTCGCGTACATCGTGAACAGCATCGCCTTGTCGCGCAGCCCCGCGGGATCATTGTCGTCGGGTGCGGAGAGCAAGCTCCTGATCTCGTCCTGCGTCAGCACCGTGGGCAAGCGCGTGGTCTTACGCGGTGCGTCGAGCAGCTCGGTGGGATCGCTCGCGACGTGGCGCTCCGCCAACAGAAACCGATACAGCCCACGCAGGGCCGACAAGTAGCGCGCCTGGGATCGACCGCCGAGCTTGCGATCACCGAGCGTGCCCAGGAAGCTCGCGACCTGCTCGGTGCGCACGCTCGCCAAGCTCTCGCCCGACTGCGACAGGTACTCGCCGAACACGCGTAGGTCATGCGCGTACGCTTCGAGCGTATTGTGAGCAAGGCCCCGCTCGACCCGCAGGTGTTCGAGGTACTCATCCGTCCATGCATGCGCGCTCGCATCGAGCATACGCGGCACCTTGCCACGCCGCGTTCAGCGCGAAAAAAAGCCGGCAAGGCAGAGGCGAAAGCGAGCACTGCCGTGGTAGAGTCGGATCATGCTCGCCGCGGAGCAGCTGCACACCGATGCCTTGCTCGTCGTGCTGCTTTCGACCGTGTTCGCGGTCGCAACGCTGCGACTCATCGCCGTCTTCCTTCAGCGTGCGCGCGCAGCGCAAGATCGATCGCGACTGACCAAGTTCGCGCGCGATCGCGCGGCGGCGGGAATGCCCACCGCGACGACACCGGTAGCAGAGCGAGAACCGTACGAGCACAGCGAGCCGTCTCTCTAGCCATTCACTTCACGAGGTCAGCATGGCGCGTTTGATCGGATACATGGCGAATCGGTCCGACCGACTCCGCGACGCGTTCCATCAGGAGCGACAGGCGATCGCCGGCTTGCCAGTCGATCAGCGCGGCGCGTGGGGCATCGGCTTCTACCAAGGCGACGAGGTGCTGCACAAGAAGCAGCCCGCGCCCGACGGCGAGCCCATCGACTGGAACGTGATCGCCAACAAGATCCAGACCGACTGCGCGGTGGCACACCTCAGGCAAGCCACCGTGGGTGGGTTCAGTGTCGACAACACGCACCCATTCAGGCTGCGTCACTGGTTGTTCGCGCACGTTGGCACCGTGCACAACTTCGAAGAGATCAAAGACGAGCTGCGCGCATCTCTGCCCGACTTCCTGCGTCGCAACATTCGCGGCAACTCGGACAGCGAGCTGTTCTTCCACCTCATCCTGGCTGGCCTGCACGCGCAGAACCAGCTGGAGGGCGAGACCAGCGACGAGATCCTCGCCGGCAGCGTGGCCGGCGCGGTGCGCCAGATCGACAAGCTCGCGGGCCAGCCCTCCAGCACGCTCAACATGATCCTGTCCAACGGGCGCGGCATGTACGCGCTCCGGCGTGGCGCGGCGTTCGGTTACCGGGAGCACGAGGGACTCGAAGATCCCGCCGAGCCCGGCGAGGAGCGCATCTCCATCCGCCCCGGCTCGCCCCAGCTGCACTACACCATGCTCGTGTCCGGCGGCGCCGGCGTGCCCAACGGCTACCAGGCCCTGCCCGACGCCAGCTTGCTCAGCCTCACGCGCGAGCAGGTCCTCAAGACCCACACGCTCGAGCTCGCCGGCTGAAGCTAGCGGGCTGACTTCTCGCTGAGCTGCGCGAGCAGCTGGCGAGCCTCCAGGAGCACGGTGCCGTGCGGGCTCTTGGCGATCAGCTTCTTCAGCTGCGCCTTGGCGCCATCGCTGTCCCCGAGCTCGTCGAGGATGCGCGACAGCAGCAGGCCCGCCGCGGGGTGGATGTCCTTGTCGACGTTCTGCTCCAGCACACGCTCGGCCTCCAGCTTGGCCTGCGCGTACTTGCCCAGCTGGCGCTGCGTCTCGGCCAGCTGAAAGCGCGCCTTGGCCGTGTGCACGGCGCTGTCGTCCATGCGGATCGCGGTCTCGAAGCGGTCGGCGGCGTCGCTGAGCCGGCCCGCACGCTGCAGCTCCAGGCCCGCCTGGTACGCCTCCGCGCTGAGCTCCGAGTGGAAGCGCCCGACGATGTCACGGAACAGCTCGCCCTCGGCGGGCGAGAGCGTGTCCTTGTCGAGCTCGCGGAAGCGCTCCACCGCCTCGGCGCGACGCTGGCTGCGCACCAGCTCCAGGAACTGCATCGCCTTGGCCTCGGCCTGCACGCGCTTCTCCGCGCGCTGGACCTCTTGCTCCAGCGCGGCCTTGAGGCGCTTGACCTCCTGCTGCGAGTTCTCCTTCTCCAGCTCCAGCTCGCGCACGCTGGCGTCGAGCAACAGCCGGAAGCCGAACAGGCAGGCCAGGCCCAACAGCGCGAACGAGGCCACCGAGTTCCACCAGGCGCGACGCTCGTGAGCGGCCTGCCGCTTTGCGATCGTCTTGATGTCCGCGCCGAGGGTATTCGCGATGTTGTTGGTCTTGATGACCAGACCTCGCGACTCGATGATCTCCTTTTTGATCTCGCGAATTTCTTGCTCGACCTCGCCCATCCGCGTCCTTCGTACCGCTTCGCCCCTCCGGGGGGCAAGAACTTGACCCTCGTGCGCCCGGGACTAAAAACCCGGGATCCGCCATGCCCTCGCTCCGTTCGCTGTCGTTCGTCGCTCTGGCCGGCAGCCTCGTGGGCTGCATGCAGGCCGCGCAGACCTACGCGCTGAAGGCGAGCTCTCCCCAGGCCGGCGCCGGCATGACCGGTCAAGTCTCGGTCGAGCGCATCGAGGGCGGGCAAAAGTTGGTGGTATTGCAGCTGGAACAGCTGCCGCCCCCGGAGCGCCTCGCGCCCGGCTTGCGCGAATACGTGGTGTGGCTTCAGGATCCGCGCGGGGCAGCGGTCAAGGTCGGCACGCTCGACTACGATCGCGCCCACCAGTCGGGTAATCTCCTGGCCACCACGGACCTGCCGACCTTCACGGTCCAGGTGACGGGCGAGCGCGACGCGAGCGCCAGCCAACCCAGCGGCGTGCTGCTGGCCGAACGCAACGTACTCACCCACTGACCCTCTTCCCGCGCGACGACACAAGGAACAGCAGCGATGTTAGACACCTCGGAAATCCGTAAGGGCCTCAAAGTTGTATTCGACGGCGTGCCCTTCGAAGTCACGTACTTCCAGTTCGTCAAGCCGGGCAAGGGTCAGGCCTTCACGCGCACCAAGCTGCGCAACATGATCAGCGGCACCACCATCGAGCGCACGTTCAAGAGCGGGGAGAAGCTCGAGAAGGCCGACATGGAAGAGCGCCAGATGCAGTACCTCTACCCCGAGGACCAGTTCTACGTGTTCATGGACACGGGCAACTACGAGCAGCTGCGCCTGACCGCGGATCAGCTCGGCGACAACCGCTTCTTCCTGAGCGACGGCCTGATGTGCGACGTGCTGCTCTTCAACGAGAAGCCGATCGGCGTCAGCCCGCCCAACTTCGTCGAGTTCGAGATCATCGAGACCGAGCCCGGCTTCAAGGGCGACACCTCGGGCGGCACGACCAAGCCCGCCAAGATCTCCACCGGCTTCGAGATCCAGGTGCCGCTGTTCATCAACCAGGGCGAGATGGTCCGCATCGACACGCGCTCGGGCGAGTACCACGAGCGCGTCAAGAAGTAAGGGCTCGCCGGCGAGTCAGGAGTAGTCTGCGCAGCACCATGCTGCCCGACCGAACTCCGATCGCCGCGCTCGCCGAGCACCCCGAGACCACGCCCGTGTGCGTGGCCGGGCGGATCGTCGCCCAGTGGGAAGACGCCGCGCTGCTGCGCGACGAGTCCGGCATCGTGCGCCTGTTGGTGAAGGCGCCGATGGCGCTCAACGCGCTGGTGTTCGCGCGCGGGCTCTGGAACGGCAAGGCGGTCGAGGCCGAGGGCTTCGAGCTGCTGCGTCAGCCGCCGGGCGAGGTGCGCGAGCTGACCGAGCTCGCCAAGCAAGACAACCTCAAGCAGCGCCGGCTGTTCGCACGTGCGCGCGTGGCCAGCGTGGTGCGCGAGTTCTTCGACTCGCGCGGCTTCCTGGAGGTCGAGACGCCGCTGGTGGTTCCGTCGCCGGGCCTCGACGTGCACCTCGATGCGGTCAGCGTGCAGACGCGGGGCGGCGAGCGCTTCCTGATCACCAGCCCCGAGTACCAGATGAAGCGGCTGCTCGCGGGCGGGCTCGAGCACATCTATCAGCTGGCCAAGTGCTTCCGGAACGAGGAGCACGGCGAGCGCCACCAGCCCGAGTTCACGATGCTGGAGTGGTACCGCGCCTACTCGGGGGTCGAGGCGATGATGCGCGACACCGAGGAGCTGGTGTGCGAGGTCGCGTATGCGCTGAACGGCAAGCCGTACCTCGAGACCAGCAAGGGCAAGATCGACGTCGAGCCACCGTGGCCGCGCGTCACCGTGCGCGAGGCCTTCGCGCGCTTCGCGCAGGTGGACGTGAAGGAGCTCGACGACGCCACCTTCTACCAGCTGCTGGTCGACAAGGTGGAGCCGGCGCTCGCGGACATGGGCGCGCTGTTCCTCACCGACTACCCGGCGCGCATGGCGTCACTCGCGCGCAAGAAGCCCGACGACGACAGCGTGGCCGAGCGCTTCGAGGCGTACGTTGGCGGGCTGGAGCTGTGCAACGGCTTCGGCGAGCTGACCGACCCCGACGAGCAGCGCGCGCGGCTGGTCGCCGACCAGCAAGAGCGCACCAAGCTCGGCAAGCCTGTCTACCCCATCGACGAGCGCTTCCTGACCGCGCTCTCCGAGGGTGTGCCGCCGAGCGGTGGCAACGCGCTCGGCTTCGATCGCCTGCTGATGCTCGCGCTCGGCGCCCAGAGCATCGAGGACGTGATCGCGATCCCGGCCTCGCGTTTGTAAGCGCCGCCTGTGACGTCGGGCTGGAGCGTCGCGTGCGATCGCGTCGCCGGCGTGCCGGAGCAGGATGGCGGCCACGACGCGGGCACGCCCGAGCCCCCGCCGCCGGTCTACATCTGAGGGTCAGCGCTCGCGGCGCCTGTACGCGCCGGGCGCGATGCCGGCCCAGCGCTTGAACGCGCGCTGGAACGAGCTGACCTCGTAGTAACCGAGCGCGTCCGCGACCTCGTGCATGCGCAGCGTGGGTCGCGCCAGCAGCGCGCGCGCACGCTCGAACAACACGGCCTCGTGCAGCAGCGACAACGACGTCTGCTCCGCCTCGAGCTTTCGTCGCAGGCTACGCACGGACAGTCCCCAGCGTTGCGCGAGCGACTCGCCGTCGAGCTGGGCCGGCTGGGCAGCGGCCGACAGCGCGCG
>JBEVNG010000043.1:0-7128 GCA_040508235.1 Polyangiales bacterium | reverse complement strand
ATCTTCCAGGCCGCCGGCCTCGAGGTGGTCACGTACCCGTACTACGACGCGGCCACGCACGGCCTGGCGTTCGACAAGATGCTCGCGGGCCTCGCGCAGGCCGGCAAGGGCGACGCGGTGCTGCTGCACACCTGCTGCCACAACCCGAGCGGCGTCGACCCCAGCACGGCGCAGTGGGAAGTGATCGCGCAGGCCGCCAAGGAGCAGGGCTTCCTGCCGCTGTTCGACTTCGCCTACCAGGGCTTCGGCGACGGCATCGAGGCGGACGCCGCCCCGGTGCGCGAGTTCGCCGCGCGCGACATCGAGATGATCGTGTGCAGCTCGTTCTCGAAGAACTTCGGCCTCTACAACGAGCGCGTCGGCGCGCTCACGCTGCTGGCCAACGACCTCGACTCCTCGAACAAGGCGCTCAGCCAGCTGCGCGTCACCGTGCGCTCCAACTACTCCAACCCGTCCGCCTACGGCGCGGCCGTGGTCAACGCGGTGCTCGGCAACCCCGAGCTCAACGCGCTCTGGCACAACGAGGTCGACGCGATGCGCGCTCGCATCGCCAAGATGCGCACGCTGTTCGTCGAGGGCCTCAAGGCCAAGGGCGTGAAGCAGGACTTCAGCTTCATCGTGCACCAGAAGGGCATGTTCTCCTTCGCGGGCATCACGCCCGAGCAGGTCGACGCGCTCAAGGAGAAGCACGGCATCTACGCGGTGCGCTCGGGCCGCATCAACGTGGCCGGCATCCGGGAGGCCAACATCGACCGCCTGACCAGCGCGGTCGCCGACGTCCTGAAGTGAGTTTGAGACCCAGGGCTTGACGCGAACGGGGCGGCCTGTCACAACTGGCGCCGATTTACGTTCGCGCATGCCGCGGGCTAAGCAATTAGAGGAACACCATGCGCGACAAGATCCGCCTGATTTCGACCGCGGGCACCGGCTACGAGTACTACACGACCAAGAACAAGCGCACGATGCCCGAGAAGATGAAGATCAAGAAGTACGACCCGCGCGCGAAGAAGCACGTGGAGTTCACCGAGGGCAAGATCTCCAAGGGCTGAGCCCTTCGCGAGACTCGCTCGAGAGGCCGCGGGGTTCGCCCTGCGGCTTTTTGCGTCTGTACGGCCGCTCACCGCAATGGCATCACGGAGCATGCCGCTCACGCCTGCCTTCGAGCAGTGGCGCCGCGATGGCAAGACGTACCGCCATCGGGGCCACGGAATCTTCTACCGCGACCAGGGCCAGGGCCCGGTGCTGCTGGCCATCCACGGCTTCCCCAGCGCCTCCTGGGACTGGCACCCGATGTGGCGCGAGCTGACCGCGCGCTTTCGCGTGATCGCGCCCGACATGCTCGGCTACGGCTGGTCCGACAAGCCGCGTCGCTACGCCTACTCGCTGATGGACCAGGCGGCGATGCAGCGCGCGTTGCTGGCGTCCCTGGGCATCGACCGCGTGCACATCCTCGCGCACGACTACGGCGTCTCGGTGGCCTCCGAGCTGCTCGCGCAACAGCAGCTCGGCGAGCCAGGCGCGCTGGCTGTCGACAGCATCTGCTTCCTGAACGGCGGCGTCTTCCCGGAGACGCACCAGCCGCTCGTGATCCAGCGGCTGCTCGCGTCGCGGCTCGGTCCCGTGCTGGCGCGCCTGACGCGCAAGAGCGACTTCGAGCGGGGCTTTCGCCGCATCTTCGCCGCGCCGCCCGCGCAGGACGTGCTCGACGAGCTGTGGTGCCTGCTGCGCCACCAGGATGGGCGCCGCGTGTTGCCCAAGCTGCTCGGCTACATGGCGGAGCGTCGCCTGCACCGCGAGCGCTGGGTGACGTCGGTGGTGAACACGCGCATCCCCGTGCGCTTGATCGACGGCACGGTCGATCCGGTGTCGGGCAAGTCGCTGGTGAAGCGCTTCCGCGAGCTGGTGTCCAACGCGGACGTCGTCGAGCTCGCGCACGCTGGACACTACCCGCAGCTGGAGGATCCGCAGGCCGTGCTGCGCGCGTTCCTCGCGTTTCAGGATACGCACGCCGCGCACTCCCGGGCGCTCGATTGATCGGGCGCGTAGATCGATCGCCGCCGTTCAGAGCGCAACGATCTTACTGTGTTGCGCGCGTGCGGGCGGGCGCGGTCATTTAGCATTTTACGCGGAGGAAATAGAGCCACTGCTAGTTCGTGAGCATGACCGAACCGCAGACCGTGCGCGTCGCCGCCGCGCAGCTCGCCCCTGACTTCACGACGCGCGACGGCACGATCGACAAGTGTCTGATCGCGATCGACGAGGCCGCCGCGCGCGGTGCGCAGCTGATCGTCTTCCCCGAGACGTTCGTGCCTTACTATCCCTACTTCTCGTTCGTGCGTCCGCCGGTGCAGGCCGGCAAGGACCACATGAAGCTGTACGAGTGGGCGGTCGAGGTGCCCTCGCGCACGACCGCACGCATCGCGGAGGCCGCGCGCAAGCACGGCATGGTGGTGGTGCTCGGCATCAACGAGCGCGATCACGGCTCGCTCTACAACGCGCAGCTGATCTTCGGCGCGGACGGTGAGCTCCTGCTCAAGCGTCGCAAGCTGACGCCCACCTACCACGAGCGCATGATCTGGGGGCAGGGTGACGCCAGCGGGCTGAAGGTGGTCGAGACACCGATCGGTCGCATCGGCGCGCTCGCGTGCTGGGAGCACTACAACCCGCTCGCGCGCTACGCGCTGATGACCCAGCACGAGCAGATCCACTGCGCGCAGTTTCCGGGCTCGATGGTGGGCCAGATCTTCGCCGATCAGCTGGAGGTCACGCTGCGCCACCACGCGCTGGAGTCCGGCTGCTTCGTGGTGAACGCCACCGGCTGGCTCGACGAGGCGCAGATTGCGTCGATCACCGACGACGCCGGCTTGCAGAAGGCGCTGCGCGGAGGCTCGCTGACCGCGATCATCACGCCCGAGGGCAACCACGTGGTGGCGCCGCTGACCGAAGGCGAGGGCGTCCTGGTCGCCGATCTCGACATGTCTTTGATCGTCAAGCGCAAGCGAATGATGGACTCGGTCGGGCACTACGCGCGCCCCGAGCTGCTGTCGCTGCGCATCGACGACCGTCCCGCCACCCCAGCCTTCAAGTCCAGCGACGAATAGGAGTCCACCGTGCGTCATCTACCCGTAGTCATCATCGGAGGCGGGCAGGCGGGCCTTTCCGTCAGCTACTACCTCAAGCAGCGCAACGTCGAGCACGTGGTGCTGGAGAAGGATCAAGCGTTCCACGCCTGGCGCTCGCAGCGCTGGGACTCGTTCTGCCTGGTCACGCCCAACTGGCAGTGCCGGCTGCCCGGTCTGCCCTACGACGGCGATGATCCAGAGGGCTTCATGCGCCGCGACGAGCTCAACGCGTACCTCGATCGCTTCCTCGCCAAGCTCAATCCGCCGCTGGAGGAGGGCGTCCGCGTGCAGCGCGTCAAGCGCGCTCCGGACGGCACGTTCGAGCTCCAGACCTCGCGCGGCGAGCTGCGGGCGGATCAGGTCGTGATCGCGGCGGGCAGCTACCACGTGCCCAAGATCCCGCGCCTGGCGGAGAAGCTGCCTCCGTCGATCACGCAGCTGCACGTCTCGCAGTACCGCAGTCCGTCGCAGCTGCCGGAGGGCGCGGTGCTGGTGGTCGGCACGGGACAGTCCGGTGCACAGATCGCGGAAGACCTGCACCTGGAGAACCGTCAGGTCCATCTCTGCGTGGGCAGCGCGCCGCGTGTCGCGCGTCGTTACCGCGGTCGCGACGTGGTCGCGTGGCTGGAGGACATGGGCCACTACGAGCTCGGCGTCGATCGCCATCCACTCAAGGAAGGCGTACGCGACAAGGCGAACCACTACGTCACCGGCCGCGACGGCGGGCGCGACATCGACCTGCGCAAGTTCGCGCTGGAGGGCATGCAGCTGCACGGTCGCCTGCTGGAGATCGAGCACGGTCAGCTGCGCTTCGGCGACGACCTGCGCCAGAACCTCGACAACGCCGACACCGTGTCCGCGAACAACAAGAAGTCGATCGACGACTACATCGCGCGCTCCAACATCGTGGCGCCGCGCGAGGAGCCGTACCAGCCCGTGTGGCAACCCGCGCAGGCGCCGGCCAACTCGCTCGACCTCGCGGCGGCCAACATCACGTCGGTGGTCTGGTGCATGGGCTTCGCGAGCGACTTCGGCTGGCTGGAGCTGCCGGTGTTCGACGGGCGCGGCAAGCCGGTGCACGAGCGCGGCGTGTGCCAGCAGGACGGCGTCTACTTCGTGGGCCTGCCCTGGCTGCACACCTGGGGCTCGGGCCGCTTCTCGGGCGTCGCCCGCGACGCCGAGCACGTGGTGCAGCAGCTCGCCAAGCGCCTACGCGCCACCAGCCACGACGCGTTGCTGTCGTGAGCTCAACCCTTGGCGAACGCGATCAGGTCGCGGTTGAGCTCGTGCTTGTGCGTGTAGAACAGGCCGTGGGGCGCGCCCTCGTAGACCTTCAGCTGCGCATGCGGCAGCAGCTGGGGCACCACCTTGCCGGTGGCCTCGAAGGGGACGGTCTTGTCGGCGTCGCCGTGGATGACTAGCGTCGGCAGCTTGACGCTCGGCAGCTCGGCGCGGAAGTCCGTGGTGCCGAACGCCGTCACGCACTCGCGCGTCGCTCGGTGGCTCGCCGGCAGCGCCAGGAACTGCGTCCAGTCCAGGATGCCCTGGCTGACCGGGTGCTTGATCAGACCCTGCCCGTAGAACTGCTTGCCGAACGTCTGCAGAAAGTCGGGGCGGTCCGCATCGATCTGCTGCTGGAACTGCTGAAGCTGCTCCTTGGGCACGCCGTGCGGGTTGTCCTGCGTCTGCTGAACCAGTGGGACAACCGAGCTGACGAGGGCAAGCTTGCTCGCACGCTCGCCGCCGCGTGTGACGTAGCGGACGACCTCGCCGCCGCCCATCGAGAAGCCCACCAGCGTGGCCTGACGTACGTCAAGCCCGTCGAGCACGGCCCTCAGGTCGTCGGCGAGGGTGTCGTAGTCGTAGCCCTGGTCCGGCTGATCGGACTTGCCGAACCCGCGGCGGTCGTAGGCGATCACGCGCAGGCCCGCGCTGGCGAGTGCGTCGAACTGGTACTCCCAGCTGTCGCTGCTGAGCGGCCAACCATGGACGAGCACCACCGGGGCGCCTCGGCCGTGTTCCTGATAGAAGAGCTGGACGCCAGAATCTGTCTTGATGAATGGCATGCGCGGGTGAATGCGAGCCGTGTGCCGCCGCTGCGTGGGTTAGCGCAGTACGCTCAGGTGGTCCCTGTGCTTGGTCTGCGCGGCCGTGTAGTCGGACTCGGAGAGCCCGAGCAGGTTGGCGATGCGGCGCAGGCCGTTGGTCTCGTCCATCGACAGCACGTCGTCCGCGGTGGCGACGTCCATCAGCACGTCCAGGACCTCCAGGCGCGCCTCGCGGTCGCTGAGCTCGTAGAGCACGCGCGTGTACGTCTGCAGGGGCTCGTGGGCCAGCTCCGCGACCTGCGTCTCCAGCAGCGCACAGACCGCGTCGATGCCCTGGGGCTTGAGCTGGTGGAAGCGTGCCAGGGCCGCGCGCACGGCCTGCTTCTCGCTGTCGGTGTAGCTGCGGTCGGCGTACGCCACGAACGCGAACAGGCCGGCCAACGCGCCGACGATGGCCGCGTCCTGCGGGCTCGCCTCCGGCATGCTCTGACGCACCAGCTCCATCAGCGTGGCGCTCGCCCGGGGCCTCTCGTTCGTGCTCTCACTATTTCCCAGCAGCCAGCGGAAGAACATGGCCGCGAGCGTATCTCAGCTGAACTCGGCCGCAATGTAGCGCTTTGTCTCCTCGGCCGGCGGGTCCTCGGACAGCTCACGCAGCCTCCTCAGCTGAGTCCGGGGATGCGAAGCTTGGCGAGGATGCCGGCCTGGGTGTACTCGCGCACGCCGTTGGTCTCGAAGCTGCTGGGGTCGACGACGTGGTTGCGGGCCATCTCGTAGAACGGGACCTGCAGCCGGCGCATCAGCTCCGCGAACTGCGCACGCTCGACGGCGGTCTTCGCGAGCACCCCGAGCAACCACGCCAGGCCGTCGACGCCGAGCGTCTCCTCCATCAGCATGTTGCCGGAGATGTTGCTGCCGTAGCAGCCTTGCTCGCCGCGCGGGGAAGCGCTCACGTGGTGCACGATCCGAAAGTCACACAGCACGCCGTCACGCTCGCGCCACTCGACCCAGCCGTCGCAGGCTTGCTCGATGGGCTGGCCACACTCGTCGCAGCGCCAGCGCGTGAAAGGCTCGACTTCGAACACGGTCATACCGCGACTATTACGCCCTTCCGAGCCAGGTCAAACTGCCAAGTCCTAGAACGATCGCAGCCTCTTTTGTGGCAACTTTGCGGTCCTTTGATGGCGTTTTGGCGACGTTGGTAGCGACTGCGCAGCATCACGCGCCGCGCTCTGGATGCGGGCGCGACGAAACGTAGGCTTGCGCCCATGACGCTCGCCGTGACCACGTGGAACGTGGAGAACTTTGCCACCGCCTCGTCGTCGTTCGACGCGAAGCTGGATCACCTGACCACGATCCTGCGCTCGCTGCAGCCCGACGTGCTGGCGCTGCAAGACGTGCGCGATGAGCAGGCCGCGGACCAGCTCGCGCTGAAGCTCGACTTCGCCGCCGCGGTGGTCGGCCTGCCCGATGCACGCGGCAGCCGCGTGGCGCTGCTGCTGCGCCAGGAGCCGCGGGAGGTGCACTACCTCGAGAACCAGGCGGACGGCGTCACGCGCGCACCGCTGCGCGTGGTGATCGAGCACGGTGGCCAGCGCCTGCACGTGATCACCGCGCACCTCGACTCCAAGCTCGCGACCGTGATCGGCGGCCGCGACCTGGCGGAGACCGAGCACGAGCGCGCGCGCGCCGTGTCGTTGGCCAACGAGCGCCGCAACCGCGAGCTGTTCCTGCTGCGCGAGCACATCACCGAGCTGCTGGCCGCGGAGGAGGCGACGCTGCTGCTCGCGGACCTGAACGACGTCGCCGAGGCCGCGACCACGCAGCTCCTGTACGGGCCTCCCGGCTGTCAGCCGCGCGGTCCGGGCGACCGCTCCAACTCCCAGAGCGCGTTCCAGCGCGGCGACCGCTTCGACGCGCAGCGCCTGTTCAACGTGGCGTTGCTCGCGCCCGAGAGC
>JBEVNG010000034.1:0-5002 GCA_040508235.1 Polyangiales bacterium | reverse complement strand
CGCGGAGCAGAACGGCAAGCGCCAATCGGGCTCGTCCGGTGGTGGCGGCCATGTCGGCCTCGGCTACCTCGACACAGTCACGCCCGAGTGGCACGCGCAAGAAGCCGTGCGCCACGCCCTCGTGATGCTCGATGCGCGCGAGGCGCCCGCCGGGGAGATGGAGGTCGTGCTCGGCCCGGGCGACAGCGGCATCCTGCTGCACGAGGCGGTCGGCCACGGCCTGGAGGCGGACTTCAACCGCAAGCGCACCAGCAACTACACCGACCAGATCGGTGAGCGGGTCGCCAGCGAGCTGTGCACGGTGGTCGACGACGCCACGCTGGCGAACTCGCGCGGCGCGGTGAACGTCGACGACGAGGGCAACGTGCCCACTAGCTCCGTGCTGATCGAGCACGGCATCCTGCGCGGCTACATGCACGACCGGCACTCGGCAGGCTTCTTCGGCGTCACGCCCACCGGCAACGGTCGGCGCGAGAGCTTCAAGTCGCACCCGATGCCGCGCATGACCAACACGCTGCTGCTCGCGGGCCAGCACGACCCGAGCGAGATCATCAAGAGCGTCAAGCGCGGCATCTACGCCTCGCACTTCGGCGGCGGCCAGGTCGACATCACCAACGGCGACTTCGTGTTCTCGCTGACCGAGGGCTACTTGATCGAAGACGGCAAGCTCACCGCGCCGGTAAAGGGCGTGGACTTGATCGGCAACGGCCCGGAGGTGATGCGCAAGGTCGTCATGCTTGGCCACGACATGAAGACCTCGGACGGCATCTGGACCTGCGGCAAGGATGGGCAGAGTGTGCCCGTCGGCGTCGGCTGCCCGACGATCAAGATCAGCGCGATGACCGTGGGAGGGACGCAACTGTGAGCCTCGATTTGGATCGCATGCTCGAGCTCGGCGACGACGTCGTGAGCCGCGCCAAGAAGAAGGGCGCCACCGTCGCCGAGTGCTCGCTGCACGAGGGCGCGCACCTGTCGGCCAAGGTTCGCCTCGGTCAGCCGGAGCTGGTGGAAGAGGCGTCGTCGCGCTCGGTCGGACTGCGCGTGATGCTCGGCCAGAAGGTCGCCGTCACCTACACCAGCGACCTCACCAAGGGTGGGCTGGAGCGTCTGGTCGAGGACGCGCTGGAGCTGGCGCAGCTGAGCCAGGAGGATCCGTTCGCGGGCGCGCCCGACCCGGCGTTGCTGTCCTCGTCCAAGCAGTATCGCGAGCTGGACCTGTTCGATGCGTCGGTCGACGGTGTCGACGCGGCCGAGGCCGTGCGGCGCGCGATCGCAGCCGAGAAGGCGGCGCTCGGCCACGACAAGCGCATCACCAACTCCGAGGACGCCACCTTCACGCGCGTCTCCGGCGGCAGCGCGCTGGTCACCAGCGGCGGCTTCCGCGGCGCCTCGCGCGGCACCTACGCCAGCGTCGTGGTGTCGCCCGTGGTCGAGGACGAAGGCGGCAAGAAGCGCACGGGCTTCTACTGGTCGTCGCGCCGTCACTTGAGCGAGCTGGAGAGCGAGGAAGCCGTCGGTCGCGAGGCCGCGCGTCGCACCTTGGCCAAGCTCGGCGCGCGCAAGGTCGAGTCGCAAGAAGTGCCGGTCATCTTCGACCAGGACTCCGCGCGCGCGATCCTCGGGCTGGTCGCCAGCTGCATCAGCGGCGGCGCCATCTGGCGTCGCTCCAGCTACCTGCTCGATCGCATCGACACGCAGATCGCCAACCCGCTGGTCAACATCGTCGACGACCCGCTGATCGTGCGCGGCCCCGGCTCGCGCAACTACGACGGCGAGGGCCTGCTCTCGCGCAAGAACAGCATCGTCGAGAACGGCGTGCTCAAGAGCTACCAGCTCGACAGCTACTCCGGACGCAAGCTGGAGCGCGCCAGCACGGGCAATGCCTCGCGCGGCAGCTCGGGCGGCGTCGGCATCAGCAGCACCAACTTCCACTTGCTGCCCGGCACCACCGCGCCGCAGGACATCATCAAGAGCACCAAGCGCGGCCTGCTCGTGACCAGCATGATGGGCTTCGGCGTCAACGCGGTCACCGGCGACTTCAGCCGCGGCGCCAATGGCTTCTGGGTCGAGAACGGCGAGCTCGCGTTCCCGGTCTCCGAGGTCACCATCTCGCTCAACCTCGATCAGCTGCTCAAGCGCATCGACGTGATCGGCAACGACCTCGACGGCAAGACCTCGGTCGCCGCGCCCACGTTCCGCGTGAGTGCGATGACGCTCGCCGGAAAGTAACGCCTACCTCAAGAGCGAGTAGGACGGGACCGGGCGATCGGTCTTGCGCTCGCGTTCCACGTGGGCGACCAGCTTGCTCAGGTAGCTGAGCAGGGGCGGACAGGCCTCGCTGCCGAGCACCTGCTTGGCGTTGCGATCGTCGTACTCGACGTCGCGCCCGAGCTCGTCCAGGAGCGAGCGCTGCGCGTGCGCCAGGCGGTCGATGCCGGGCAGGCGCAGCACCGCGTTGGTGAACAGCGGCGGCAGCGCACCACGGGGCGGCGGCTTGCCGAGCAGCTCCGCGATCGCGGCCATCGTGGCGTCGAGCGTGAGCGCGTCGCGATCGATGATGTGGTAGGTCCGGCCGAGGCTGTTCTCGGTGTGCGCGATGCGGATGCCCGCCTCGACCGCATAGTCGATGGGCACCACCTGCAGCAGCGCATCGCCGTTGGCCGGCCGCAGGATGGGCAGATCGCGCGGCGCATTCAGCAGTGCGGAGATCAGCAGGTGGGCGCCCTCGATGCGCGCCAGCCGGCCGGTGCGCGAGTCACCCACCAGCATCGCTGGCCGCAGCACCGTGATTGGCAGCTCCTCGCGCGCCTTGCCGATCAGGCGCTCGGCACGGAAGCGCGTCAACGCCAGTGGGTTGGAGCGCGGAGCGACCAGCGCGTCCTCGCGCACCAGGCCCGCCGTGTCGCCGGTGGCCATCAGCGTCGACCAGTGCACCAGGCGCTCCAGCCCCTTGGCCTGCCGCGCGAACTCCAGCACCTCGAAGGTGCCACCCACGTTCACGCGCTCGGCCATCTCGAACGGCGCACCGCTGTAGGTCACCGCGGCGCAGTGATGGATGGTGTGCACGCGGTCGGCCAGCTCCAGGTACTCGCGGCCAGACAAACCGAGGTCCATCCACGCCACGTCGCCCACCACGATCCGGGTGCGCTCACGCTGTCCGTTGGGCAGCGCGGATAGCCACTCGTTCGCGTGGTCGACGAAGCGCTCCGGCACCAGCGCGATCACACGACCGCCGCGGTTCGACTCCAGCAGGCGCGGCAGCACACGGCGCGCGAGCTCGTTGGAAGGGAATCCGGTCAGCAGCGTCTCGCGGTCGCTCATCGACGTTGTTCTCCCAGGCGGGACAGGATCTTGGCATGCACGTCGTCGACCTGCGCGGGCAGGGCGGACAGCTCCTTGCCATTGTCGATGATGTAAGTAGCCGCGGCGAGCTTGCGCTCCAGCGGGGCCTGCGCACGAAGTCGCGCTTCCGCGCCCTCGCGGTCGATTCCGTCGCGCGCCATCACGCGCTCGATCTGCAGGCTGGGCTCGATCGCCACCACCACCAGCGCGTGCATGCCGTGGTGCAGGCCGTTCTCCACGATCAGCGGCGCCTCGTACATGACGTACGGCGTCGAGCCCTCTGGAACTTCGGTCAGCCGCTTGGCGGACAGCTGCGCGACGCGCGGATGCACGATCGCGTTCAGCTTCAGGCGCAGCGTGGGGTCGGCGAACACGCGCGCGGCGACCGCCTTGCGATCGAGCGTGCCGTCCGGGAGCAACACCTCCGCGCCGAACTCGCTGACGACGGCGGCCAGGCCCTCGCTACCCACGGCCACCACCTCGCGTGACAGCACGTCCGCGTCGATGACGGGGATGCCGCGCTGTGCGAACGCACGCGCGACCGTACTCTTCCCCGACGCGATTCCCCCCGTCAGGCCCACAACCGGAACGGTCATGGCAGGTCATACAGCCCGCTCCGGAGTGTGGCAAGGTTGGCCCCGGTGCGAGCCGTGGTGCAGCGAGTCAGTTCCGCGTCGGTGGAGGTCGAGGGCGAGGTCGTCGGCGCCATCGAGCAGGGATTGTTGGTCTACCTGGGCATCGGCGCGGACGACGGGGAGCCCGAGGTCGGCTGGATGGCGAACAAGCTGGAGGGGCTGCGCATCTTCGAAGACGAGCGCGAGAAGATGAGCCTGTCGGTGCGCGACGTGGCCGGCTCGGTGCTGGTGGTGTCGCAGTTCACGCTCTACGGCGACGTGCGCAAGGGACGGCGACCGAGCTTTGACGCGGCGATGGCACCCGAGCCCGCCAACGCGCTGTACGAGCGCGTGTGCTCCGAGCTGGCGGCGCGCGGGCTCACGGTGGCAAAGGGGCGCTTTCGGGCGACCATGACGGTGCGCGCCGCGGTCGAGGGGCCCGTCACCATTCTGGTCGATAGCGCACGCACCTTCTGACGGATCGCGCGCCGGCTGAGGCACAATGGCGGGGATGGCCCGCTATCAGATCCGTGCGGCGCGTCGTGACGACGAGGAGGAGCTGTACTCGCTGGCTCGCTACCTCAACACCGTCAACTTGCCCAACGACCGCGCCGCGATCGCCGCGCTGCTCGACGTGTCCGAGCGCTCGTTCCTGGGCGAGATCGAGAACCCGCGCGACCGCGAGTACGTGTTCCTGCTGCGCGACTTGCAGCAAAAGAGCGCGGTCGGCACCTCGATGATCATCGCGCAGCTGGGGCGCCCGGGGGAGCCGTACATCTATCTCGATGTCGACGCCGAGGAGAAGTACAGCGCCACATTACGCAAACACTTCGTCCATCCGGTCCTGAGTGTTCGCTATGTGTACGAGGGCCCCACCGAGATAGGAGGGCTGGTGGTGCACCCGGCCTATCGCGCGTCGCCGGAGAAGCTCGGCACGTTGATCTCGTACGTGCGCTTCCTGTTCGTGGCGATGCAGCGCGCGTCCTTTCGCGATCAGCTGCTGGCGGAGCTGCTGCCGCCGCTCGAGGCCGACGGCACCAGCCACC
>JBEVNG010000032.1:0-9573 GCA_040508235.1 Polyangiales bacterium | reverse complement strand
CGACTTCGCGCGCGAGGTGGGCAACCAGATCTACTACACGGGCGTGCAAGCCGTGCCCGCCGCGCTGGTGATCGCGCTGGGGGTGGGCGTGCTCGCGATCGCGCAGGGCGTCAGCGGGGTGGGCGCCCTGACCAGCACGGACGACCTCGGCCGGCTGGCCACGGTGTTGGTCGTGCGCGAGCTGTCTCCGCTGATCACGGGCATCGTCGTGATCGCCCGCTCGGTGACCGCCGTCTCGGCCGAGCTGGGTCTGATGAGCGTGAACCGCGAGGTCGAGGCGCTGGAGGCGATGGGCATCCCACCCATGCGCAACCTGATCGCCCCGCGCTTGATCGGCGGCATGACGGCGATCACCGGCCTGAGCATCATCTTCGCGGCGGCGGCGCTGGTGGGCGGCTTCTGGATCTCGCGCGTGCTGTTCGCGTACCTGCCCGCCTCGCTGTTCTTTCGCGCCGTGCTGTCGGCCACCTCGTTGCTGGATCTCTCCACGTTCTTCGCGAAGTCGCTGCTGGGTGGGCTCGGGTTGTTCCTGATCGCTTGCTACCACGGCATGAACGTGGCGGGCTCCCCCACGCGCGTGCCGGTGTGCGTGTCGCGCGCCTCACGGCACGGCCTGATCTACTTGCTCGCGCTGCACGGCCTCATCGATCTGTACACGCTCACGCCCTCGCTGCAGGGCACGGTGCTGATGCCATGACGGTGCTGGCCCTGCCGCATACGCTGGTGGTCGCCACCGCCGCGAGTCGCGTGATCGTGGAGCCGCTGCGGCTCGAAGCCGGAGAGTGGCTGTTGCTGCGGCCGGAGCGCGATGCACCGGGTGCGGATCCCGCGTCCGCGCTCGCGCGTGCGTTGGTCGCGCTGGAGAGCGTGCACGAAGGCCAGGTCGAGCTATTCGGCGACGACGTCGCGCTGCTCGGCTACGCCGGGCTGGCCTCGCTGCGCAAGCGCATGGCGCTGGTGCCGAGCAGCGGCGGCTTGCTCTCGAATCGTACGCTGCGGCAGAACGTGGCGCTGCCGATCTCCGTGCACCGCGCCTACGACGAGCTGAGCGAGCGCGAGACCGTCACCGTGTTGCTCGCGCGCTTCGAGCTGCTGGAGGCCGCCGACCTGCACGCGCACCAGGTCACCGGCACGATGCGCCACCGTGCCTGCGTGGCGCGCGCCACCTCGCTCGCTCCCGAGCTGTTCGTGGTGGAGGGCACCGGTGAGTTCGTCAGCATGAGCCAGCCCGGCTTGTCGTGGCGGCGCTTGCTGCAAGAGCGCGACGAACGCGGCGCGGCCCTGGTCGCCTGCGTGGCGCGCACAGACGAAGACTTCGAGCGCTGGTTCGCGGCCGTGGGAGGGCGTCTGGCGACGTACCGAACCGCTCCGGCCGAGGCCAACGAGGAGGGCTGGCTACCGTGATCAAGCTACGCGTGAGCCGCAATGAGCGAGCTGCCGGTGTGTTCGTGCTCGCCGCGTTCGCGATCGTGCTGATCTTCGTGGTCGGCGCCGCCGTGCGCAACCGCTGGTTCCATGCGCGCGTGAAGTACCGCGTCGAGGTGACGGTGGGCGACGGCCTGCGCGAGGGCTCGACCGTGTTCCTCTCCGGCGTCGAGGTGGGCGAGATCGGCAAGCTCTCGATCCTCGACGACAACCGCGTCGAGCTGGAGCTCGCGATCTGGGAAGAGCACGCGCACCGCATCCGTACCGACACGCGCGCCACCGCGCGACGCGTGTTCGGCATCGGCGAGAAGCGCATCCAGCTGCACTCGGGCGAGGTGGCGGGCACGCCCCTGGCAGCTGGCGCCACGCTGCCCATGGAGGAGCGGCTCGATCTGGTCGATGCGGTGGCGTCGCTGGATCTCGGCCTGCCGATGCACGTGCTCGACCGCACCGCGAGCGTGGCCGATCGACTGCTGAC
Organism: Polyangiales bacterium; assembly: GCA_040508235.1. GTDB lineage: Bacteria > Myxococcota_A > Polyangia > Polyangiales > DASUME01 > DASUME01. The sequence continues at coordinate 7,670 of JBEVNG010000032.1, read as the reverse complement.
CAAGCTCGACGAGGATCAGCGCTTCGACCGCATGCTGGCGGCGTTCGATCGACTGGGCCCGACGCTGGAGAAGGCCGAGGCGCTGCTCGCGGATCCCAACCTGCGCGGCACGCTCGCGGGCACCAACGTGCTCGTCAATTCCTCGGCCACCAAGAAGACCATCGAGCGCGCGGCCACGCTGCTCGCGCCCGAGCGCATGGATCGCATGCTCGCGCACTCCGAGCGTGTGCTGGAGCGCGTCGACGAGCTCAGCCGCGAGGGCGGCACGCTGGAGCAGACGCTGAAGAAGACGGGCCGCTTGCTCGACACCGCGGTGAAGCTCAACGACGCCGAGAAGCTCAGCCGCATCCTCGACAACACCGCCCTGCTCGCCGAGTCCTTCGGCAAGCTCACGCCCGCCATCCCCGGCCTCACCGCCGAGCTAACCCGCACGCTACGCGAGACTGTGGTCACGCTGAAGGCCCTGCAAAAGACCTGGCTGCTCGAGGGCAAGGCCGACAAGGCCCGCAAGGAGCTCGAGAAGACCGAGCGGTAGCCCTCCTCTCGACCGTTGACGATGAAGGGTCAGCGCTTGCTGACCCGCTGGGTCTTGGGCATGTCGACGAGGTAGTGCTTCAGCGTCTCGGCGGCGACCATGCTGGCCTTGATGCGCCACTGCGGGGAGTTCACCGTCAGCACGGCGAGCGCGATCTTGGGATCGTTGACGGGCGCGAAGCCGACCCACCAGGTGTAGCCGCGGAACGCGGGGGACTCGCGGTTGAGCGTGCCGGTCTTGCCGGCGACCTCGATGTTGGGCAGCAGCGGGCGCCCGCGCGCGTCGCGGAACGTGCGGCGGCAGGTGCCCTGCTTGACGGTGGCGGTCATCATCTGCCCGAGCTGCGCCGCGATGTGCGGCTCCATGACCTTGCGGTAAAACTCCGGCTCGGCCTTGAACAGCGTCTGCCCGTTGGCGTCGAGCACCGAGTCGACCAGCTCGGGCCGCATCATCTTGCCCTTGTTCGCGATCGACGCCGCCACCGCCGCGCCGTGCAGCGGCGACAGCGAGGTGTGCCAGAAGCCCGCGGCCGTGCGCGCGAACTCCAGCTTGTTGTCGGCGGGCACGTCGAGCAGGCTGCGCTCGGTCTGCACGTCGAACGGCAGCTTCTCGCCGAAGCCGTAGAGCGAGGCCTGCTTGCTGAGCTTCTTGGGATCGAGGTGCTTGAGCGCGAGCTTGCCCATCACCGCGTTGATGGAGAAGCCGAGCGCGCCCGTGATCGAAGCGCACGCGCGGTCGAGCTTGGGGTTGTCGGTCAGCTCGGCCATGGTGAGTGCCTGCGAGCCGCCGTGGTAACAAGTGCTGCGGTTGGGCGCGAGGCCCTCGTTGAGCAGCGCGGTGCTGGTGATCACCTTGAACACCGACGCCGCTGGCGCCGTGGCCTCCAGCGCGCGATCCGGACCGTTCGGCTCGGCCGACGAGTGGCTCACGTACGCGAGCAGGCGCCCCGTCGCGGGCACCATCGCGACCACGCCCGCGTAGGGAACCTCGTTGCGCTTGAGCAGCTTGCTGACGAACGAGTCGAGCTCGGGATCGGTGGTCAGGATGGCGCGGTTGCCATGCGGCAGGCGCGTGGTCTGCCGGCCGTCGACAAGCTCGCGTGCATGGGGCCGCAAGCCCGCCAGCAGCTCATCGCGCCTCGAACCGGGTCGCGCACGCGCCGCCTTGGCCGGAGCTTGTCCCGTGGTTGGTGCGGCACCCGCCAGATTCACCCAGCTCGAGAGCCCGCCGATCGCGATCGACAGACCCACCGCGAGGGCGATCCACGAGTGGGCGGGCACCCCGTTATACGCGTGCCACCACCGCATTCTGCGCACGCTAACCGGGGTCCTGGGCACGGTCAAAAACGTGTCGTTCCGAGGCAGGCCTCGCAAGGCGAATTGCGTGGTTTCGCGGGTAATGCTTCCGCCCGGGGAAAAGCTCGGTTTACGATCGAGGCGTGGATCAAGGGCCCACTAGCACGGGTGAGCACACGGGGGTCATCGCGCTCGAGAGCACCGTGCTCACGGCCACGCTGCCCGAGAAGAACGAGCAGGCGCAGTCCGCCTGCCTGGTGATCCTGTTTGGTGCCGAGATCGGCCGCCGCATCAGCCTGAGCGACCGCGAGGTCGTGATCGGCCGCGCCACCAACGCAGACCTGCAGATCGACGCCGAGAGCGTCTCGCGCACGCACGCCGTGCTCAGCCGCAACGCGCGCGGCTTCTTCCTGCGCGATCAGGGCTCCACCAACGGCACCTTCGTGAACGACCAGCCGATCCGCGAGCGCATGCTCAAGGACGGCGATCAGATCCGCATCGGCCGCGCGATGCTCAAGTTCCTCACCAGCGACAACGTCGAGGCGCAGTACCACGAGGAGATCTATCGACTGATGACGGTCGATGGGCTCACGCAGGTGTACAACCGGCGCTACTTCCAGGAAGCCCTGGAGCGCGAGCTTCAGCGCAGCCGCCGCTACGGTCATCACTTCACGCTGGTGCTGCTCGACATCGATCACTTCAAGCAGATCAACGATCGCTACGGCCACCAGGCCGGCGACACCGTGCTGCGCAGGCTCGGCACGCTGGTGCAGCACAAGGTGCGCACCAACGACGTGGTCGCGCGCATCGGCGGCGAGGAGTTCGCGCTGATCCTGCCCGAGTCCACGCCCGCGGGAGGCCGCGCCCTCGCGGAGAAGCTGCGGCGCGCCGTCGAGCAAGAGAGCTTCCGCCACGAGAACGAAGTGGTGCCCGTGACCATCAGCCTCGGGCTCGCGGAGTTCCAGCCCACGATGGCCGGCGACAACGCGGACCTGCTGGTCAAGCGCGCCGACCAACAGCTGTACGCAGCCAAGAAGAGTGGACGCAATCGCGTTGCCGGCTGACCCGCGTGGGTGAGACGATCGAGCGATGGAGAAACGCCTCGCGCTCTCGTTGATGCTCACCGTTGCCTGTTCGGATGAAGGCGGTGCCGAGGAGGCAGCCACCAGCGGCCTCGAGCCCTCGCAGAACGTCAGCACGCTGTCGCTCGCGGATCAGACCACCTGGTGTCGCTGGGCGACCGAGCTGGAGTTCGCTCGGCTGACGCCCCAGGCACAGTGCGAGCCCGAGGCCGTGCTCGGCACCGACACCCAGGCCAACTGCGAAGCCTCGCGCAACGCGTGCATCGCGGACTACGAGGCCACCCGCGACGAGGAGCGCACCAGCCGCCTCGACTCTTGCGGCAGGCCCGAGATCGACGCCGACTGCACGGTCACGGTCGCGCAGCTCGACGCGTGCGTGAACGACACGCTCTCGGTCTACGAGAAGCTCGGCGCCGGGCTCTCCTGCGGCGACAGGAACCCCGACCGCACCGGCTTCGTGGAGCCGAAGTCCTGCGACGGAATCCCCTCTGGCTGCTTCCCGAGCGGCTAGCCGATCAGAGCTTCGAGCATGCGCTTGCCTGCCGCATCCGCGCGCGAGACCGACAGCTGGGTGAAGCTGCCGTCGAACAGCCGGCGCAGCTGACGGCGCGTCACGGTCTCGCGGTCGTTCAGCGCGCGGCAGGTCGCGAAGAACGACTCCCACTGCGACGTGGAGACGCGGCCCGGCTGGAAGTTCTGCGCGATGAAGCGACGTAGCCGCGCCTGCTCGACCTCCTCGCTTGCCTTGAACAGCGCGTCGAACTGCGCGAGCACCTGCGCGTCGAGCTCGCCCTCCGCGTCGTAGCCGCCGGTGCGCGCAGCCGCGCGGTGCTTGGCGATGTCGGCGATCACCACGGGTCGACCGCGGCCGAACACCAGCAGCGCGCCGAGCGCCTTGAGCGCGGCCTTGTGCCAGGGAAACAGGCTGCCGCGAAAGGCGCGGTAGAGATCCAGGAAGCCGAGCTCGCCCTTCAGCTGGTAGTCGAACGCGGTGAGGTGCTGCTCCAGCGGCGTACGCCGCGCGGGCACCCACTCGCCGGTCGCGAGTCGCCGGGCCTCGCGCGCGTCGAGGTAGCCCTCGAACGCCAGCTCGCCGTCGGATCCGCCGCGCGTGCCGGGTGCGGGCCAGAGCCAGAGCGCCTCGAACGCCGCACCCGCGCGCTGCCACTCCTCGGGCGTGCGGCCTTGCCACGACGAGGTCAGCGAGTCGCGGAAGCCTTGCTCGGTGGCGACGTGGACACGCTCCGGCCCGACCAACAGGTGCGCGCCGCTGGGCAGGTGTCGAAAGCGGATCGTCCTCATCGTGCGCTCCTGCTCGCGTACCACTCCTCGGTCGCGCTGAGGGGGTGCTCCTCCGGGTGCGTCTCCACCGTGGTGCCCCATGGCTCGAACGCGTTGTCGACGCCCATCAGTCCGGACGTCGCCAGCGCGGGCACGTGGCGCAGCAGCAGGTCCTTGAGCGTGGTGTCCCCGATGCGCTCGCGCATCGACGGCGTGTACACGCGCGGGTCGTTCCACTTCTCGGTGAAGAACGGATCGGCCTCCAGGCGCCGCGAAGCCTCCTGCAAGAAGACCGCGAAGCGCGTGTTGTCGAAGCCCTGGAACGGACGCTGCCGACCGTCCTCGAACAACATGCCCACCTGCAGATCGACGCGCTCGATGCCGTCCTTTCCGTAGACCGCCTCGAGCCGCGCCGCCTTCTCCGGGTCTTCGGTGATGTCGTGGTAGTCGCGGCAGCGCGGCCGACCCAGCTGCGCGCGGAACTGGTTGTAGCTGGGTACACCGCGCTCGCGTGCGCGCAGGATGTCCGCCGCGCCGAGGTCCGTCTGCGCCAGCTCGTCCGTGCTGGTGCTCGCCATGAAGCGCGGGTAGTTGTTGCCCACCAGGGCGGGCATGTGTTGGTGGCCGAGCGTGAGCCCCAGGCTCTCCAGCCCGAGCTTGCCCAGCAGCCTGGGCGCGGCGGCCTCGCGCGTGCGCTCCAGCGGCACTTGCTCGCCGGTCTCCCCCGCAGGCGAACGCACGCGCAGCGTGTCGGGCACCGCGGCATGCAGGCGATACACCTCGGAGAAGTTCTCGCTGAACATGCGCGGCTTGCCGTACGTGTTGGTGTAGCCGCCGATCAGCCCACCCAGCGACGAGTCCTTGGGCGCCCACCAGCGCGCCGGCCTACGCTTCTCCACCGGCTGCAGCTTGGCCGAGAGAAAGCCGCTCCAGTTCGCGTGCAGGCCCGCCGACAGCACGCGGTTGGGCAGCACCGCCGGCGTCCACTCGACGGTGTGGATGCGTGCCATCTTCGCCGCCACCTCCAGCCGCGCCAGCTTGAACAGGTGATCGGACGAGTAGTCGGGGTGCTCGGCGCGAAGCGCGTCGCAGATCCAGTTGTGCTCGCGCGCGAACAGCTCGTGAAAGAAGCTCAGCCCGACCCACCAGTTGCGGTTGAAGCCGGTGTCCTCGACGCCCAGCGCGGCGTCGATCGGCAGCCTTCCCTCCGGCGTCATGTACAGCTTTCCGCCGGGCAGGAGCGCGCCGTCGGGTCCCGTGCGCACGCGGTCCTCGGTCGCCTGATCGCTGCCGTACAGCTGGCTCGCGTCCCACCAGTGCGTGACCTCGTTCTGAAAGTACTCGGGCCCGCGATCCTGCAGCACGTCGGGCTGCGTCTTGCGAAACTCCAGGTGCGTCTGCCCCGTCGAGAGCCGGATCGGATCGTCTTCCTCGAGCGGGATGCGCAGCATGCCGTCCTGCGGCGGCAGCTGGCGATGTTCGAACCAGCCGTGCACCTGGAACTGGATCCAGGCGACGGCGAGCAGGTTCAGGAACGGCGCCTCGCTGCGCTCCCCGCGCGGCTGCAGCAGCTCCCGGCTCACCCGACGTGGACTCGGCAGCGAGCTGTCGAGCGCACGATTGCGCACGACCTCGCCCGCCTCGCTGCGGCCCTGACGCGGAAAGCGCGTGCCGGCGCGGCCCATGTTCGGATCGTCGGTGCGCCACGAGCCGTCGGCGGTGGGAAAAAATTTCGTCCACTCGGGGCGACGCTGACCGACCGGCGCCTGCGCCGCGAGATCACCGGGATACGGATCCTGCAGCGTCTCGGCGTTCATGCGCGTGCGCAGGCTGCTCAGCAGGAGATCCGCGAACACCACACGCACGAAGTCGACCGGGCTCTCGCCCTCCTCGCCCATCAGCTCCGTGGACAGCTTCTCCTTGGTGCGCCACGAGCGCTCCGCGCCGAGCTTGCCCACCAGGCTGGTCAGCGCGCGCACCACCGGCCCCAACACCGCGCCGGTCGCCGTGCGGAAGCCATCGACCGCGCGCTCGCGGGGTCCCGCCGGCGCGGGCAAGCGCACTCCTTCCGGCTCGCGCAGGGCGAGGACCGCAGGCGAGCGAAGCGTCTCGGCGCGGAACGGCTCCAGCGGGGCGCGCCGTCGCTGCACTTCGTTGACGCGGTTGTGCTCCGCGCGCTCGCGCAGCGCATGCCAGCTCGGCTGCGCGGACGCCGACTCGCAGGCCGCCGCCAGGTGCTCGCAAGCGCGCTCGTATTCCTCCAGCTGGAAGCTCGCCGCGCCGATCAGGAAGTGCAGCGCGGCGTCCTGGTCGTCGCTGGCCTCCAGCTTCTGCAGGGCGAGCCTAAGCTGACGACGTTGCGCTTCGTCGCCGCGCGCGAAGTCGCGCAACATCGTGCGCACCGCACCGCGCAGCGAGTCACCGCCGGCATCGGCGTGGAAGGGACAACCGCGTGCGGCGGACACGAGAGCTTCGTCGGGGGGTGGCACGTCGTAGCGTGGAGCAACTCACGTGCCGAGCCGGCTGCCCCGCGCGGTGTTGCCACTTTCGACGTGCTCTGGCCGCCGTGGATCGCGCGTGCGCCTGCAAAATGAGGCGCATCGTCGCGTCTGCGGTGCGCGACGTGGCGTGCTGACTCAGCCGAAGCTCAGCCGAAGAGCGTCGAGCCGCGGGCGCTCTTGCTCTCGTCGACCAGCGCTTGCAGCGACGCGCGGATCTGTTCGTTGAGCCGGTGCACCACCAGCGCGTCCTCCGCGGCGTCGGGGCCGTAGCTGGAGAGATCGATCGGCTCGCCGATCGCGATCCGCCAGCGCACCGGCGCCGGGAGCAGCCCGGCCAGACCGAGCCACGGGAAGGTCGCGGTGATGGGCACCGTGTCGCCGCCGATCAAGCGACCGAGCAGGCGCGAGCGATGCAGCACCGGGTTGGTATCTTCGGCGCCGATGATCGCGGTCGGGAAGATCGGCACGCCCAGCTTGAGCGCGAGCTTCACGTAGCCACCGCGCCCAAAGCGCTGCAGCTGGTAGCGGTCCTTGAACAGCTTGCGCGAGCCCTGCGCACCCTCCGGAAACACCGCCACCAGGCGATCTTGCGCGAGCAAGCGCTCGGCGTTCTCCGGGCACGCGCGCACCGCGCCGAGGCGGTTCATCACCACGCCCATGAACGGGTAGTGAATCACCGAGTCTTCGGCCAGCCAGCGCACGGGCGACAGCTCCGGACGCGCGTTGCGCAACGCACTGCGCAGCACCAGCCCATCCCAGGGCAACGTGCCGCCGCGATTGGCGACCATCAGCGCGCGCCCGACCGCCGGCAGCTGCTCGCCGCCCACCAGCTCCACGCGGAAGTACTTCTGGCTGACCAGATCGAGCAGCGGACGCAGCTTCTCGTCGACGTGCGGATCGAAGCCGAAGTCGTCGACCTCCGCGGTCAGCGCGCGCATGCCGTGCGCCCCGTACTGGCGGAAGTAGTAGTCGGTGG
>JBEVNG010000031.1:0-4675 GCA_040508235.1 Polyangiales bacterium | reverse complement strand
CCTCGTACGAGCCCGTCGCGACCTTGCGCCACTTGCCCTCGTGCACCTCGCGCGAACGATCCCCGAGCTGACGCGCCAGGAACACGATCTCCGCGAGCACCATCTCCGCCACCGAGCGCGTGTTGCTGAACGGCGCGTTGAACACCGGCACCCCGCGCCCGTTGGCGGTGGCCAGGTCGACCTGGTTGGTGCCGATGCAGAAGCAGCCGACCGAGAGCAGGCGCTTCCCCGACTCGAGCGCGCGCTTGGTCACCTTCGTCTTGCTGCGGATGCCCAGCACGTGAACGTCGGCGATGCGCTTCTTGAGCTCGGCCTCGGACAACGCCGTGGTCAGGCGCTCGACGTGGAAGTGCTCCGCGCCGAACAGCTCGTTCGCGCTCTCGTGGATGTTCTCCAGCAGGAGGACCTTGATCTTTTCCTTCGGGAACGACGTGGCGGGGATATCGAGGTTGGCCATGATTACGCCCCGTTTCTAGCGCGCGCGAAGCCTCGGCGCCGCCAGCAACTTGGCCAGCGGATAGATCCCGATCACGTTGCGCGTTTGCTGAAGGATTTGCGCGTCGAGCCCGCTGGCGTCGACCCGCGCGCGGTCGCCATCGCGCAGCACGCGGATGGTCGCACGCTCCACACGCCCACGTCGCACCACGTCGCCGAGCGCCTCCAGGACGTAGCCGGGCAAGCCGCCCCGCGTCACTGCGAGCTTCCCGTCGCGCACCGACAACACACACACCTCGCGCGCACGGGTCGCGGCGATGATCAGCGCCGCGATCGACACCAGCGCCGCCAATGCCACGAACAGGCCCATCCCGCGAAGCCTAGGCCATGTAGCCGACTTGCGCACAAACGACCCGGTAGCCTGCAACTCTCGCGAGAAATTCGGGGCTGTCGTACCATCGAGCCTTCCCAGCCGAGGAGAGATCGTTCCCGTGCCTGTCTCCACGCCGAATCGAGCCCCCGATCTGGAGGGCGTACCGCTCGCGCAACGCGCCGACGTGCTGCTGGACCGCGCGCTCGAACACGGCTCCCTGCCCGAATCCACGCAGAAGCTGCTCGACCTCACCCGCCGTGACGACGCCGAGGTCGGCCCCGTGGTCGACGCCCTGGCGCTCAACCCCGGCCTCGCCGCGGCCGTGCTCCGCGTCGCGAACAGCCCACTGTACGGGCAGCAACGCGCCGTCTCCGACCTCAAGCGCGCGATCAGCCTGATCGGCATGCAGGAGCTGCACGACATCGTCGCCGGTACCGCGATGATGGCCGCGTTCAGCACCGCCGATCCGCTGTCGCAGAAGATGCAGGGCACCGCCGTGCTGTCGGCCTCGGTGGCGCGTGTGCTCGCGGCCAAGCTGAAGCTCAGCGCGGCCTCCGCGTCGGCCGCCTACCTGAGCGGCTTGATGTGCGAGCTCGGTGCGCTCGCCTGCCTCGCGCTCGACCCCGATTTCTCGGAGCTGTACGGCACCGCCGGCGGCGACCCGCGCGCGCGCTTCGACGTCGAAGCCAGTCGCTACGGAGGCAGCACGCCCGACATCGGCGGCCGCATCCTCAAGGCGAGCTCCCTGCCGTCCGAGGTCGTCGACGCCGTGGGCACCACCGGCCTCGAGCCCGGCGTGCACACTCCCTCGCTAGGACGTGTGGTCGCGTTCGCGCGCATCGCGGCGACCGTGTTGTTGAGCGCGGCCGAGCACGGCGACGCCGCCAAGCTGCGCGAAGAGCTCAACGCCGCGGCCAGCGCGGTCGGTCTGGAGAACGTCGACCCGGAGCTCTTGCTCAGCGCCTCGCTCACCGCCGCGGCGGAGGCGGAGCTGACTCTTCGCGGTGAGCTAGGTCTGTCGCAGACCGCGCCCAGCAACGACGTCGCACCCGCAAGCTCGACGGCGCCAGGCGCTGGAAACAAGGCAAGTAAGCCGTGGTGGAAGAAGATCCTGGGCTGAGCCAGATCCACACACGCGTACCTACCTGAGTGTTTCGCGGAGTGAGATCACAATCGTTGGATCGCGGTGAGTCCCCTTTCATCAGTGCTGTGTTTCAGCTGATGATTACCGCATGTCCACAATCATCGGCCTCGTCTTGGTGTTCGGCTTGGTCGCGGCCGGCTTCGCCATGGCTGACGGCCCCTTTGGTGTGCTCTGGCAGCCGAACGAGTTCGTGACCATCTTCGGAGCCGCCATCGGCTCGCTCGTGATCGGTGCACCCGGCAAGGTGCTCAGTCGCTGCAAACACGCGATGGGCATGGGCTTCAAGATCTCGATGCCCAAGTCGGAGGAGTACCTCGACCTGCTCAAGCTGCTCTACCAGGTGTTCACGATCGTGCGCCGCGAAGGCGTGCTCGCCCTGGAGTCGCACATCTCGCAGCCGGACCAGAGCAGCATCTTCACGAACTACCCGAGCGTCATGAACCGTCACCACCCGATGGTGTTCCTGGTCGACGCGCTCAAGCAGCTGGTGGACGGCTGCACGCCCGACGAGCTCTCGATGCTGCTCGATGCCGACATGGAGACGCTGCACGAGGAAGAGCACCAGCCGATCAACCTGATCCGCGGCGTCGGCGACGCGCTCCCGGGTCTCGGTATCGTCGCGGCCGTGCTCGGAATCATCATCACCATGGGTCACCTCGATGCAGGTCCCGAGGTAATCGGCCACCACGTCGGCGCCGCGCTGGTCGGTACCTTCGTCGGTATCTTGATGTGTTACGGCGTGCTCGGTCCGATCTCGACCAGCATCGAGCAGCAGGCGCTGGCGAACACCAAGTACATGCAGTGCATCCAGGCCGGCGTGCTGGCCGCCGCGCGCGGCGCCGCGCCCAACCTCGCCGTGGAGTTCTCACGCCGCCAGATCTTCTCGGATGAGCGACCCAGCTCGGCGGATCTCGACAACGCGATCAAGTCCCTGAAGGGAGGCTGAGCTTGTCGGATCCGAATGGCGTCAAGGTCGTCTTCATCAAGAAGAAGGCGAAGGGCCACGGCCACCACGGTGGTGCGTGGAAGGTGGCCTACGCCGACTTCGTGACCGCGATGATGGCGCTGTTCATCGTGCTCTGGCTGCTCACGCAGTCCGATCAAGCGTCCAAGGAAAAGATCGCGGAGTACTTCCGCACCGGCGCGCTGCCCGGTGGTGCGCTGCTGATCGGCAAGCCCGGTGGCAACACGCCGCCGCAGCCGATCAACATCTTCCCGGATGGCCCCGGACAGAGCGCCGCCGCCACCTCCACCGAGACGCGCGACCTCAAGGAGCTCACCAAGGCCGTGCGCAAGCTGATGCAGCAAGCCGCCAAGGGCTCTCCGTCGATGGCCGCGCTGGGCAAGCACGTGAAGGTGCGCATGGTCAACGAGGGCGCGCTGATCGAGCTCGTGGAGGGCGGCGACAACTTCCTGTTCAACGTCGCGTCGGCGGAGCTGAAGCCGGGCGCGATCGAGATCCTCAACCAGCTCGCGCCGATGCTCGCGGGCCTCGACAACAAGCTGGAGATCCACGGCCACACGGACGCGCGGCCCTTCCCGCCCGGCAGCAAGGCCACCAACTGGCAGCTGTCGTTCGAGCGCGGTGATCAAGCGCGCCGTGTGCTCGAGGGCAAGGGCGTGGAGAAGGGCAAGGTCCAGAGCGTGCTCGCGCATGCCGACACCGCGCTCTACAACCCGGACGATCCGCTCGCGCCCGAGAACCGACGCCTCTCGATCCTGGTCGTGCGCCCGAGCGCGCAGCGCAGCCGCGCCGGCCTCGCGGGCGAGGGTCAGGGCGCCACCAAGAAGAAGTCGATCGAGGACGAGGACACGCCCAAGCGCCGCGTGCTCGAAGACGACGAAGAAGACGACAAGCCCAAGCGCCGCGTGCTCGAAGACGACGAGGACGAGCCGGCCCCGCCGCGCAAGCGCACCAGCGTCGACGACGAGGAAGAAGAGCCGCCCGCCAAGTCGAGCAGCAAGACCACCAAGGGCAGCAGCAAGGGCGACGTGGAGAAGGAAGTGCCGGCCAAGGGCGTCTCCGTCGAGGCGATCAAGGAAGCCGCGGAGAAGCCCAAGAAGCGCCGGCACTGAGCCTCACAGCTCCAGCTGCGCCAGCTCCTGCTTGGTCACGAGCGTGGTCGACTCGCTCTCCAGCTCGAACACGATCGCGACCTCGCCGCGCTCGACCTGGCGCATCACGGTCGCCTTCTTCTCCTCCAGGGAGAACTCGCGCATCCCGTAGTCGGTGCCCTCGCGGGTGATGAACTCCTCGACCAGGCCCTGCACGGCGTCCGCGCTGAGCGCGTCGGCGGGCACACGGATGTGTGATGGCATGCTCCACCATAGCCGAGTACGCTCGCGGCGTGACGGAACTACACTACGAGTTGATCCAGACACGTGGCCTGCGGTTCGAGGTCGCGACCGCCGGCGAAGGCGACAAGCTGGCGCTCCTGCTGCACGGCTTCCCCGAGTGCGCGCACTCGTATCGCCACCAGATCCCGCTGCTGGTCTCGCTGGGGTACCGCGTCTGGGCGCCCAACATGCGCGGCTACGGCCGCACCGACCGGCCCGTCGGCGTGAAGTCGTACAGCATGGACCTGCTGGAGTCGGAGATCAGCGATCTGATCGAAGAGTGGGGCGCCTAGCAGGTTCTGTTGGTCTGCCACGACTGGGGCGGCGGGTTCGCGTGGTGCTACGGCATGCACGGCACGAGCCGCATCGAGCAGGTGGTGCTCATG
>JBEVNG010000567.1:0-10049 GCA_040508235.1 Polyangiales bacterium | reverse complement strand
AGCTTCGAGGAGGACGTGCTGGCGGCCTGCGCCCTGGTCCGCGCGGGCGGGTTGCTCGGCAAGACGCCCGACCGGCAGAAGGCCAAGAAGGCGCGCCGGACCACCGAGCGCACCCCCGCCGCGCGCAAGGCCGCCCGCGCGCCGGCCAAGCGCAAGACCGCGCCACGCAAGGGCCGCTGACTGCGCCAGGATGTGCCGCTTCGCGAGGGCAAAAACGGCGTGATTTCGCGCCTCGTGGGCGGTATGAGCCTTGCTCGAGCGGGGCTCGAGGTCCCATGCGCAGTCGCCTAGCCCTACTTGCCTTGCCCTGCCTGATCGCCTGCGGCGACAAGGCCGACCCCACGTCCGCCGAGCCGGATGGGGGCAGCCAGACGCCCGATGCCGCGCCCATCAAGCCCGACGCCGCCAAGCCGGATGCCGCCGCGCCCGATGCGGGCCCCGCACCCCTGGGCGGCAAGGCGGTCGACCCGACCCGCGTCAAGGTGCAGCCGCTGGCCGTCGACCAGACCGCGTTCGACGCCCTCGCCGCGCAGCGCCTCGAAGCCAGCAAGCTCGATGGCGCCGGCCTGCGTGCAAAGTATCCGGTCAGCTTCGGTCCCGCGCTGACCTACGACCCGCTGACCGCGGGTGGACTGGAGAAGATCGGGAGCTCCCGCTTCGCGCTCAGCGAAGGCGAGCGCACCAAGCTGGGCAAGAACGGCTTCGTGATCTCCACGCGCAACACGTTCCCCAGCTTCGTCTACGGCATGGCGCAGCTCTACAGCGAGCACCTGCCGCTGTACGTGAGCGCGGACTCGCTGCTGGAGTCGGTGCATGCCTCGTACGACGACATCCTGCTCAGCATCGAGTACTCGCTGCTGGTGCCGGAGCTGAAGGCGCTGCTGCAAGGCATGCGCAGCCGGCTGCTCACGCAGGACGTCGACGCGAGCGTGAAGGCGGACGTCGATGTCTACCTCGCGGTGGCCGACGCACTGCTGCGCGCGAGCACGCCGCAGCTGGTGGCCGGCGGCGACCGACAGCTGGCGAGCACGCTCGTGGAGCTCGGCACCAAGGCCACGCCTGGCGTACAGCAGGTCACGCTGTTCGGCGTCGAGCGCAAGGAAGACTTCTCGCAGTTCGAGCCGCGCGGCCACTACACGCAGGGCCTGCAGGCGTACTTCAAGGCGATGATGTGGCTCGGCCGGTTCGACTTCCGGCTGCTCGAGACCAAGAGCGACGGCACGCAGCAGTTCCGGCGCCCGCAGTACCTGGCAATGCTGGCGCTGCGCGAGCTGATGGACAGCGACCTCGGGCGCTACCAGAAGATCGACGAGACGCTGCGCACGTTCGTCGGCGAGAGCGACTACATGACGCCCGAGCAGGTGGACAAGCTGGTCGCCGATCTCGGCGGCGCGCAAGCCGCGCGCGCCGCGACGGATCAGCAGGTGGTCGACGCCATCATCGCCGGCGGCTACGGCAAGCAGAACATCCTGAGCACGATCGCGCCGCCGGACGGGCCCAGCGTGCTGCCCCTCAACCGCTCGTTCGCGATGCTGGGCCAGCGCTACATCGTGGACTCGCACGTGTTTCACGACGTCACGCACGATCGCGTGAGCCGGCGCATGATGCCCACGCCGCTCGATCCGGCGTTCGCCGCGCTGCAGAACGCGCAGGCGCTCGCCCTGCACCCACAGCTGGACTACCCGGGCCTGGCGGGGGCGCTGGCCAGCTCGCGCCTCGGCGTCGATGCCCACGACCAGGCGTTCTGGGGCGCGAACCTCTACAACCTGTGGCTGACGTCGCTGCGTGCGCTCTCCCCCACGCCGACGCCGAACACGGCGCTGCCCGAGCTGATGGGCACCGAAGCGTGGGGTCGCCGCTTGCTCAACGCGCAGCTCGGCTCGTGGGCCGAGCTACGCCACGACACCATCTTGTATGCCAAGCAGTCGTACTCGGGCATGCCGGTCTGCGAGTTCCCGGACGCGTACGTCGATCCCTATCCGGCGTTCTTCAAGGCGCTGCAGACGTACGCGGACGCGGGCACGCGCGTGGCCAAGCTGTTCCCCACCAGCGAGGACGACTCGACGCCGACGTTGGTCGCCGGATACTTCGACAACCTGAAGCGCGCGAGCGTGACGCTCGGCGAGATGGTCGACCGCGAGCTACGCGGCGAGCCCTTCTCGGCCGAGCAGATGCTGTTCATCAACGACGCGGTGCGCATCGAGCGCACCAGCCAGGGCTGCACCTCGATCGACGTGCCGGACGGCTGGTACGCGGACCTCTACTACAACCGCAACAGCTCGATCGAGTTCGACCCGACGATCGCGGACGTGCACACGCAGCCGTTCAGCGAGGGCGGCGGCGAGGTGGGCAAGGTGTTGCACGTGGGCACCGGCTTCCCGCGCCTGATGGTGGCCACCCTCGACACCTGCAACGGACCGCGCGCGTACGCCGGCCTCGTCTACGCGTACCACGAGCAGATCACCGAGGACTTCAAGCGCCTGACGGACGAGGACTGGTCCAAGACCCTGAGCGGCGGACCGGCGCCAGCGGACGTGCCCTGGGTCAGCGACCTGCTCGCGCAGTGATCACCAGTGCGTGGGGGCGTAGTCCTTCAGGAACACGCCCCACACGTGCTTGCCCGTGTTGAAGCCGTCGAGGATCGGGTCGACGATGCGCGCGGCACCATCGACGATGTCGAGCGGCGGGTGGAAGCCCTGCTCCTTGGTCTTGCGGGCGGCGATCTCGGCGGCGTCCTCGTCGGTGACCCAGCCGGTGTCCACGCTGTTCATGTGGATGCCGTCCTTGATGTAGTCGGCGGCGGAGGTGCGCGTCATCATGTTGAGCGCGGCCTTGGCCATGTTCGTGTGCGGATGTTTGTCCGTCTTGAACATGCGATAGAACTGCCCCTCCATCGCCGACACGTTGACGATGTGCTTGTCGCGCGAGGGCACGCGCTGCATCAGCGGCTTGAGGCGCGCGTTCAAGAGGAACGGCGCGACCGCGTTCACCAGCTGCACCTCCAGCAGCTCCACCGCGCTGACGTCCGCCATCGGCAGCCGCCAGCTGTTGAGCTTGCGCAGGTCGACCTGCTGTAGATCGGCGTCGAGCTTGCCCGTGGGGAACAGCTCGTCGCCGCGCGCGAGATCTTCTTCGAGCAGCGCCAGCTGCGACAGGCCCGCCGAGTGCGAGAGCCCTGACACGCTGGTGATCAGCTCGCGGCGGACCAGGGTCTGCTCGCCATGATTCACCAGCGCCAGCGCGCGCGACCGCAGCTGCTCGTGGCCTGCCAAGAGCCGCCGCTCGCGCTCGTTCAGCGCCGCGGACTCCTCGGCCGCCATCAAGTGCCCGTAGAAGCCGGAGGGACGGCGCACGGTCTGGCAGGCGTTGTTGATGATGAAGTCGAGCCGGTCGAGCGAGCTGCTCAGGTGCCGGGTGAACAGCTCGACGCTCGGTGTATGGCGCAGATCGAGGCCGTGCACGGACAGCCGGGAGCCCCAGTCCTCGAAGTCGGGCTCACGCGCGTAGCGGGCGGCGGCGTCGCGCGGGAAGCGCGTGGTGACGATCACCTGGCAGCCCGCGCGCAGCATCATGATGGCGGCCTGGTAGCCGATCTTCACGCGCGAGCCGGTGACCAGCGCCACGCGCCCACGCAGGTCCGCCGTCTGGCTGCGCTTCTGGTAGTTGAGGTCGCCGCACGGCGTGCACATCGCGTCGTAGAAGAAGTGCAGGCTGGTGAAGCGGCGTTTGCAGACGTAACAGGAGCGCTCCTCCTGCACCTCCACCGCCTGTTCCGGCGCATGAGCGTGCCCGTCCGCGAGGTCGGGCGTGGGCAGCATCGGCGTCACGAACACTTCCTCCAGGCGCTTCTTGCGGATGCCGGTCTGCGCGAGGCGCGCCTCGTCGGCGGCGCGCAGCTGCTCCTTGCGCTTGCGCTGGGCCGCGCGCGCCAGCTCACGCTTGGTCCAGGGATCCGGGCGCGCCACCTCCCCCGCGGCACGCAGCAGGCGCGCGCGATCGTCGTCGCTCAGCGTCAGCAGCAGCGGACGCTCGGCGCGAATGGCCTCGAGCAGCGCGATCGCGTCGCGGGCGCGAGACTCGAAATCGGACGGTGCGGCAGGCTCGGTGAGATCGGAGGTACTTCGGGACACGGCGCGAGCATAGCCGGCGGATGCGGCCTCGTGCTACGAGCGGACCAGGAGGCCCCCCATGCCGCTCGCCGAGGCCGTTCCGTTCCAAGCCGTCCCGCCGTCCTCAAGTGGCTGGCTCCAGACCCTGCGCGGTGCGCTGTTCCAGCCCCGTCAGCAGTTTGGACGCCTGCAGCCCGGCCCCGTGGGCCCCGCCGCCAAGCTGACCGTGATCTCGCTCGGGCTGGTCGCGACCGCCGCCGTGCTCACCGACGACGAGCTCTACCTCGGCCGCGTGCCCCTGGTGCTCGGACGCGGACTGATGATGTGGGTGGTCGGCGTGCTCTGGCTGCTGGGACCGCAAGCGTTCCTGTTCCGGCAGGTGATGCGCCTGTTCGGCTCCAGCCAGCCGCTCTCGCTCGCCCAGCACGGCATGGCCGCGTTCGCCGTGCTGCTCTCCGTGTTCGGCGTCGCGCTCTCGGTCGCCGGCATCAGCCCGGAGTCGGCGCCGTTCGTGATCAGCTGGTACCTGGCCCTGGCCACGCTGACCGTGCTCGGCACTCACGCGCTCTACCAGTTCGCCGTCGGCGCCTACGGGCTGTCGCCCGGCAAGGCCGTGGGCGCCGTGCTGGTGTTCGAGCTCGTGCACGGCATCGCGCTGGTGATCACGCTCAGCGTGCTGCTCACGCTGATAAAGGTCTGAACCTGCGCAGCCAGGCCAGCGCCAGCAGCGCGAGCCAGCCGTGCGAGGCGCCGCCTCCGAGCGCGCAGCCATCGCTGCCACTCGAAGCGGTCGGGGCGCCTGCGTCGCCCGGCTCGTCGTCGGTGGGGGTGCTGGCGTCGGGGCGTGCGATGCTCGCGTCGCGGCGCGGTGTGGTCGAGGCATCGACCGTCCGGGGAGGCGTGCTGGCGTCTTCCGGCGTGGGCTCGTCGATGCCGGCGTCGGTGGGTGGTGTGCTCGCGTCGACCGGCGTGCTCGCGTCGCTCTTCACGCTGCCCGCGTCGACGACGCCGGCATCCGCGGGAGCCGCGGTCGGTGGCTTGTAGGTGGCGCCTTCACTGACGACCGCGACCTCCACGTGCAGGCTCGACGGCACGTACTTGGGGTCACCCTGCGGCTTGCCATTCTTGTCGTCCTTCAGGATCAGCGCGACCTGCTTCACGCCGTTGGCCCAGTTCATCTGCATGCCGTTGCCCTGGTAGAACGCCGAGAACGGCGTCGACCACTTGTACGTGCCGGGCTTGGTATACGTCTCCGACTGGTTGGTGCAGGCGTAGGTTGGCGTGCCCTCGAAGCAGATCTGGAACTTGGTCGGCGCGTCGCTCGGCTTGGTCTTCACCTCGAGCGTCACGTGCACGCTGCCCTTCGACCAGTTGGTCGGCTTCGTCCAGTCCTTGGGCGTGCCCTCTCTGGGCGGCTTGCGATAGTGCGAGTCGCTCGTCGTGTCCTTCGAGTGCACGTACGTCTCGTCGGCGACGATGAACTGATCGGCTCGCGCGTGCGCGCTCAGCGCGAGCACGGCGAAGAATGCCCCTGCGCCGACTCGCGGCGCGCCCCCCGTGGAAAACTTCATGGTCTGTAGGTACCACGGGACACCCGAACGGGTCCGTGCATTGGCCCACAAACAGGCGCTCAGTGCTCGCTGGGACTGAGCAGCGACAGACGTGAGCCGGTGTGCTCTTCGTCATCGTTCTGCGTCGAGCGCTGGCGCTTGATCGACGCGAACTCCTCGTTGCTCACGTTGCCGGTGATGTACACGCCGTCGAAGCACGAAGCCTCGAAGCCCTCCAGCGCCGGGTTGAGGTTCGCGATCACGGTGCGCATCGCGTCGAGGTCCTGGTAGACCAGCTCGTCGGCGCCGATCATCGCCTGGATCTGCGCGTGGCTGCGATCGTGCGCGATCAACTCCTCCGCGGTGGGCATGTCGATGCCGTACACGTTTGGGTAGCGCACGGGCGGCGCCGCGCTGGCCAGGTACACCTTCCGTGCGCCGGCCTCGCGCGCCATCTGCACGATCTCGTTGCTGGTCGTGCCGCGCACGATCGAGTCGTCGACCAGCAGCACCACGCGCCCCGCGAACTCGCTGGCGATCGCGTTCAGCTTCTGGCGCACCGACTTCTTGCGGATCGCCTGCCCGGGCATGATGAACGTGCGCCCGACGTAGCGGTTCTTGACGAAGCCCTCGCGGTACGGCTTGCCGATGCGCTGCGCCAGCTGCATCGCGGACGGGCGGCTCGACTCCGGGATGGGGATCACCACGTCGATGTCGTCGAAGCGACGATCGGACAGCAGCTGATCGGCCAGCGTCTCGCCCATGTTGAGGCGCGCCTGGTACACCGACACGCCGTTCATGAACGAGTCCGGACGCGCCAGGTAGACGTACTCGAACAGGCACGGCTGCAGCGTGACGCGCTCGGCGCACTGGCGCGTGTGCACCTTGCCGTCCATGTCGACGAACACCGCCTCGCCGGGCGCGACCTCGCGCGTCACGTGGTGGCCCGTGCCCTCGATGGCGACGCTCTCGCTGGCGAACATCACCGTGCGTCCACCCGGGCCCATCGACTCGCCGAACGACAGCGGGCGAATGCCGTAGGGATCGCGGAACGCGAGCAAGCCGTAGCCTGCGATCAGCGCGATCACCGCGTACGAGCCGCGGCAGCGTCGGTGCACCGCGCTGACGGCCTTGAAGATCTCGCGCGAGGTCAGCGGCGCGCCACGCGAGGCCGTCTCCAGCTCGTGCGCGAACACATTGAGCAGCACCTCACTGTCGCTGTCCGTGTTCACGTGCCGACGGTCGACCGCGATCATCTGCTCGCGCAGCTCGTCCGCGTTGGTGAGGTTGCCGTTGTGCACCATCACCAGGCCGAACGGCGCGTTCACGTAGAAGGGCTGCGCCTCTTCCTCGGAGTACGCGTTGCCCGCCGTCGAGTAGCGCACCTGGCCCAGGCCCACGCTGCCCGGCAGCGCGCGCATGTTCCGCGTGCGGAACACGTCGCGCACCATGCCGCGCGCCTTGTGCATGAAGCACTTGTTGCCCTGCATCGTGACGATGCCCGCCGCATCCTGGCCGCGGTGCTGGAGCAGCAGCAGCGCGTCGTAGATGAGCTGGTTGACCGGGCTCTTCGAAATCACGCCGACGATGCCGCACATCTTGAGCAATCCTGGGGTGTCGAGCGGGCGTACCGACGCGCCCGGGGGACCGGAAGTGCACATTGAGGGCGGGGGAATCTCACCGCCAATGACGATCGTTAGCCTAGCAGCCGAGTCCGCGGGGTAGCTACCCGCGGGCCGGTGCCGACGCGGGCACAGAGATGTGACCTGCAGCCCCATATTGCAAGCAGACGGCTGTCGTTTTGTGCGGCCACTCAGTCCCAGCCGAGGAATGCCGTCACGCGTCGACGCACGGTGAAAGCCCGGAGATTCTTTCGACGCCGAGCCGAGAGTGTGACAATCCCCTCCCCGTACCGTGCTCCCTGCCGAGGTCCCCGAAATGCGCTTCGATTCGTACGCCAGGTCGCTGCCGTCTCTGCTTCTGGGCCTCTGGCTGACCGCCTGCTCGGCAGTAGTCGACTTCCCCGACAAGGTGCCCGACAACGGCGGCGGCAGTCCCGAGGCCGGGCGCCCGGACGCCAGCTCCGACGCACGCCGCCCCGACGCCACGAGCCCCGACGGGGGTCCGGTCGACGGCTGTGCCGTGGGCCAGGCCGGCAATCCCTGTAGTGAGTGCGAGGCCGGTGAGTACTGCGCCGGCGGCAACGCCGCTGCCGTCGCTTGCAAGGACGAGGAGTGGGACCCCGATCAAAGTCCCAACACGATGTGCGAGCCCAAGACCATCTGCAACGAGGGCGAGTACATCTCGAACGCCGGCAGCCGCACCAGCAACCGCATGTGCACGCCGTGCGCGAGCGGTCAGTTCAGCGGCAAGAAGAACGAAGCGGTGTGCGAGGGCTGGAAGACGTGCCTCGCAGGGGAGTTCGTGGCCGGCGCGGGGACCAAGGTCAAGAATCAGGAATGCGCGCCATGCGCCCAGGGCACGTTCTCGAACAAGCCCAACTCCACGCGCTGTGTGATGGACGGCGAGTGCGCACCAGGCTCGCGCCAGACCGCACCTTCGACGGGCAGCGTCGCCGCCGTTTGCGTTGACTGCACCGCGGGCGAGTATTGCGCGGGCGAGGCTGCGCCGGCCGTGCCCTGCCCCACCGGGACTTGGGATCACGACCAGAACCCCGCCAGCGCCTGCGTGCCCTGGACCGACTGCGCGCTCGGCCAGTTCGTCAAGACAGCGGGTACGACGACCAAGAATCGCGAGTGCGCTCCGTGCGCCGATGGCACCTTCAGCGGCACGCTCAACGCCGCGATGTGCTCGCCCCGCTCGGACTGCGGACCGGGCACGTACATGAGCTCGGTCGGGGACTCGGGTGCGGATCGCAAGTGCGCGCCGTGCGCGGAAGGCTCGTTCAGCGCGGCCACCAACGTGCCCTCGTGCACGCCGCATCGCACCTGCGCTCCGGGCGCGTTCGTGTCCGGTGCGGGCACCGCCACCGTCGATCGCACCTGCGGCCCCTGCGCGGCCGGCAAGTACTCGTCCACCGATAACGCGGTAGCGTGCCTCGACTGGACGGTGTGCGCGCGCGGGCAGTTCATCGCCACGCCCGGCTCGGCGTCCGCCAACCAACTCTGCTCCGCATGCGCCGAGGGCACCTACTCGGAGACGACCAACGCCAGCCAGTGCGTGCCGCGCGGCGCGTGCCAGCCCGGCAAGCGCCAGACGGCGCCCGGCACGGGCACCAATCCCCCGCAGTGCGCGGATTGCACGCCAGGTCAGTACTGCGCCGGCGGCACCGCGGCTCCGGTCGCCTGCGGCGGCATGACCTGGGATGACGATCAAAACCCGGCCAGCCAGTGCGCACCCAAGTCGGACTGCGGCAGCGGTACCTTCGTGGTCTCCAACGGCTCCGCGACCGCGAACCGTTCGTGCACCGCCTGCGCGGGTGGGTTCTACAGCACCGCGACCAACGCACAGGCCTGCATGCCGTGGGCGACCTGCGGAGCGGGCACGCGTGTGCTCGCGGACGGCACCACCACCACGGACCGCACCTGCCGCGCCTGCGCCGAGGGAACGTTCACCGCGGCCGACAACCTGACGAGCTGCAGCACCTGGACCAATTGCGGTGCCGGCCAGCACGTCGGCACGGCGGGCTCGGCCTCCGCGAACCGCACCTGCGTCGCCTGCGAGGCGGGTACGTACAGCACGGCCGCGACCGCCAACACGTCGAACATGTGCATGCCGTGGCGCGCCGCGTGCGGCATGGGCCAGTACGAGAGCGTCGCGCCCACAGCCACCAACAACCGCGTGTGCGCCGACTGCGGCAAGGGCAACTTCTGGAGCGGGACGCAGTGCGCGGCTTGCCCAGCCAACTCGTACAACGACCTCGATGCAGCAACCGCCTGCAAGCCGTGCGGGACCGGCAAGTCCAGCCCTGGCGGCTCGGACGACATCGCGGACTGCACCGACTGCCCCGCGAACTCCACGCCGATCGCGGACGGCACCTGCCAGTGCAACGCAAACCACTTCAAGGACGGCATGCTCTGCAACCGCTGCTCGGCCGGCACGCAGAGTGCGGCCGGTGGCTCGTGCACGCCCTGCCCAATAGGCCAGAGCTCGTCGGCAGGGGCCTCATGCGCGGACTGCGTGGCTGGCTACAACACCATGGCGGGCGAGGCTTGCATTCCCTACACGTCGTCGTGCCCCGCCGGCACCCGCTTCCTGACGAACCCGACTACGACCGCGGATCGCTGCGTGCCCTGCGCGGCGGGCACGTTCAGCGCGGCGCCGCCTGAGGTCGCCATGTGCACCGCGTACACGAGCCCATGCGCACCGGGTAGCTACGTCGTCACGCCCGCGACTGCCACCGCGGATCGTTGCACCCCGTGCGCGGCCA
>JBEVNG010000559.1:0-12155 GCA_040508235.1 Polyangiales bacterium | reverse complement strand
GCGCACGCGGTCTACAGCGACCTCACCCAGCCCGGCGTGCTGGACGTCCTGCTAGGTCGCTAGGCGCTGCTGCGCGTCTCTGCTGCGCCCATCGGGAGGCGCACGGTGAAGGTCGAGCCCTGGCCGAGGGCGCTCTCGACCTCGATCGAGCCGTGGTGCAGCTCGATCAGGCGCTTGGTCAGCGCGAGCCCCAGCCCCGTGCCACCACGGCGCGCCTCCGCGGCGCCCAGCTGCTCGAACTCGCGGAACAGCTTGGGCAGGTCCTCCTTGCGGATGCCGACGCCGTTGTCGATCACCGCCAGCTCGATCATGCGCCCCGCGGGCCGTGCGCGCAGCGACACGCGCCCGTTCTCGGGCGTGAACTTGATCGCGTTCGAGAGCAGGTTGTACAGGATCTGCTGCAGGCGCATCGGGTCCGCGTGCAGCGTGGGCAGCTCGCTGTCGAGCTCCAGCTCCAGCGCCACGTGCTTCTTGCTCGCGAGCGGCGTCAGGCTGCTCTCGACGTGCTGCGCGATGGGCTCGAGGTCGGTGTCCTCGATGCTCAGCTCCAGCCGCCCCGCCTCGACCTTGGACAGATCGAGGATGTCCGTGATCAGTCCGAGCAGGTAGCGGCCGCTCGACAGCACGTAGTTCACGTACTCGCCCTGCTTGTCGTTCAGCTCGCCCGCGATGCCCTGCTCCAGCAGCTCGGAGAAGCCGATGATCGCGTTCAGCGGTGTGCGCAGCTCGTGGCTCATGTGCGCCAGGAACGAGCTCTTGGCGGAGCTGGCCGCCTCCGCGCGCTCTTTCTCGCGCAGCGCCTCGCGGGCGGTCGACTGCGCCGCCTTGATGCGCTTGCGCTCCTCCGCCTCGCGCAGCTCGCGCTCGACGCTGACGCCCAGGCGCGCCAGCCGGTCCTTCATCAGGTAGTCGTGTGCTCCGGCCTTGATCGCCTGCACGGTGACCGCCTCGCCGACCGTTCCGGAGACGATGATGAACGGCAGCTCGGGCGCGTGCTCTCGGATGATCGCCAGCGCACTCGGCGCGTCGAAGCTGGGCATCGAGTAGTCCGAGATCACGATCTCCCACTCGACCTCGCGTAGCGCCTGCAACAAGGCCTCGCGCGTGTACACCCGCCGGTGCGTCGGCTCGTAGCCGCCGTTCTTGAGCGCACGCAGCACGAGCAGCGCATCGCTCTCGTCGTCCTCCAGCAAGAGTACGCGCAGCGCAACCATCAGTCGGCCTCGGTCGCGGGCGGAGGCAGCTCGTTGAGCACGAACCAGTACAGCCCGAGCTGACGTACCGCCTCGCTGAACTGCTCGAAGTCGACCGGCTTGCGCACGTAGCTGTTGGCGCCGAGGTTGTAGCTCTGCACCACGTCGCGCTCTTCCTTCGATGACGTCAGCACGATCACCGGCAGCGGGCGCGTACGCGGATCGGCGCGCACTTGCCGCAGCACCTCCAGGCCGTCCACCTTGGGCAGCTTGAGATCGAGCAGGATCACCTGCGGCAGCGTGCGCTGCTCGTACTGGCCGCGGCCGAACAGGTAGTCGAGCGCCTCGGCGCCATCGCGCACGACCTTCACCTCGTTGCGGATGTTGTTCTTCTTCAGCGCACGGATGGTCAACAACTCATCATCCGGCTGGTCTTCGACTAGGAGGATGACCTTCTCGCTCATGACAGCTCCTCGCCCGGTAGAGTGAAGTAGAAGGTGGCGCCCTTGCCGACCTCGGCCTGAGGCCAGATGCGACCGCCATGGCGGTTGATCACACGCTGCACGCTGGCCAGCCCCACGCCGGTGCCCTCGAACTCCTTGGCCGCGTGCAGGCGCTGGAAGGCGCCGAACAGCTTGTGCGCGTACTGCATGTCGAAGCCGGCGCCGTTGTCGCGCACGAAGAACACGCGCTCGCCGTCCAGCCTGGTCTGCCCGATCTCGATCCGCGCGTCGGCCCGCTCGCGCGTGAACTTCCAGGCGTTGCCGATCAGGTTCTCCAGCGCGTTCTGCACCAGGCTGCTGTCGCACTGCGCGTGCAGGTTGGGCGCGATCGTGACGTCGACCTGGCGCTCCGGGTAGGTCTCGCGCAGGCGCTCCACGAGTGTGCGCGCGATCTTGGTCAGGTCGACGCGGTCGCGCATCAGCTCCCCGCGCGACAGCTTCGACAGCGACAGCAGGTCGTCGATCAGGTGCGCCATGCGCTGGGCACCACCACGCAGCCGCGCCAGGTAGTTCTTGCCGTCCTCGTCGAGCTTGTCGCCGTAGTCCTCGAGCAGCGCCTGGCTGAAGCCGTCGATGCTGCGCAGCGGCGCGCGCAGGTCGTGCGCCACCGTGTAGCAGAACGACTCCAGCTCCCGGTTGGCGCTGTCGGCCAGCGCCTTCGATTGCACCAGCTGCTCGGTCATGAGCCGCGTGTCGGTCACGTCGCGCGCGACCGCGTACAGCATGCCCACCTCGTCCGGGGTGGTGGTCCACGACAACCAGCGGTAGCTGCCGTCGCTGCGCCGAAAGCGCGCCTCGAACTGCGCGGTGGCCTTGCCGCTGGACAGGCTGTCGAGCATGCCCACGATCGACTCGTGATCCTCCGGGTGCAGGTAGACGAGCAGGCCCTGGCCGATCACCTCGTCGACCGTGTAGCCGAGCTGCGCGATCGCGGGGTTCACCTGCCGGAACGCGCCGTCCGGGTCGGCGACGCACATCAGGTCCTGCGACAGCGTGAAGAAGCGATTGAAGACGTTGCGCGCGTTCTGCAGCTGCTCCTTCATCACGCGCAGCTCCGCCTCGTGCACGTGCGCTTCGCTCTCCCGCAGCGCCAGCTCCACGCGCTCGCGCTCCGAGCTCTCGTGCACCAGCCGTCGGTTCTTGTCGGCGAGCTCCACGGTGCGCTCGGCTACGCGCTCTTCCAGCCGCGCCTTGGCGCCGCGTAGGTCGCGATTGAGCTCGTCCGCGCGCTGCAGCAGGTCGGCCTCCATGCGCTGGATCTCGTCCAGCCGCTGGGCCTGTCGTTCGCGCGCGTACTCGGTCACGTCCTCCGCGCGGTGGATGATGCAGCGCAGCGAGCCGTCCTCGTGGAACACGGGCGTGTTCGCGCAGCTCCACCAGCGCTGGACCCACTCGCCGTCCGGCCCGCGCACGTCATATTTCTGGAGCTGCATGGTGTCGAGCACGCGCTCGCGCAGCACGCGCTCGAGCGAGCGCTTGAGGTTGCGGGTACCGTCGGCGGCGGGGTCACCCGGATTGTCCGGGAAGACCTCGAAGAGGTGGCGCCCGATCATCTGCGCGCGCGTGGTCTGCGTCGCGCGGTTGTAGCTGTCGGTGACCGCGATGATCTGCAGCTCCGGATCGAGCACCATCATCGGCGCGGGGGCGGCCTCGAACAGCCGCTGGTAGTCCAGCCCGGCCGGCTCCGAGGCGTGCACGCCGGACTCCTCGCTCCTCACCTGAACATCGGCGCGCACGCGACCTCCCGCCCCCCGGGCTCGGATACAGCGTCGATCGGTGCCGTGCCCGGCGTCTAGGGTACGGAAAGTACGAGCCCATTTTGGTGCGCGCGCTGGACACTCGCTCCGCGTCGTGCGCACCCTTCCCTAAGATTCCCAAGCGGGGTCGTCGGCGCCCTGTCGAGGCCCCGCTTCGTGACTACTTCCCCACGGATGACGTTGTCCTTCTCACTGCCGGCCTCGGCGCTCGGCTTCACCGACGCCTACTTGCAGGCGACCCTCGCGGGCGACGCGGGCGAGGCCGTGCGGCTGGCGATGGTGCAAGGCGTTTCCGCCGGCGTATCCCCGGCCGAGCTGGAGCTGCGCATGATCCTGCCCGCCCAGCGTGAGGTGGGTCGCTTGTGGCAGGAGAATCGCATTTCGGTCGCGCAGGAGCACCTGGCGACCTCGATCTCGCAGCTCGTGATGTCCCACCTCTACCAGCACCTGCCCCGCCCCGCGCCCAACGGCCACCGCGTGCTGGTCGCGTGCGTTGAGGGCGAGCTGCACGACCTCGGCGCGCGCATGGGTGCCGACTTCCTGGAGATGGCCGGCTTCGATGTGCACTACCTCGGCGCCGACGTCTCGCATGCCTCGCTGGTCGAGGTCGTGCGCGCCGATCGGCCCGACGCGCTCGGCCTGTCCGCCACCATGCCCTTCCACTGGCCTTCGCTCGAAAAGGCTGTGGCGGAAGTGCGCGCTGTGGCGCCGATGCTGCCGATCATCGTCGGCGGTGCGTTCGTCGACGCGACGCCGGGACTCGGTACGCGTCTCGGTGTACAAGCCTGCGGCACCGACGCCGAAGCGCTAGTCAGTCAGGTTCGCAGCCTGCTTCAATGCTGAGCCCCTTTGCGGAGCCTATGTGACCGCCCCTGACCCCAACGCGTTCGCCGGACACAGCCGGGAGATTCAGCTCCTGTGCGGGCCGGCCAGCGATCTGCTCTGGCTCGACGAGCGCGCCAACGCGCGGCTCGGGCTCGCCGCCGGCAGCAAGCTGATCGACGCGGCCATGCCCGGCACCGAGAGCAAGGTGCAGAAGCTGTTCGCGCAGGCCGAGCACGGCAGCCTCGACCCCGAGCAAGCCTGGGAGGTGGTGCTGCAGGTGCAGGGCAAGCCGCAGGTGCTCGCGCTGCGCGCCACCCGCCTGCCGGACGCGCGCATCGCCCTCACCGGCAGCTTCGTGCCCAGCGACTACGCCAGCGCGCTGGGTCAGCTGAGCTCCAACCTCTCCGAGATGGCCGCCCTGCACCGCGAGACCGACCGCCAGCAGCGCGAGCTGCTGCGTCGCCACGAGGAGCTGGTGCACCTGCACGCGCAGCTGCAGGAGAGCTATCGCGGGGTCGTCGCCCTGCACAACGAGCTGGACGAGAAAGACGACTCGCTGCGCCGCGCGAGCGAGATCAAGTCGCGCCTGGTCACCAACGTCAGCCACGAGTTTCGCACGCCGCTCAACTCGATCCTCGGCCTGAGCAAGCTGTTGCTCGGCCGCTCGGACGGCGACCTGAACGAAGAGCAGGAGACGCAGCTCAACTTCATCCGCCAGTCGGCGGAGTCGCTGTACGCGCTGGTCAACGACATGCTCGACCTGTCCAAGACAGAGGCCGAGCGCGTGGCCCTGCGCACGCAGCAGTTCAGCGTGGAGGGCTTCTTCCTGTCGCTGCGCGGCATGCTGCGCCCGCTCGCGACCAACGAGGACGTCGACCTGATCTTCGACGTGCCGCGCGAGACGATCATGCTCGACACCGACGAGGGCAAGCTCGCGCAGGTGATGCGCAACCTGGTCGCCAACGCGCTCAAGTTCACCGAGCGCGGCGAGGTGCGCGTGAGCGCCACGCTGGAGGCCAACAATCAGCTCTCGCTGCGCGTCGCGGACACCGGCATCGGCATTCCCTTCGAGGAGCAGGCGCGCGTGTTCGAGGAGTTCTACCAGGCCGACAATCCCTTGCAGCGCGTCCACAAGGGTACCGGCCTCGGGCTCACGCTGTCGCGCAACCTCGCGGTGCGGCTCGGCGGCTCCTTGGAAGTCGAGAGCGAGCCCGGCAAGGGCTCCGTGTTCACGCTGAGCGTGCCGGTGTATCACCCGGAGGCGCGCGAGGTCGCCGCCCTGGTCGAGCGCAGCAAGCAGGTCGAGCCCGGCCACCAGCCGGTCTTGGTGGTCGAGGACGACCGTCAGACGTTGCTGCTCTACGAGAAGTACCTGCGCGGCTCGGGCTTTCAGGTGATCCCCGCGCGCACGCTCGACGAAGCGCGCGCCGCGCTGGAGCGAGTGCGCCCGTCCGCGGTGGTGCTCGACATCATGCTCGACGGCGAGGCGTCCTGGTCGTTCCTGGCCGACCTCAAGAACAACGAGGCCACGCGCGACGTGCCGGCGCTGGTCGTGACCGTGACCAACCGCGAAGAGCGCGCGCGTGCCCTCGGCGCCGACGAGTTCTTCATGAAGCCGGTCGAGCGCGACTGGCTGATCACCAAGCTGCGCTCGATGGCGCAGCGCCAGACCGTGGAGAAGCTGCTCGTGATCGACGACGACAAGGTCGCGCGCTACCTGGTGCGCAAGACGCTCGCCGGCTCGCCCTATCATGTGCTCGAGGCGAGCGATGGCATGGAGGGCATCGCGGCCGCGCGCGAGCACCAACCGGACGTGATCCTGCTCGACTTCGTGATGCCCACGATGAGCGCGTTCGACGTGCTCGATGAGCTCAAGCGCGACCCGGCGACGCGCAACATCCCGGTCGTCATCTACACATCCAAGAACCTGGCGGACGAGGAGCGCAAGCGCCTGGAGACAGAGGCCTCCGCCATCCTGTCCAAGCAGAGCTTGTCGCGCGAGATCGCGATCGCGCGCATCCGTGAGGCGCTGGAGAAGGCGGGTATTCGCGGCAACCGAGGGGTGACGCTGTCATGAGCACTCCGCTGGTCGTACTCAACGTCAACGACGACGCCGCCACGCGCTACTTGCTCAGCAAGATCCTGCGCGGCGGTGGCTACACGGTGCTGGAGGCCTCGGACGGTGGCTCGGCGCTGCGGGTGGTGCAGCAACAGCGCCCCGACCTCGTGCTGCTCGACATCAAGCTGCCCGACATCAGTGGCCTCGAGGTGTGCCGCCGCATCAAGGGCGACCCGAGCACGGCCAACACGCTGGTGATCCAGACCTCCGCCACCTACGCCTCCACGGACCGCAAGGTCGAGGGCCTGGAGAGTGGCGCGGACATCTACCTGGCGCAGCCGATCGACGCCATGGAGCTGCTGGCCACCATCCGCGCGGTGGTGCGCACGCGCAGCGCGGAGGAGGCCGAGCGCAAGGCCGCGCGGCGGCTGCACCGCACGTTCGACGCCATCCAGGACGCGCTGCTGCTGGTCGACAGCCAGGGCCGCGTGGAGGAAGGCAACGGCGCGGCCGGCCGGCTGGTGGGGCGAAACATGCACGAGCTGGAGGGGCAGAACGTCGCCCAGCTGCTGCGCAAGGTGGTCGCCCAGGATGCGCTCGACGCGTTGATCACGCGCGCCCGCCAGGGCCGCCACGAGATCGAGGCCCACGCCGGCGAGCTCAGCTACCGCATCAGCGGCTACCCGGTGCAGCGCGAGGACGGCAGCAGCGAAGGCACCGTGCTGATGATCGCGGACGTCAGCGAGGAAAAGCGGGTGGCCAAGGAGCTGGCGGCACGCGTGGAGGAGCTGGCCGAGGCGTCGCGGCGCAAAGACGAGTTCCTGGGCATGCTCGCGCACGAGCTGCGCAACCCGCTGCACGCCATCAGCGCGGCCAGCAACGTGCTGGAGCACGCGGGCACGCATGGCCTGGCCCGTCCGCGCGACGTCATCCACCGCCAGGTCGCGGTGCTCGCGCGCATGGTCGACGACCTGCTCGAGGTCTCGCGCATGACGCGCGGCACGCTGGAGCTGCGCAGCCACCAGATCGAGCTCGGCCACGTGGTTCGGCAGGCCGTGCAGGGCAGCCGACTCACGCTCGACGCGCGCAGCCAGCAGCTGGTGCTCAAGCTGCCCGAGCAGCCGTTCCAGATCGAAGGCGACGACCTGCGCATCGAGCAGGTGCTGATGAACCTGCTCAACAACGCCTCCAAGTTCTCGGAGCCGGGCAGCACCATCACGCTGGAGCTGCGCGAGCGCTGGGACGAACAGAACCGGCTGGCCGAGATCTCGGTGCGCGATCAGGGCATCGGCATCCCGCGCCCGATGCTGGCCAAGATCTTCGACCCGTTCGTGCAGATCGACCACTCGCTCGCTCGCTCGCTGGGTGGACTCGGCATCGGCCTGTCGATGGCCAAGAGCCTGGTGGAGCTGCACGGCGGTGGCGTGCTCGCGCGCAGCGACGGCCTCGGCAAGGGCAGCGAGTTCATCGTGCACCTGCCGGCCGTGCCGACGCCGCAGGACACGCCGCAGGCGCAGCCCAAGGCGAGCTCGGACAACGCGCCCGGCAACGGCCACAACCTGCGCGTGGTGGTGATCGAGGACAACGAGGACACGCTGGAGCTGGTGCAGATGTGGCTGCGTCACATCGGGCACGACGTGCAGGGCGCCAGCGACGGCACCAGCGGGCTGGAGCTCGCGCTGGCCAGCAAGCCCGACGTGGCGCTGGTCGACATCGGACTGCCCGGCATGGACGGCTACGAGATCGCGCGCAGCGTGCGCGCCTCCGACGAGGGGCGCGACATGTACATGGTGGCGGTGACCGGCTACGGCCGGCCCGAGGACCGCGCGCGTGCGCTCGACGCGGGCTTCGACGCATACATCGTGAAGCCGCTCGACGTCGCGGGGCTCAAGCACGCGCTCGATCCGAACACGATTGCGTCGAGCCACCAGAAGCGCG
The DNA here is from genome assembly GCA_040508235.1 of Polyangiales bacterium. Classification (GTDB taxonomy): domain Bacteria; phylum Myxococcota_A; class Polyangia; order Polyangiales; family DASUME01; genus DASUME01. The sequence continues at coordinate 3,880 of JBEVNG010000559.1, read as the reverse complement.
CCCTCGGCCGCGACAAGCGGTCGGCGCCCAGCCTGAAGGGCTGATCCGCGCCGCGTTCACGCTAGTGGTGCCCGCGTCGCGGTCAGCAGACTCTTACTGTTCGACGGTCGCGGTCAGCGTGAAGCTGTCGCCCGTCGCCTCGGCCACCGGGTAGGAGTCGACCACGATGAAGTGGTCGCCCTTGGGCAGGTCGTTGAGCACCAGCGAGTACTCGCCGCAGGCGCAGGCGCTGTCGACGCAGGCGACGGGGTTGGCGTTGCACATGTCGAGCTTGTAGATGACCGCGTCGAAGGTGGGGCCACCCTGTGCACCGAGCTGTCCGGTCGACAGCGTGACCTTCTTGGCCGGCGCGTCGAGCACCAGCTTCACGACGCGGTCCTTGAACGCCATCGTCTCGCCGCCACCGCCGACGCAGCCCATCGGCGCGTCCCAGTACGATGCGCTGTTCAGGTTGCCGCTGACGCTGGCCGTGGCCGGCGGCTTGAGCGTCAGCACGTTGTTGGCCGTGCACGCGTTCATGCGCACGGTGTTGAGCGGCTGGCAGCTGAAGTTGCCGTTCGGCTGCGGCGCACAGAACGTGTTCGCCGTGCCGCAGCGGTTGAAGCCGTTCGGGTCGCAGGCGCCGGAGACGGTGGGAGCCGCACCCAGCGTCGCCTCGGACTCGGCGCTGCTTCGGCCGCCCTTATCGGTGACCGTGACCTTGATCTTCTTCACCTTGCTGAGCAGCTCGATGCTGGGCGTGAACTTGACGAAGAAGTCCGCGTACGCGTCGTCGTGGGTGATCTCGTCGGTGAGCGAGGTGTCCTGCGTCTCGTCCATGCCGTCGAGGTTGACCACCACCGGCACGTTGGCCATGTCGAAGAACGAGATGGTGTAGCTGGCGATGTCGCCGTTCTTGTCGCTGCCGGCGAGCAGGATGCGCAGACCGAGCGCGTCGTCGTAGAAGCCGACCTTGGCGATCGTGGGAGGATCCTCGCCCGCGACGGCGAGCGGACCGGCGTCCACGCCACCCGCGTCGCGGCCTGCGTCGGTGCCGGCGTCACGGCCCGCGTCGATGCCCGCATCGGTCGCGGCGTCGACGGTCGCATCGGGACGCGACGCATCGGGACGCGCGGCGTCCGTCGGCGTACCGCTGTCCTCTTCGACCTTGTCGCCGTCGCCGCTGTCGTCGCCGCACGCGCCCGCGAAAGCCGCCGCCACGATCAACGCGAATACACGCCCGCGCTGCGCGACGCGGCTCTGCTCAGTTCTCGCCACTGTTGCCCCCTACGAGAAGAAATGGCACTGCGTCACGCCTTGCTTCGAGCGCTCGCATCGTCCCTCGCTCGAGGAACGGCCCCCGTCAGTATGCTCGGCGACATGAGGCCTTTATGCAACTGACTTACTCCTCTTCATGCGTGCGATCGCGAGCGCAAGCGCGCATGCGGTCTGCAGACTGACGGATGGGAAGGTCCAAAACGGAGACGGCCCCCGGAGCCGAGCTCCGGAGGCCATCATCGCGTCACCGTTCGCCGTTCGAGACCAGCTCGGACGGCTTCGATGTTAGTTGCCCTTGATCTCGCAGTCGGCGGCGTACGTGCCCGCGCCCTTGTTGAAGGCGAAGTCGTCGCCCAGACCGCAGGTGATGTTGTTGGTCGCCGAACCGCTGTCCGTGCCGTCCAGGCGGTCGTTGCCGTCGAGACCGCTGATGGTGTCGTCGCCGAGGCCACCCTCGATCAGGTTGGCCAGTGCGTTGCCCGTCAGGTTGTCCGCGCCGGCGCCGCCGAACAGGTTCTCGACGTCGTCCTTGATGTCGTCCGCTTCGAGAGCGAGGCCGTCGTTCGCGGTGTCGTCGCCCATGGTCACGGTCAGGTTCCCCGTGCGCAGGCTGTAGTCGACCAAGTCGATGCCGGCGCCGCCCTGGAAGACGTCGCCGCCGTTGGTGGCCGCGCCCTCGAGGAAGATGTCGTCGCCGACGCCGCCGCTGAGCGTGTCCGCGCCGAGGCCACCGGTGATGGTGTTCGCGAGCGTGTTGCCCGTGATGTCGTCGCCGGCGGTGCCGCCGATGATGTTCTCCACGTCGGCCTTGACGTTGTCGGCCTCGTTGTCCTCGCCGTCGTCCGCCGTGCTGCCATCCATGGTGACGGCCAGGGCGTTGGTGCGCGAGCCGTAGTCGACGGTGTCGATGCCGGCGCCGCCGTTGAAGATGTCGCCACCGTTGCTGGTCGCGCCTTCGCTGAACGAGTCGTTGCCGTCGCCGCCGTTGAGCGTGTCGTTGCCGGCCGCGCCCACCAACGTGTCGTTGCCGGGTCCGCCGGAGAGCACGTTGTCGTTCGCGTCGCCCGTGAGGGAGTCGTTGCCCGAGCCGCCCGTCACGCCTTCGCAGTTCGAGTTGACCGCGTCGGTCTCGCCGGACTCACCCGCGGTGTTGCTACCGAGGTTCGCCGTGATCACGTTGGTGCGCTTGTCGTAGCTCACGATGTCGATCGACGTGTTGGTCGGCGTCTCGTTGCCGCAGTTGATCGTGTCGCTGCCGTCGGCCGCCGCGGTGCCCTGGATGATGTCCGCGCCGTCGTCGCCGTTCAGCGTGTCCGCCAAGGCGCCGCCGCTGAGGGTGTCGTTGCCGGGGCCGCCGTTGACCGTGTCGACTGCGTCGCCCCCGAGCAGCACGTCGTTGCCCGCGCCGCCGAACAACGTCAGCGGGATGCTCGCGTTGCCGTTCACGCCCTTGGTCGCGGTGGCGTTGGTCGCCGTGAGCACGTCGTTGCCGCCCGCGAGCGCGAGGCTCAGCGTCTCGACGCCGGCGAACGTGATGTCCTTGTAGTTGTCGGCGTTGAAGGCGAGGCCGTCCGAGCCGATGAAGATGGTGTCGGCTGCGTCCGTGCCGCGGATGGCGACGCCGTCGCCGAGGCCGGCGCCGAGGTCGATCACGATGCCACCGGAGGTCGCGGTCGCGACGCCGGGCGCGAAGAAGCCGCCCAGGAAGTCGAACACGAGCACCTCGGCCGCGTTGGCCGCGCCGTTCACGACCAGGCGCTTCATCGTGGTCGCGTTGGCGGGCGTCGCGGGCACGGTCGGGGTCGCGACCGTCTCACAGGTCGCGCCGTTGACGAGGATCACCGAGTCCACCGCGCGCTTGCCGATCAGGATCGTCTGCGCCGCGGTCGACGTCACGGTGACGATGCCGTTCGCGAACGCGCAGGTCCCGGTCAGTGCATCGAGGCTCTGAAACGCGCCGCCGATCTCCGGATACTTGGTCGAGTCGCCCCAGTCTTCATTGGGCGCAGGAGCCCCGTCATCCCTGCCGTCGTCCGCCGCGCAACCCGTAAACGTGATGATCCCGAGCGCGACTGCAGTCGCGACGTAGGAACTTCCTGCCCTCATGATGCCCTCCATGGCGAATCTTCGATCGCCGTCCGCGACTAGATGGTCGGCGGCTTAGGCTCCGTATCGGTCGAGAAAATGCAGTGCTTGAGCTATTTCGTGACGCAATTTTTCCGGCACCCATTGCACTTACACGAGCGCCGCTCGGAACGCGTCATCCCGAAAGGGAAGGTTCTGATGTAGTCCCCCGACTCACGAACCTGCGCGTCTGAGTGTGTGCCGAGTGATCCGCTGAACACCAATTAGCGAGCAGAGTGCACCCGCGAGCCGGCGCCGTGCGCGGTCGGGCGCGGAGCAGACAACAGACAGTAAGGTCGCGATCGGAGCCCAAAACTTCGCACACGAAGTGATTCGTCCGCACACGGCGAGCGCACGTGCTCGCGCTGGCTGCATGCGCATTGCGCCGGCGTGGCGCGCGCCTCCTGTAGGCCGCGCTTCGGGCCGGACCCGCTTGCGTCTGGGCTAGCCTGCCGACGTTCGACCCCCGGTCGCGCGACCACCCTCCTCGGCCTGGGTC
>JBEVNG010000549.1:0-7521 GCA_040508235.1 Polyangiales bacterium | reverse complement strand
GCGCGAGCTGGTCCTGGCGCGACAGATGATCGCTGGTCTGGCGCAGCGCGTCGCCAAAGCGGCGTACCCGCTCCACCACCATGGTGCGCTGCTCCTCGATTCCGTGCTCGGCGCGATCGCGTGCGGCGCGCACCTGCTGAATCGCCGCGTTGCTTGCGCTCTGCACTTCCTGCTCGACGCGCTGCGCACCCTGTTCGACGCGCTCGTTGATACGCGCGGCCGCTTGCTGCGTCTGTGGATTGTCCGTTGGCATTCTGGAACCTCCCCGCGAAACCCTTGGGCTGCATGAGTGCAACCTGCGTGCCCCGCCGTCTTGCGCCAATGCGCGCGTGCAATGGGGCCTGCAGCGCGCACCGCGCTGGGGCGTTTGCGTCGCGATGTGCGAGGTCGCCGCGCGCGAGCTTGGCTCAGCGTCGCTGCGCGGTCGCTGCCACGCGCGCCGGCGCGACGTCCGCAGCCGTGGACTGCGCGGCCTCACAGAGCGCACGAAACAGCTGCTGGTGACTGCGCTGCTGCGGCAGGTACTCGGGGTGCCACTGCACGCCGATGTAGAAGCGCCGCGCCGAGTGCTCGATGGCTTGCGGCACGCCACTCGGCTCGCTGGCGACGATGGCAAAGCCGCGCCCGGGCTCCTTGACCGCGTGAAAGTGCAGGCTGTTCACCAGCAGCTCTTCGCGCCCGACGATGCGGTGCAGCACGCTGCCCGGACGCACCAGCACCTCGCGCCGCGGTAACACCGTGTACAGCTGCGGGCGCTCGTCGTAGAGCGTGTCCACGTCGCGCACCAGCGTGCCGCCCTCGGCCAGGTTCATCAGCTGCGAGCCACGACAGATGCCAAGCACCGGCAGGTCATGCGCACGCGCATGCTCCAGCAGCGACAGCTCCAGCGCATCGCGCGAGGGATCGAAGCCGTGCCGCTTGGTCGACGCGATCAGGCGCACCAGCAGCACCAGCGGCGCGAACAACACGTCGAGCAGCTTGCGTGGCCAACGCACGCGCGTGGGCGGTGGCGGTGGATCGAGTGGGTTTTCCCCGAGCGGATCGCTTACGTCCGCGCCGCCTCCGATCACCAGGCCCTGCAGCCGCGCGAGCTCCAGGTTGCTGGCGCTGGTGATGCGCAGGGCGCGTCCCCCGGCGCGATACACCGCGTAGCGCGTGAAGATCCACGCTGGCCAGCCACCGCGGCGCGGACCCGTGACTCCGATCAGCGGGCGCGCGCGATCCATGCTTCAGCCAACCGTGAGTCGCGCAGCCACGTGCGCGGACCAGCTGCCGCGCTGCACACGCAGCGGCAGGTCGGGCGTGTCGAGGTACGCCAGGCTCAGCTCGCGCAACAACGCCGGGTCGTTCGCCACGCGCTCGATCGTCACCCAGCGGTTCCACTCCTCCGCCGGCGTCCAGTCGGCGCGCGCGAGCTCGCAGTTGGGCAGCCGGTAGTGGAACGTGGGACGCGCCTTCACCAGCTCCCAGTCCTCCACGCGCTGCTCCAGCCCGGGCGCCTTGAGGTGCGCGAGCAGCGGCAGCAGATCCAGCGGCCGATTGCGAGTGGGTGAGGCTTCCAGGTAGTCGTCCACGAACGCGGTCCAGTCGGGCTGGTAGTCGGGCTGCAATACCTTACGCCGATACGGCTCCGGGAACGTACGAATGTACGGCGCGATCAGCCGGGCCAGGTCGGTGTCGGCGGTCGTCACGATCCAGTCTTCGAGCAACAAGAACGCGCGCACGATCGCCAACAGCGTGTTCGTCTCGAAGTCGGGCGGCTCGGGGTTGAGGTGCAGCCCGAACGCGTGCAGCAGCGAGCTGCGTGTGTCCTGTGCTCCAGCCGCGCGCAGCGCCGACCACAGCGGGTCGAGCTCCTGCAGGCGGTCCCACGGGATAGGCGGCGTCACCACCTCCAACGGCACGATCTCGCGCGCCAGCTGCAGCACCGAGTCCTCGACCAGCAGCGCGGTGGGCGAGTCCGGATCGAGCCCGAGCGCCTCGAGCGGGCGCAGGTAGCTGCGCTCCTTGAGCGGCGCCGAGTCGACCTCGACCTTGAAGCGTCCGAACTCGGTGTCGCGCACGGCGCCCTCCGTGCGGCTGTCCGACACGATCTCGCCGCCACACGCGTCGCGCACGATCTCCAGCGTGCGCTCGAGGGTAAGGTTGCCGAGCTCCAGCTCCAGGCCGACCTTGCGCATCTCGCCTTTGGGGTTCCGTTCGCGGGGAGGCGCGAAGTAGGCGAGCGACTCCGTGTTCGTTGGGCTATCCATGGCGTGGTTCACACGAAGCAAGCCTTGAGCCAGCGTGGCGAACCTGCACGCGCGAGCTGAATGCCGGATACGCGCCGTGGCGCGCTTTCTGTATGATGCGCTGCAAGCTCTGGAGGAGAAGATGCCTCGCATGCGAATTTGGGAGGGCCTGCACGCGCTCGCGACCCGGCTCGGCACGCACACGCTGACCGGCCAGACCGCGGTGATCGTGGGTGCATCGCGCGGGCTGGGGCTCGTGCTCGCGAGGCAGCTCGCGCTGGCCGGCTGCAAGCTGGCCATCTGCGCACGCGATGCTTCCGAGCTCGAGCGCGCACGCCGCGAGCTGGTAAGCAGCGGGACCGCCGTGTTCGCGCGGCCGATCGACGCTAGCCGTCGCGACCAGGTCGAGGACTTCGTCAACGCGACACTGCGGCGTTTTGGCTCCCTCGATATGTTGATCACCTGCGCCGCATCGCTGGAGGTGGGCCCGCTGGAGATGATGAGCGCGAGCGACGTCGAGCAGGCCTTCGAGCAGGTCTTCTGGACCGCGTACCACCCGACGATGGCCGTGCTGCCGCACATGCGTACACGCCGCGCGGGGCGCATCGTGCACGTCAGCTCGGTCGGCGGAGGCCTCGGCATGCCGCACATGATGCCGTACTGCACCGCCAAGTCGGCGCTCACGGGATTCTCGTCGAGCCTGCGCGCGGAGGTCGCCAAGGACGGCGTGTCCGTGACCACCGTGATGCCCGGCCTGCTCCGCACCGGCTCGCACGTGCGCGCGACCATGCGAGGCCAGCGCGAGAAGGAGTACCTCTGGTTCGCCACCGGCGCGAACCTGCCGCTCACGTCGCTGTCCGCCGAGCGCGCGGCTCGCCGCATCCTGCGCGCGGCCGCGCTGCGCCGGGCCGAGACCACGCTGACCCTCGGCACGCGCCTGCTCGTGATCGCCAACGCCGTGGCGCCCAACCTGATGGCCCGCGTGCTCGCGTTTCAGGATCGCCTGCTGCCCTCGGCCAGCGAGGGCAGTCTGGTTGCCCAGACAGGTCGCGACGTGGCCGCCGAGTCCAGCTCGCGGCTGGTGCGGGCCGTCGAGGCCTATGGGCACACCAACGCGGTCGCGCATGGCGAGCTACCGCGGGAAGAGCGGATGCCCCTCACGAGCAGCCCGTCCTCGTTATTGCGGGTCAGCTCGGGCAGTGCAAACTGATCAGCCCGAACGTCGCCTTACCGGCTCGCTCGGGCCCTGAACACCCAAACCCGTATTCGCTCGAGAAAAGGCCCGTCGATGCTCCGCGCCCCCGGCTTGCGTACCACCCATGTGCCCGAGGAGGGCGCCCGGATCGATATACGCGAATCGGGCATCGTGCCTGCGCGCGACCGTGGCGAGGACGCCGCGCTCACGCCGGCGGTTACGCTGCGCGCCCCGCGGCCCGGGCTCTACGAGTTCGGCAGCGCGCTCGCGAGCGCCGGCGACCTGCTGCTGATCGGCTGTCGTCAGGACGCCAAGCACCCGTTCGCCGTGCTCTACCGGGTCACGGACGACGGCCTGGTGCGCGAGCGGCTGCTGCGCGGCGCCGAGGGCCACCAGGGTCCGAGCCTGGCCACGGACGGCGAGCGCGTCGCGGTCGGCCAGCCCGCCGCCGATGGCAGCACTGGCTTCGCCTGCGTCTATCGCCGCAAGGGCAGCGAGCTGGAGCTGGAGGCGATGATCGAGGGCAAGCCCGACGAGACCAACGGGCAGCGCGTGGGCGAGCGCGTCGCGATCGGCGATGGCCTGCTCGTGCTGGGGCAACCCGCGTCGGTCGATGTGTATCGCCACGCGGCGGTCGGCTGGCTGGCGGCCGGAACGCTGCAGCCCGAGCTGCCCTACGCGTACAACCCGGGCTACGGCCTGAGCGTCGCGGTGATCGCCGGGCGCGTGCTCGCGGGCAACGCGGTCGAGGTGAACGGCCACCGCGCCGGACCGGGCCGCGTGTTCGTGTATCGCCCGATCGGCGACCAGATGGAGTTCGAGACCGAGCTGCTGGGCGACGGCATCGAGGGCGGGCGCGCGGAGCCGCCGCAGCCCGGCTTTGGCGCCAGCATCCAGGTCAGCGGGGAGTACGCGGTCATCACCGCGCCCAGCGAGCTCTCGCTCACCGGCAGCCCGCAGAGCCGCGTCTACGTCTACCGCGTGCAGGGCGGCGAGCTGCGGCGCATGGCCGCGCTCGACGTGCCCAGCTGCCAGGGTGGAGCCTGCATCGTGGGCGACAAGCTGCTCGTGCTCGGGGACGCACTCTACGCGTTCACGCGTGTGGGGGACACGTTCCAAGCGCTGGCCACGTACGCGGTCGACAATGCGAGCCAGACCACGGTTGGCTCGGTCGGCCGCCTGGTCGCGCTGAGCTCGGCCGAGGACGGCGAGGTCTCGCTGCTGTTCGCCGAGCAGCTCTGACGCTGCCCTGACGCAGCTGGTACAAGGCTTGCTCCTCCCGCGTTCATGAGCGCGGCGGTCCAGCTGGTTCCCGACCAAGAGATCGTGGCCGACGCCCGGCGAGCCGGGCTCCACTACGTGCACGATCGGCAGCCCGGCATCCGCCGAAAGCGCAGCGGCAAGAACTTCCGCTATCTGCACGACAGCGGCAAGGCCGTCGACGCCGCGGCGCTGGAGCGCATACGCAAGCTGGTGATCCCGCCCGCGTGGACCGACGTCTGGATCTGCCGCGATCCCCAGGGACACCTGCAGGCGACCGGCCGCGACGTGAAGGGCCGCAAGCAGTACCGCTACCACGCGCGCTTCCGCGAGGCGCGCGACGAGACCAAGTACGAGCGGCTGTTCGACTTCGCTTCCGTGCTGCCGCGCATCCGCGGGAAGGTCGAGGCGGACCTTCGTCGACATGGTCTGTCCAAGGACAAGGTGCTCGCCGCGGTGGTGCGCTTGCTGGAGGTCACGCTGATCCGCGTGGGCAACGAGGAGTACAGCCGGCTCAACAACAGCTTCGGCCTGACCACGCTGCGCGATGGCCACGCGCGCATCCGCGGCGCACAGGTGCAGTTCAACTTCCGCGGCAAGAGCGGCAAGGAACACACGGTCTCGATCAGCGATCAGAAGCTGGCGAAGATCGTGAAGCGCTGTCGCGACATCCCGGGCGAGGAGCTGTTTCAGTACCTCGACGAAGCCGGCGAGCGCCACGTCGTCGACTCCGCGGACGTCAACGAGTACCTGCGCGGGATCGCGGGCGACGACTTCACGGCCAAGGACTTTCGCACCTTCGCGGGCACCGTGTTGGCCGCGGTCGCGCTGGCGTCGGCGGGGCCCGCGGACACGCAGACCGCGGGCAAGCGTGCCATCGTGGACGCGATCAAGCAGGCCTCGGAGCGGCTCGGCAACACGCCCAGCGTCTGTCGCAAGTGCTACGTGCACCCGGGCGTGCTGGAGGCGTACCTGCGCGGCAAGGTCGTGCCCAAGGTGAGGCTGTCGGCGGTGAACACGAGCGCCAAGCTGCGGCCGGATGAACGCGCGGTGATCAGCTTCCTGCGCCGACACCTCGACGTGGTGAAGCGCGAGCAGGCCCCGGGTGGTCTGGTGAACGTGCTCAAGAAGAGCGTGCGCGCGGCTGCCAAGAAGCGCGCGAGCTGACGCCCCCGCAAGCGCTATGGCAGCGTAGGATCCGGTCGGTTGCCGGGATGTGGCGTCTCGTCCCATGGGACATATCGTCACAGTGTTGCCGTGCTTGATCGTCCCCCCTAGATGTTGGACGCTCTGCGGCGTGGCGGGGGAAAGTGCGTTAACACGCCTTGAATCCCGCTCGCCGTGCGCGTGATGGGGCTCGCGCGCGGAGGACCGCCGCTTCGACCCTCGCCCAGGTGCCACCACCATGACCATCAAAGACACGCTCGAACCCGGCAAGCGCGCGAAGAAGCGCGAGCGACCGAAGGCGGAGTTGAAGTTGGCGCCGCCGCCAGCCAAGGGTGGCAAGACCGTCAAGAGCGCGACCATGAAGAACGCGCTCGGCGGCACGGTGCCGGTGACCGAGTGGGATCGCCTGTCGGCCGACAGCCGCGCGGAGATCGAGCACCTGGTCGAGGTCCTGAAGGCGCTCAAGCAGGGCGACTTCAACGTGCGCTTCGAGCTGACCACCGGCGTGCTCGCGCGCGCGGGCGAGCTGCTGAACGACATCATCGGGCTCAACGAGCACACCACCAGCGAGCTGGTGCGCGTGGGCAAGGTCGTCGGTCGCGAAGGCAAGATGCACGAGCGCGCTTCGGTCGGTCCGACCAAGGGCGCGTGGTCCGAGAGCATGAACTCGGTCAACCAGCTGATCGCGGATCTCGTCGCGCCTACCAACGAGGTCGCGCGCGTCATCACCGCGGTCGCGCGCGGGGACCTGTCGCAGAAGATGGTGCTGGAGATCGAGGGGCGCCCGGTACGCGGTGAGTTCCTGCGCATCGGCTCCACCGTCAACTCGATGGTGGATCAGCTCAACTCGTTCGCCGCGGAAGTCACGCGCGTCGCGAAGGAGGTCGGTAACGAGGGCAAGCTCGGTGGCCAGGCCGACGTCAAGGGCGTCAGCGGCACCTGGAAGGACCTCACCGACAACGTGAACGGCCTGGCCGCGAACCTGACGGCCCAGGTGCGTAACATCGCCAAGGTGACGACCGCGGTCGCGACGGGCGATCTGTCGCAGAAGATCACCGTCGACGCGAAGGGCGAGATCCTGGAGCTGAAGAACACCATGAACGTCATGGTGGATCAGCTGTCGTCGTTCGCGGCGGAGGTAACGCGCGTCGCGAAGGACGTGGGTAACGAGGGCAAGCTCGGGGGTCAGGCCACGGTGCCCGGCGTCAGCGGTACCTGGAAGGACCTGACCGACAACGTGAACGGTCTGGCCGCGAACCTGACGGCTCAGGTGCGCTCGATCGCCAAGGTCACCACGGCGGTCGCGAACGGCGACCTGTCGCAGAAGATCACCGTCGACGCGCGCGGCGAGATCTACGAGCTGAAGAACACCATCAACACGATGGTCGACACGCTGCGCTCGTTCTCGATCGAGGTGACGCGCGTCGCGAAGGAAGTCGGCTCGGAGGGCAAGCTCGGTGGCCAGGCGGACGTCAAGGGCGTCTACGGCACCTGGAAGGACCTGACCGACAACGTGAACGCGATGGCGTCGAACCTGACGGTTCAGCTGCGCGACGTGTCCAAGGTCGCGACCGCCATCGCCAACGGCGACCTGACCCAGAAGATCACCGTCGATGTGAAGGGCGAGATCCTCCAGATCAAAGACGTGATGAACAAGATGGTCGATCA